>NZ_JARXOW010000001.1:1804962-2105789 GCF_030182585.1 Pedobacter faecalis | reverse complement strand
GATGCCTGCAATCTTAGCAATAGCGTACGGCTCATTTGTAGGCTCAAGCTCACCGGTTAATAAGTATTCCTCCTTTAGGGGCTGTGGAGCCAGTTTAGGATAAATACATGATGAACCCAAGAACATCAATTTCTTAACCTCGTTAAGATAGGACTGATGAATCACATTGTTTTGGATCATCAGGTTTTCGTACAAGAACTCACCTCTGTAGATGTTATTGGCCATGATGCCGCCTACTTTGGCTGCGGCCAGAAAAACATACTCAGGTTTTTCTGTTTCAAAAAAGTTTTTTACCGACGGGCTGTCGGTAAGATCCAGTTCTTTTGAAGATCGGGTTATGATGTTTTCATAACCTTCGCTCTTCAGTTTTCTTACTATAGCAGAGCCTACCATTCCATTGTGGCCGGCTACGTATATTTTTGCATTTTTTTCCATTCTTATTCGTATTGGTTTTTAACTGCATAACCAGCATCTTTCAACATTTTTTCTTTTTGGAAATGCTGAACATCTGAAGTCATCATGTCGTTAACCAATCCGGCGAGGTCGTACTTAGGCATCCAGTTTAGTTTTTCTTTGCACTTGGTTGGATCGCCGATAAGCAAATCTACTTCAGTAGGCCTGAAGTAACGCGGATCAACTGCCACTACTTCTTTACCTACTTCAATCTGGAATTCAGGCTTGCTGCAGGATACTACGTATCCTTTTTCGTCAACGCCTTCACCTTTAAACTCTAATGTAATGCCCACTTCGCTGAAAGCCATTTTAATAAAGTCGCGCACTGTGGTAGTTACACCAGTAGCAATAACAAAGTCTTCTGGTTTTTCTTGCTGAAGGATTAACCACATGGCCTCAACGTAATCTTTAGCGTGGCCCCAGTCGCGTTGTGCATTTAGGTTACCCAGGTACAATTTATCTTGCAGACCTAAAGCAATTTTAGCGGTGCCGCGGGTGATCTTACGAGTAACGAAAGTTTCGCCCCGTAGCGGACTCTCGTGGTTAAACAAGATACCGTTGCAAGCGTACATGCCGTAAGCTTCCCTGTAGTTTACGGTAATCCAGTAAGCGTACATTTTAGCTACTGCGTAAGGAGAACGCGGATAGAATGGTGTGGTTTCTGATTGAGGCACTGCCTGCACCAAACCATACAGTTCTGATGTAGAAGCCTGGTAAACCTTCGTTTTGTTTACTAAACCTAAAATCCGGATAGCTTCTAAAATTCTTAAGGTACCGATACCATCTGCATTTGCTGTGTATTCAGGAGTTTCAAAACTTACGTGTACGTGGCTCATTGCGCCGAGATTATAAATTTCGTCTGGCTGAACCTGCTGAATAATGCGGATAAGGTTGGTTGAATCACTTAAATCACCATAGTGCAAAACAAATTTCACATTACTTTCGTGCGGGTCCTGATAAAGATGATCGATACGATCTGTATTAAACAAAGAGCTACGGCGTTTGATACCGTGAACTTCATATCCTTTTTTTAACAAAAAGTCGGCTAGATAGGAGCCGTCCTGACCCGTGATCCCTGTGATTAGTGCTTTTTTCATCGATTTGAGGAGTTTTTAGCGTGATTTATTAATAATGGGTTAACAAAAACTTAAGAATTATAGAGAATTTATACAAATATAAGTGATTTATAGTTATTTGCTTACTTTTGTGTACTTTTTACACTAAGTTTGTAGCTAATAATATTTCATTCTTATTGTGGCTAGTTTAATAGTTTTTTTGCAGTTTTAACGTCGGAAATATTTGTATCCTAATATGAAAAAAATCACATCAATTTGCTGCATCGGTGCAGGGTATGTTGGAGGCCCTACAATGGCTGTTATCGCTAAGCAGTGTCCTGAAATTAAAGTTACTGTAGTCGATTTAAATGAGGCTAGAATTGCTGCCTGGAATGATCCTGACACGGAGAACATCCCTGTGTATGAACCTGGTTTGAGTGATGTTGTTGCTGAGGCGCGTGGTCGTAACCTGTTTTTTTCTACCGATGTAGATAAAGCTATTGATGAAGCGGAGATGGTTTTTATTTCTGTAAACACGCCTACTAAAACTTATGGTGCTGGTAAAGGTCAGGGTGCAGATTTGAAATGGATTGAGCTTTGTGCGCGTCAAATTGCACGTGTTTCTAAATCGGATAAGATTATTGTAGAGAAATCTACTTTGCCTGTGCGTACTGCTGAGGCGGTTCGTGATATTTTGGATAATACGGGTAATGGGGTAAACTTCCAGGTGTTGTCTAACCCTGAGTTTTTGGCTGAGGGTACTGCTGTGGAGGATTTGCTGATGCCTGATCGTGTGTTGATTGGTGGTGATCAGACGCCTGAGGGTAAAGAGGCCATTCAGGCTTTGGTTGATATTTATGCGCACTGGATTCCTCGTGAGCGTATCTTAACCACTAATGTTTGGTCTTCTGAGCTTTCTAAGCTGGTGGCGAATGCTTATCTCGCTCAGCGGATATCATCGATAAATTCTATATCAGAACTTTGCGAGAAGACTGAAGCTGATGTAAATGAGGTGGCCCGTGCTATTGGTACGGATAGTCGTATTGGCCCTAAGTTCTTGAAAGCTTCTGTGGGTTTTGGTGGTTCTTGCTTCCAGAAGGATATTCTTAACCTGGTGTATATTTCGCGCACTTTCGGCTTGAGAGAGGTGGCGGACTACTGGGAGCAGGTGATTATTATGAACGATCACCAGAAGAAGCGTTTTGCGCATGGTATTGTTAAGGATTTGTACAATACGGTTTCTGGCAAAAAGATCGCTTTCCTGGGATGGGCTTTTAAGAAGGATACCAACGATACACGTGAGTCGGCCGCTATTTATGTTGCTGATGAGCTTTTAAATGAACAAGCTAAGGTTCGTGTGTACGATCCTAAGGTTCAGGAGCACCAGATTTTGGGCGACCTGGATTACCTGAATACGCGCAAGCCTGAGGAGAACCGCGAACAGGTGAAGGTATTTGAGGATCCGTATCGTGCTTGTGAGAATGCGCATGCCATTGCTATTCTTACGGAATGGGATGAGTTTAAGGACTATGACTGGCAGCGTATTTACGACAATATGAAAAAACCTGCTAAGATTTTTGACGGTCGTAACATCTTGGATGCTGAGAAATTGCGCGCAATTGGCTTTAAGGTTAAAGCTATTGGTGTAAATTAATTTTTAACGTATATTTTTTTGTCCCGTTATGCTTTGGTGTAACGGGATTTTTTTTGCGCTCCTCGTTTTGTTCCTCAAGATGACGGAGAAACCTCCTAAAAGCACTATTGATTGGTTTTTTCTTTCTGGATAAATAAAGTATATTTGAGTATGGTAAGAACAATTGTGGTTCCGGAAAATGATCAAATTAAACTCGATATTCCTAAAGAGTATGTCGGTAAGAAGATTGAGGTCACTTTCTTGTCGCTAGAAGAACTAGAACATAGTGTTACTCATCAGGTCACTATGGGGGACTTTTGGGGTATTCTTTCCGACAAGACTGCGAGTGATTTGCAAAGCAATGTTCAGCGAAGCCGTTCAGAATGGGAAAGAGATATCTGATCGATTCCAACGCGGTAATTGACTTTTTTAATGGCAAGATGCCGCCTGAGGGTAGGGCTCTGATGACGGGCATTGAACCAATAATATCTGTGATCACTCAAATTGAGTTGTTTTCAGGAAATAGTACTCCGGAAGCGGAAATAAGGGCATTGCAAAAGTTTGTTGACGTAGCAACGATTTATCCGCTTAGTGAAGTTGTTGCTTTGGAAACCATATCCCTTCGGAAAGCTTATCGAATTAAGTTGCCTGATGCTGTGATAGCTGCTACAGCAATGGCGTATGGCTTTGTTTTGATCACACGTAATACCGCTGACTTTAAGCATCTCAAAAACCTCGATGTAATAAATCCTTACGAGTTATAATCTTTAGATAGTTTCGTCCGGTTTACCGTGAAAATCTGAAATGCCATTTCAATATTTCACGGTAGCCTCGTCGCTTCGCTCCTTGAGATGACGATAAGCTTAAAACTTTGGTAGCTTTTTTGCATTTTTGGAGAATTAATGGTTTATAAATGAACAAGAAAATCCTCATTACCGGTGGTGCCGGTTTCATTGGTTCGCACGTGGTGCGCAGGTTTGTGAATACTTATCCTGATTATCAGATTGTAAATCTTGATAAGCTTACTTATGCTGGAAACCTGGCTAACCTGAGGGATATTGAAGATAAGCCGAATTATAAGTTTGTGCGTTTGGATATTACGGATGCAGCGGAGATCAATGAGTTGTTTGAAACGGAGAACTTTGATGCGGTGATTCATTTGGCTGCGGAGTCGCACGTGGACCGCTCTATTACGGATCCTACGGCTTTTGTAATGACGAACGTGATTGGTACGGTGAATTTGCTGAACGCGGCGCGTGAATATTGGAAGGGTGACTATGATAAGAAGCGTTTTTATCATGTGTCTACCGATGAGGTGTATGGTGCGCTGGGTGAGTCGGGCATGTTTACGGAGTCTACGGCTTATGATCCGCATAGTCCGTATTCGGCTTCTAAGGCTTCGTCTGATCATTTTGTTCGTGCTTATCATGATACGTATGGTTTGGATGTGGTGATTTCGAATTGTTCGAACAATTATGGTTCGCATCATTTTCCGGAAAAGCTGATTCCGCTGGCGATTAATAATATTCAGAAGAACAGGCCTGTGCCGGTATATGGCAAGGGTGAGAATGTGCGTGACTGGCTTTGGGTAGAGGATCATGCGCGTGCGATTGATGTGATTTTCCATAAGGCTGCTACGGGGCAGACGTATAATATTGGTGGGCATAATGAGTGGAAGAATATTGATTTGATTCATTTGCTTTGCCGCATTATGGACGAGAAGTTGGGTCGCGAGCCGGGTGAGTCGGCCAAACTGATCACTTTTGTGACGGATAGGGCGGGTCATGATCTGCGTTATGCGATCGATTCGACGAAGCTGCAGCAGGAGCTGGGCTGGGTGCCTAGCCTGCAGTTTGAGGAGGGTTTGGCTAAAACTGTCGACTGGTATCTTGAAAATGAGGAATGGCTGAGTAATGTAACTTCGGGTGCTTACCAGTCTTATTATGATACGCAATACGCCCAGAGATAGATGAAGGTTACGGAGACTAAGCTTAAGGGTTGTTTTGTTATTGAGCCTACGGTGTTTAAGGACAGTCGCGGTTATTTTTTTGAAAGCTTTAATGAGCCTAAGTTTGAGGAGCTGACGGGACAGAATGGCCATTTTGTGCAGGACAATCAGAGTGCTTCGACTTACGGGGTGATCAGGGGCTTGCATTTCCAGAAGGGTGAGCATGCGCAGGCTAAGCTGGTGCGGGTGATTGAGGGTGCGGTGCTTGATGTGGCTGTGGACCTTCGTGAGGGGTCTGAGACTTTTGGTGAGTGGGTTGCTGTGGAGCTTACAGCGGAGAATAATCTGCAGCTGTATGTGCCGCGTGGTTTCGCTCATGGTTTTTCGGTACTGAGCGAAACGGCGGTGTTTGCGTATAAGTGTGACAATACGTACAACAAGGCTTCGGAAGGCGGTATTCGCTATGATGATCCTACTTTGGGTATCGACTGGCGCATTCCGGCCGATAAGCGCAGTTTAAGTGATAAGGATGTAATTCTTCCGTATTTTAACGTATAATTTCGAACATGAAAGGTATAATATTAGCCGGTGGTAGCGGCACTCGTTTACATCCGTTAACGCTTGCGATGAGCAAGCAGATGATGCCGGTTTATGATAAGCCGATGATTTATTATCCGTTGTCGACTTTGATGCTGGCGGGGATTAACGAGATCCTGATTATTTCTACGCCGCATGATTTGCCGAATTTTGAGAAGCTGCTGGGCGATGGTTCTAAACTGGGCTGTAAGTTTTCGTATGCGGTGCAGGAGTTGCCGAACGGACTGGCCCAGGCTTTTGTGATCGGGGCTGATTTTATTGGTAATGATAAGGTGGCGCTGGTGCTGGGTGATAATATTTTCTATGGTGAAGGTATGAGCAAGTTGCTGCAGTCGAGCAGTGATCCGGAAGGGGGTGTGGTGTTTGCTTACCAGGTGTCTGATCCGGAGCGTTATGGTGTGGTAGAGTTCGACGCGAACAATGTGGCGATTTCTATTGAGGAGAAGCCGCTGCAGCCTAAGTCGGATTATGCGGTTCCGGGCTTGTATTTTTATGATAATTCGGTGGTGGAGATTGCGAAGAATATTAAGCCTTCGCCCCGCGGTGAGTATGAGATTACGGATGTGAACAAGGTGTACCTGGAGCAGGGTAAGCTGAAGGTGGGTGTGCTGAGCCGGGGTACGGCATGGCTTGATACGGGTACGTTTAATTCGCTGATGCAGGCGGGCCAGTTTGTGCAGGTGATTGAGGAGCGCCAGGGCTTGAAGATCGGGGCTATTGAGGAGGTGGCTTATCGGATGGGCTTTATTGACGCGGAGCAGTTGCGCGCGGTAGCGGAGCCTTTGGTGAAGAGTGGTTATGGTCAGTATCTGCTTAAATTGATAAAACAATGAGGGTTTTGGTGCTTGGTGCTTCTGGTCAGCTGGGGCAGTGCCTGAGGGTGGTTGCTGAAAGGCGCGGTTTGGATTCCCTGGTTTTCCCGGAGGAGTCTTCGGCGAATATTCTGGACGTCGACGCGCTTTCGGCTTTGTTTGCCGAGGTGAAGCCTTCTTTTGTTATAAATTGTGCGGCGTATACGGCGGTCGATAAGGCGGAGTCGGATGTGGATGTTTGTCGCGCCGTAAACCGCGATGGTGCTTTGAATATTGCACGTTTGTGTGCGGAGCATGGTGCCGCAATGGTGCATATTTCTACGGATTTCGTGTTTGAGGGTGATGTGGTGGAGCTGCTTCGCGAGGAGGATATGGCCGAGCCGATCAGTGTGTATGGCTTAACGAAGCTTGAGGGCGAACTGGCCATCGCTGAGGTGTTGCCTGAGCATTTTATTCTGCGCACGAGCTGGCTGTATTCGGAGTTTGGCAATAACTTCGTTAAAACGATGCTTAAGCTTGGGGCCGACCGCGACGAGTTGAATATCATCGCCGACCAGATCGGTTCTCCTACTTATGCCATTGACCTGGCTGGTGCTATATTGGATATTATTGCTGCGTCCGGGCCGGGCGCCCGTTACGGCCTGTATCATTACAGCAACGAAGGGGCGGTTTCCTGGTACGATTTCGCTCAGGCGATCTTTGAGCTGAGCGCTACGCAGGTGAAGGTAAACCCGATTCCTTCTTCCGATTATCCAACAGCGGCCAAACGCCCGAAGTTCTCTGTTATGGATAAATCCAAAATCAAATCGGCCTTTGGCCTGGAGGTTCCCTACTGGCGCGACAGCCTGATAAAGTGCATTGAGGCGTTATCTTGAGGCTATTCCCTGAAAAAGCCTATATTTAGGGATTATATTCCCTGAAAAAGCCTATATTTGGGGAATACACAGTCTGAGTATGATTAATCGGGTGCTAAAAGCTACTTTAGAGCGTAAAATCGATTTCAAGAAGGCCATCGTCATTCTGGGACCTAGGCAGGTGGGAAAGACAACTTTAATTACCACCATCGCTTCGGCTTTGGATAAAGACTTTTTATATATCAACGGTGATGATCCTGCGGTAAGGACACTTTGGAGCAATCCTAGCCAAGCTTTTATTAATAACTATATTGGTAATAATAAAGTGGTCGTATTTGATGAAGCGCAGCGACTTGAGAATATCGGATTAAGTGCAAAGATGATCATAGATTCCAGGAAGGATATTCAATTGTTTATCTCGGGGTCATCTGCATTGGAAATTGCGAGTAAGATCAATGAGCCGCTTACTGGACGAAAATGGGAGTATAGGCTGTATCCTTTGGCCTGGAGGGAACTGAAGGAGCAATTTTCTTTTGGAAAGGTGCAACCGCGATTGGAGGAATTTCTAATTACGGGTATGTACCCTGATGTAATTAATAATCCGGCCTCTGGCATTGAAACGTTGAATAACTTAGCCGGAAGCTATCTATATAAGGATATCCTGGAGTCGGGCGGCATACGTAGGCCAGATGCGCTGATGAAGTTGTTGCAGGCACTGGCCTGGCAGGTGGGAAATGAGGTTTCGTATAATGAGCTGGCGGTTACGGTGGGGCTTGACAAGGCTACAGTAGGTAATTATATAGATTTGCTGGAAAAATGTTTTGTTGTATTTCGATTAAACCCGCTGGCCCGAAATCTGCGCAATGAGATAAGTACGTCTAGAAAGATCTATTTTTATGATAACGGAATCCGGAACAGTGTGATTAACAATTTTGCTCCTTTGGTACAACGGAATGATATTGGCGCACTTTGGGAGAACTTTATTATAAGTGAGCGTAAAAAGAATCTGGCTTACTCGGGCTTTTACGGCAACACTTATTTCTGGAGAACGGTAGGCAAAGCTGAGATAGACTATATTGAGGAGCAGGACAATTCTTTCGAGGCTTTTGAATTAAAATGGAATCCGAAGGTACGGGTGAAGTTTACGCCATCGTTTTTAGAAAGCTACAACCCGAAAGCAGTAGGGGTCATCAACAGTGATAATTATTGGGAATATCTTTCTTAGTTTTCCCGGACGTCATTTCGAGCACAGCAGATATTTAAAGATTTCCGCCCCAGACGAAGTCGGAAAAGCCGCTTTCTGACGGATATCGGCCTATCAGAAGATTTTGTTTGAGTTCGATGGCATCGGCTCTTTGTTCTAGTGTTTGTTTGTCTTTCTGAATGGGGGTTTCTTTCACTTCCAGGGCGATTTTGCCGTCGAAGATGAAGTCGATTTCCTGACCGGTTTTCTTTTGATAGTATTGTAATGAGCCTTGCGTTTTCAATTGAGCGGCAATGGTATTTTCAAATAGTTGTCCGCTTGAAAGCTGATCGGTACCCAATATGTTTAATATCCCGGTGTCCGCAAAGTATAGCTTGGTTTGCTGGGATATTTCTTTGTCGACGTTTTTGGTAAATGGTGATACCTGATAAACGAAGTAGGTGTATTCCAAAAGTTGAATATAGGTGGCTATCTTTTGTCTGTTGATGCCTGTTACGCTGGCGATCTTTGTATAGTCTACCTTATTCCCTGCCCGGGCAGCCAGGATCTTGACAAGTTTATACAAGTCTTCGCTCACTGAATAGTCGGAGAGAAGTTTTACGTCGAGTTCGATGTACGAGTTTACGATGTCTTTAAGAAGTTCAGTTTTGTCGTCTTTATCTGTTTCAAGGACAACCTCTGGAAATCCTCCGAACTTTATGTATTCGGCATAGAGTTCATTGTATCTGTTGTACCAGCTAATATTCAGGGGCTGCCATTTGTGTTTTTCATAGTTTCCTACGGGTATGTCTTTAAAGACCAGGTATTCCTGGAAGGACAGTGGATACATTTCAAAGATGCGTTTTCTGCCTGCAAGGCTCTCTGAAAAGTGGTTCTTCATGTAATAGGAACTGGAGCCTGTGACGATGAATTTAATATTGTAGGTGTCGTATAGATATTTAATGACACTTGGGAGGTTTTCTACAAGCTGGATTTCGTCTAAAGCGATCAGGGCCGGGCTTGAAAAGTCAACACCCATAATTTCGAGCTCGGCTTTAATGCCCTCGTAGTTCTGTCCGTTGAACAGTAGCCTCACCTCCACCCGTTCACAGTCGAGGTAAATGTAATTGTTGTGTCCGATGTTTTGGAGTACATATTTTACCGCGGTGCTTTTCCCTACCCGTCGCATTCCGGTAATGACCGTGATTTGCTTTTTTTGACTATGAGCCAGCAAATCTTCGTATATATGTCTGTACTTCATGATGTAAAATTAATCAAAAAGTATTACTTAATGACAAGAAATCAATCACAAAGTATTACTTTATGACGAAAAACTAATCAAAAAGTAATGCTATGTGATGAAAGTTCAATCAAAAAGTTGCCAGTACCGTCATCTCGAAGGTGCGTAAATAATATATATTTGCTGACGGACTATGGTTGTATACGACAAACTTACCGATCAGGAGCTTACGGAATTATTGGGGGGCGGCGACTCGGCTGCTTTCGGGGAGATCTATAACCGGTACAGCAATTTGCTTTATGTGTATGCCTTTAAACTGACGGCCGATGCTGCGACGGCGCAGGATATTGTGCAGGAACTTTTCATTTCACTTTGGGATAAAAGGGGGCAGACGGTGTTTTCGGCGTCCTTACGTGCTTATCTTTACAGCAGCGTGCGTTATAAGTTCTTGAAGCTGGTGGCGCACGATCGTGTGCGTGATGGGTATGCGGCGCAGTTCCTGCAGGGGATGGAAGAGGGCCTGAATTCGACCGAGGACTATATGGACGAGAAGGAGCTGATTGCTGCGGTGGAGCGGTTGGTGCTTGATCTTCCGCCGAAGATGGCGCGGGCTTTCATCATGAGCCGGCTCGAGTTTTATTCGAACACGGAAATTGCGGCGGAACTGAATGTTTCGGAGAAGACGGTGCAGAACTTGCTCAGTATGGCGGTGAAGCGGATAAGGCCGAATGTGGGCAATGGTTTTTTATCTCTTTTTTTGTTTTGCTGAGGGCTGATCTGATTTTTTTAAATTTTTTTCGGGATTTTTCGGGTGCTGGGCGGACGTGTTATTAGGGGGCGGTATTGCCCGGGGTAACAAATGGATAAGCTACAAGCACAGGAATTGATTCAAAGGTATGTGGAAAACAGGGCTACGGCTGCTGAAAGGCAGGTGGTGGAACGATATTTCCTGACTTATCTTAAGGAGCGCAGCGCACTGCCCGATGAGGAGATCATTGCCGCAGCTAACCGCGAGATGCGTAAAAATTTGCATAAACATATTGCACTGACTGCAAAACCTGCTCCGCGTATGCGCCGCTTGTGGCCGGCAGTTGCCGCTGCTGCTTCGGTACTGCTGGTTATGGCAGCTTTGTTTTTTGGTCTGCCTTACTGGAAAGCTTCGCAGGAGCGGGTGCAGATTGTGGGTAAGCTACGGGTGTCGCCCGGCAAGAACACGGCCACACTGCGTATAGACAATGGCGAGGTTGTGCAGTTGAGCGAAACGATGCATGGGGTGATAATCGACGCTGCGTCGGTTACTTACAACGATGGTTCGCGGGTGGTCAATGCTGCACCGCTGGGCAGGATGCTGACCGCGGAAACGCCAAGGGGTGGGATGTATGAGTTTACACTGAGCGATGGTACGCGGGTATGGCTTAATGCGGCTTCTTCTCTCCGGTTCCCTTCGGTTTTTGAAAAAGGGGAGCGACGTGTAGAACTTTCAGGCGAAGCTTATTTTGAGGTATCTAAACTGGCTGATCCCACGCCTTTCCTGGTGGTATCTGCCGGTCAGCTGGTAGAGGTTCTGGGTACGCATTTCAATATTGAAGGCTATGGCAAGGGCGGTACGAAAACAACCTTGCTGGAAGGTTCGGTTAGGGTATCGCCGCTTAGTGTGGAGGGTCGGGTTAGCGGAAGTAGTGTTTTACTGCAGCCGGACCATCAGTCGCGCCTCAACAATGACGAACTCCAGGTTGTCCGCATAAACGCGGAGGAGGCAATAGCATGGAAGAACGGTTATTTTGACTTTAATGAGGAACCGCTGGAAAGCATCATGGAGCGTATTGCACGCTGGTATGATGTAAAGGTGGTGTACGAAAATCCGGCCTTGCGCAAACAGCGTTTTACGGGGAATATTTCGCGGGCCAATGAGGTATCGGATGTGCTGAACAAACTGGCGCTTACCAGGGTGCTGCGTTTTAAGATAGACGGGCGGAGGGTGATTGTAACAGATTAACACTTGAATCAACTAGAATTTATATAAACCAACAAACCTAAACTCACATGACAAATCAGTACAAAACAGATTCTTAACCACCACAGACCTCAGCGGATTTTTAGAGAAATAAAAAACGGGAGTGCGCTAACACCCCCGATTTATGTACACCGGTGAAGTGCTTTACCTTGCAAGACGGGCACGACACCAATAACAGACTAATGTATGAATTTTTATAAACTATTGATGGTTATGAGATTGATCATCTTTTTATTGACCGCTTCTCTGATGCAGGCGAGCGCCACGGGCTTTGCGCAGCAGCTGACGTTGACACAAAAGAATGTTACGCTCAAGGAGGTTTTTAACGAAATCAGAAAGCAAACAGGCTATAATGTGGTCTGGCCGCAGGAGTCGGTACGGTCGAGCACCAGGATTGATGCTAACTTCAGGAGGGCTAGCCTGAAGACCGTACTCGACGCCTGTTTTGCCGGAAAGCCACTGGAATATACGATTGAAGACCGTACGATTGTGGTACGCGAGCGTGAGGATGGCTTACTTCAACGCTTTCTGAATGCCATGAATGCGATTGATGTGCGTGGTCGTGTGGTAGATGAGAAGGGTGCACCGCTTGCCGGCGCTTCAGTAGTAATTGACGGCAGGCAACGTGCGGTAACTGGTAGTGATGGTACTTACCTGATCAAGGGCGTGGAGCCAGGAACGAAAATGACCGTATCGTACATTGGCTATAAGTCAAAGGAAGTTACGGCCAGTACCTCCAATCTGGTAGTTTTACTTGAATTGAGCGATTCCAAATTGGATGAGGTGCAGGTTATGGCGTATGGAACTACATCAAGAAGGCTGGGAACGGGAAATATTGAAACCGTGGATGGGGAAACTATCGCCAATACCCCAGTAAACAATCCGCTTGCTGCGCTGGAAGGCCGGCTTGCGGGAGTTCTTGTGTCACAGGATAGTGGGGTGCCCGGATCGGCCGTTAACGTGCAGATTCGTGGAAGGACGCGGGTGGATCCGACTTTTGGGGCTGCGGAGTCTCCGTTATTTATTATCGATGGTGTACCAATTGCCAGTGGCAATGAAAACCTGAATCTCCTGGGTTCGGCGATTTCGGGAAGTTCTATCTCCGGACTGAGCCCTTTCAGCACGATAAGCCCAGGAGATATTGAAAGTATAGATGTACTGAAGGATGCGGATGCGACAGCTATTTACGGTAGTCGAGGTGCAAGTGGTGTTGTGTTAATCACCACAAAGAAGGGTGTTGCCGGCGAGCCGGTTATATCCGCCCGGTTTGGTTCAGGCTTTAGTAAAGCCAATATCCCGCAGATGCTGAATACAAAACAATACCTGGAAATGCGTAAGGAGGCTTTCAGAAATGACGGTAAAACAATGACTGTGGCGAATGCACCTGACGTAATGCTGTGGGATACGACCCGTACAACGAACCTTGCAGAAGAGCTGTTGGGTGGAACGGCTAGTTTTACCAATGCCGAGGCAAGTGTTTCGGGCGGCTCTCAGCAAACGCAGTATGTGGTGAGAAGCACTTATGCGAGGGAAACTAATGTGTATCCAACGCCTATGCCGAATACCCGGGGAACAGTGTATGCTAACTTGAGCACGAAAGCTTTAAAGGATAAGCTGAATTTAAATTTTGTGGGTAGCTATGCTTCTAGTACGAATAAGAATGCAGGCACAGATCCGTCTATGAAGCTGATCTTGCCTCCGCATTTTAAGTTGTATAACGACGATGGAAGTATCGCCTGGAATGAAGGAGGTGTATATGTAGGCGGCGGTATTATGGATAATCCCTTAGCTTATCTTTTAGAAACATATACTGCAAAGACGGGAAACCTGACCGGCAATCTCGTACTCGGCTATAAGATTTTGCCTGAACTAACAGTTAGAACAAGTTTAGGATACAACAAAATCCGTACGGATGAGTTAAGGAACAGCCCCAAAACGGCTAAAAACCCTATGTCAGCCAATATCACGAATACCTCTCAGTTTGGTAACAGCATCTTTGAAAGTATGATTATTGAGCCGCAGATAGAATATAAGAAAGCCGTTGGTCCGGGCAACCTTAACGTACTGGCTGGGGGGACGCTGCAGTCACAAACGCGCGATGGCTACAACTTTACCTTGCGCGATTACTCCAGTGATGCATTGCTGGGTACGATGTTCGGTATTAACAGCAGTAGTTTCGTTAATCCCAACAGTCTGGCTAATGAATACAAATATGCCGCGATTTTTGGTCGGGCTACCTATAACTACGACGATACGTATATCCTGAACCTCTCGGGTCGTCGAGATGGTTCGAGCCGTTTTGGCCCGAACTATAAGTATTCGAGTTTTTGGGCTTTGGGTGGTGCATGGATATTTAGTAACCTCGACGTGCTGAAGGATAGCAAAGTGCTGAGTTTCGGCAAACTGAGGGCAAGCTATGGTATTACTGGTAACGACCAGATTGGCGACTATCGCTACATGGCTTTGTATGCTTCAAATGCCTTTTCGCCCACATACAAGGACTCCCTGGCCATCAGTCCCGAATCGTTCTTTAAGCCGGACTTACATTGGGAGATGAACAAGAAATTGGAGTTTGCGACCGAGCTGGGCTTCCTGAAGGACAGGATTATTGTGAGTACGGCTTGGTACCGAAATAATTCCAACGACCCATTGGTGCAGTATCCTTTGCCTACTGCGACTGGTTTCTCTACAGTAACCGCCAACCTGAATAATGTGGTGGTACAAAATCGGGGATGGGAATTTACCCTAAACTCTAAAAATATTAAAAGTGCCGATTTTAACTGGAACACAAATTTTAACCTGACACTGCCAAATAACCGCCTACTGAAGTATCCTGACTTGGAGCAGTCGAGTTATGCTAGCAGATACATTGTAGGGCGATCTCTAGACCTGGTGTATATCGGGGAATATCTGGGTGTTGATCCCACAACAGGACTGTCGCAGGTGCGGGATGTAAATAATTCGGGAAAATTCGAGGTTACAAATACAGGTGACCTGACCCCAAGGTTCGACACGGAGCCGGCCTATTACGGTGGTTTACAGAATGATTTTCAGTACAAGAACTTTGGGTTTAGCGTATTTTTGAATTTTAATAAGCAGTGGACCAGAAACTGGATGATGGCCCTGGATCCGAGAGGTACCGGAGCACCGATGGGCGATATGTACAACGTTCCTGAAAACGCATTGAAGCGCTGGCAATACGAAGGACAAATTACGGATGTTCAAAAGTATACTACGATAATTCCTGCGTCTAACGCACTTGTTGGTCAGCGTGCAGCCCGCTCCACGGATGCGATTTATAACAATGTGTTCTATATGCGGGTGCGAACGGTTAATCTGAGTTATAATTTGTCGCCAGCCTTTGCAAAGTCAATTGGCCTAAAATCAGCCGGCATTTACTTGCAAGGCCAGAACCTGTTCACTTTTTCACCGTTCAGCAGCGTAGACCCACAAACTGTTTTCATCAGCCGCTTGTCGCCCTTGCGAACTTATTTGGCTGGATTGCAGGTTAGTCTTTAACATCTCAAAATTAATCACATGAAAAAAATAAACTTTATATATCCGTTTATCCTGTTGCTCGGCGCAAGTGGTTGTGAAAAGGCAGTGGAAGTAGATATACCGATGGGAAAATTTACCAACAACGCAGTTTACAATACGGATGACCTCGCTCAGGCGGGGGTGCGCGGCGTCTACGCCAGCATGGTGGCAATCTTTAGCAATACACCCTTCCAGGGAGGGCTAAGCGGTAACCTGGGTCTGCTTTCCGACGAGTTGGTGCGGGGAAGTTATAGTGACGATCAGCGGGTACTGCTAGAAAATAACCTTTCTCCAACACTTGGTATTGTTTCTGGCTTGTGGGCTACGTATTACAATTATGTACTTCAGGCAAACATGGTTTATGAAAACGCGGAGGCTTCGACCGGCTTGAGTCCGCTTGTCCGGCAGAGTATTATGGGAGAAGCGAGACTGTTAAGGGCCTTGGCATTTTTCTATCTGACCAATATTTACGGCGATGTGCCGCTTACACTAACCTCTGATTATACAAAAAATGCCTTGCTACGCGTGTCTTCTCCGGAAGAAGTTCTCAAGCAGGTTGAGGCCGACCTTCTTTATGCACAGCAAAATCTTGTGGGAAACAGTACTGCTCCAGGATTTCGGTATCGACCGACGAAGTGGTCTGCCACTGCGCTGCTTGCCCGGGTCTATTTGTATCAGCGAAACTGGGCTGCGGCAGAAGAAGCTGCGACCACCGTAATTTCACAAAATGGTATTTTTACTCTGGAGGCTCTCGACAACGTATTTTTAGCTACTTCTAAAGAGGCGGTTTGGGCGTTGAATAATGCAGGTTCGAACATTTACACCACAGAAGCTGGTACGGTGCAGGGGCAGGCAACTTCGAACGCTCAGTTCCATTTGTCGCCTTATATGTTATCGAAATTTGAGGCGACCGATCAGCGCCGGGTGAAATGGACAAAGACCTTTGGCGCACCCGCAACTGTGGCTCCGTATAAGTTCAAAACGTACTCCAATACGCAGACTGGTGCGAAGGCGGAATCAGTGATGTTTATTCGCCTTGCAGAGCTTTATTTGATCCGGGCCGAGGCACGTTCTATGAGAGATAATTTGCCAGGTGCTATTGCGGATGTAGACGCTGTTAGGGTTAGGGCAGGCGCTGTAGCTAATAATGATGGTGCCAACGCATCGAATCCTTTTAAAACGATCGGCTTTTCAAACCCGACCATTGATAAAGAGGCCCTGGTTGAACTGATTTATGACGAGCGGCTGCGTGAGCTTTTTGCCGAGTTTGGGCACCGCTGGTTTGACGCCAAGCGTTCAGCCGCCGGTATTGTTGCGTTTTTTGGAGAGCGCAAACCGGGTATATCCGCAACTGACGCATATTTCCCTGTTCCGGAACGTGAGAGACAATTCAATCCTAATATTGATCAAAGAGATGGTTATTAACGTTCGGGCGCGCCATTTGGCGCGCCTTTTTAAATGCTCAGTTATGGTGATTACAAAGATTATGTTCGTCGTGGTGATTGCGCTGCCATTTTGCTTACACGCGCAAACTGACGCAGGTAAATTGACACCGGAGCAGCAGGCTTCTAAGTTAAAGCGTAATTACGAGGTCATAGATAGCGTGCAGGCGCGGATAAGTGCGGAAAAAGACGTCAGGAAAAAAGATGTGCTTTTTTGTGACTTTTTTAATAGTGCAGCGGGACAGGAGAAATTCTTTGCGGTGTACCGTGACGGGATACTTAAAGATCTGGCTGTGGGGTATGCGGCAAATAATGATACGACTGCCTCAGATGCACGCATCGGAATGATCCGCAACGATCGGACAAGGGAAGAGGCGGTGAGGCTTTCGGCTGCTGCTTATGCGACAGCAGGTAATGTTGAGCGCGGGTTGCGAATGCTGCGGCCAAAGCTGGATGCTTTCTTTTTACCGGATGGGACTTTGAAGACGGAGAATTTTTTTAATTATGACTACGCGGTGAAAGTTCTTGTAAGCATTCTGCCTGAGGGCTCAGAAGTAGAAGTGATCCACTATCTGAGGCCTTATTATCAGTTTAGCGGCGGCTTCTTCCCTTCTGATGTGTGGGAAAGACTTGCAAAGCCTGATTTAGAGCCTCGCAAGCAATTGTTTTATCGATATGCGGAAGCTCTGCGTAAGGAGTCGCCCAAGGAAATTGCTGCTGTAGTGGCGAAGGCTTTTGAGATTGGGGCGGTGCCAAAGCCCATGCGCCCTGCGGTGATAAAGGATTTTTCTGATGTGTCTGGTTTTGAACGGCAATTTGACGCAGTAAGTGCTGCGGGTAGAGCTGGTTTCAATAGAAATGTGAGTGCGCTGCTTTCGAAGCCAGATATGAATGGTAAAGTATGGGGCGCACAAGGCTTGAAAGAAAAATATATGTTAATCGATTTTTGGGGCAGTTGGTGTTTGCCTTGCCGTTTTGGCCATCCTCACCTAAAGGAACTGTACGCTAAATACAAAGACAGGGGTTTTGAAATTGTTGGCATCGCGAAGGAAGCTCCTGCGGCACCTGAGGTGATTCAGCAGAAGTGGCGCAAAGCTGTTGCTGAAGACAAGATTGAGTGGATTCATTTGTTGAACAATGAGAACGAAAGCACGTTTGATGCGGTTAAGGCTTTCGGCATAGGGTCGTTTCCGACTAAGATACTGCTCGATAAGAACGGAAATGAGATAGGGCGGTATGGAGGCAAGCCCGATGAGCTCGACGCTAAATTGAAAGAAATATTTGGTTTCTGATTCGTCAGATGGCGCAGACGTTTCCGATAACGATGATGGCGGGATAGTGCAAGCCGGCGCTTTGGGCTGCCGACTCAATGTCTTTTACTTCGCAGGTCACTTTTTTCTGCTGTGGCAGGGTGGCATGTTGTATGATCGCCGCTGGTGTGTTGCCCGCATCGGCGGCGATATACGTTTGCGCGATTTCCGCCAGTTTTTTCATGCCCATATAGATAACGACCGTGGCGCGACTGTGAATGGCGCAGGTGAGGTCTTTCGACAAGCTTCCGTCTTTCTTGGTTCCGGTAATGGCCCAGATACTCTCGCTTACACCGCGATGCGTTAGCGGAATGCCGCTGAAGCCTGTGGCCTGCATGGTACTAATGCCCGGTATATAGTGTGCCGGGATGCCGTTAGCTTCTGCGAAAAGCAATTCTTCGAACCCGCGACCGAAAATAAACGGATCGCCGCCCTTTAATCGCACGACTACACTGTGGTTTTGGGTATAATGTTTAATTAACTCGTGGATTTCTTCCTGAGATGTGCATTTTTCGTAAGGTTTTTTGCCTACATATACAATTTTGCATAGCGGATTTGCGATTTCCAGTAGTTTTTTATTGATTAGGTTGTCGTAAAGTATGACTTCTGCACGCTGGAGCACCTTAAATGCTTTAATTGTCAACAAATCCGGGTCTCCAGGACCTCCTCCTACTATAAATAATCCAAAATCCTCTATTTTTTTCATGATATTCTTATAAATAACTGATGTGCTGTTCAAAATTGCAATAAAATTCTTGTGTTTTTAAACAATTAAATAATTAAAATCATAAAAATTTGGATTTTTGTGATGTAATATGCTAGATTTGGATGATGTAAATCATGTTTATTTAGAAAACATTAAAAAATATCCGTTATGTGCTCGAAAAAACTCGTAATAATTGGAAATGGGATGGTCGGACATAAGTTTTGTGAGAAAATTACTGACCGATCTGACGAATTTTCCATAACTGTGTTCGGAGAAGAGCCTAAAATCGCCTATGATAGGGTGCATTTGAGTGAATACTTTAGTGGAAAGGGTGCGGATGACCTCGCACTTGCTTCATATGACTGGTATAGGGAGCGCGAAATTACTTTGCACCTGGGTGATCCGGTCAAGGAAATCAATACCCGGGAGAAAACGGTGCATTCGCATCGGGGCCTTAGGGTAGAATATGATTACCTGGTTATGGCGACGGGTTCTGCGGCTTTTGTGCCGGATATACCGGGGGTGGAGAAGCAAGGGGTATTTGTCTATCGCACCATAGAGGATCTGGACATGATCAGGGATTATGCCGTTGGCGCCAAAAGTGCGATGGTGCTGGGAGGTGGTTTGCTGGGTTTGGAGGCTGCGAAAGCATTGATGGATCTGGGTGTTCCGCAAACGGGTATTGTGGAATTTGCGTCCAGGCTGATGCCGAGGCAGATCGATCAGCAGGGCAGTGCGATCCTACAGGCTAAACTGGAAAGCCTTGGGCTGGATATTTATTTGAATAAGAATACTTCGCTTATTGAAGGTGGCGACCACATCTCTGCTTTGCGTTTTACTGACGATAGTGTGCTGGAGACGGATATGCTGGTGATCTCGGCAGGCATAAGGCCGCGGGATGAACTGGCCAGGCTGTGCGGACTTGAGGTGAGCAGTCGCGGTGGTATTGTGGTAGATGACAGGCTTCAAACCAGCGATCCGTCGATTTTTGCGATTGGTGAGTGTGCTTTGCATGCACAGATGATTTACGGTCTGGTAGCGCCGGGTTATGAGATGGCTGAGGTGGTGGCTGCCAATTTATGCGGCGCGCAGAAGCGCTTTAGCGGGTTTGACATGAGTACTAAGCTGAAGCTTATTGGTGTGGATGTGGCAAGTTTTGGTGATAACCTGGTATCGGAACCGCATTGCCGGACGATTGTTTTTGAGAATAGGCACAAGGGTGTTTATAAAAGGATTAATATCAGTAATGACGGGCAATACCTCCTTGGCGGTATTTTGATCGGTGATGCGGCAGCGTATAATATGCTGCTGCAAACGGTCAATAACAGGATTGTTTTGCCGCCTGATCCGGAGGATCTGGTGCTGGGCGCCCGTGGCGGACAGGAAGCTGCCGGGGCTGGTTTGGCCGGTTTGCCCGACAGTGCCGTAATCTGCAGTTGTGAGGGGGTAACCAAGGGGCAGATATGCGGAGCTGTTTCCGAGGGTGGTTGTGAAACGGTGGATGCTTTAAAATCGTGTACGAAGGCGGGTACTGGCTGCGGTGGCTGTGTGCCTATGATGAAAGATTTGATGCTGCATACGCTTAAGTTGAACGGTAAGTACATCAGAAATGTGATTTGTGAGCACTTCGCCTATAGCAGACAGGAGTTATTCGACCTGATCCATATTCATGAGCTAAAGAGTTTTAATGAGGTGCTTGATGCGCTGGGTAAGGGCGATGGCTGCGAGGTGTGCAAGCCGCTGGTAGTATCGCTGCTGGCGAGTTTGTGGAACGAGATGATCCTGAAGAAGGGTAACGACGTGGCGCAGGACAGTAACGACCGTTTTCTGGCAAACATTCAGAAGGGTGGTTCGTATTCGGTGGTGCCACGGATTCCGGGGGGTGAAATTACGCCGGATAAGCTGATGGTGATTGCCGGTGTGGCCAAGAAATATAATCTGTATACAAAGATTACGGGCGGGCAGCGTATTGATATGTTTGGCGCTTATCTGAACGATCTGCCGCTGATCTGGTCGGAATTGATTGCTGCGGGGTTTGAAAGCGGACATGCTTATGGTAAGGGCCTGCGCACGGTGAAAAGCTGTGTGGGAAGTACCTGGTGCCGCTTTGGTTTGCACGATAGTGTGAGCTTTGCGATCCGGATAGAGGAGCGTTACCGGGGTATTCGTGCGCCGCACAAGTTTAAGTCGGCCGTAAGCGGCTGCATCCGCGAGTGCGCTGA
The DNA here is from genome assembly GCF_030182585.1 of Pedobacter faecalis. Taxonomy (NCBI): domain Bacteria; kingdom Pseudomonadati; phylum Bacteroidota; class Sphingobacteriia; order Sphingobacteriales; family Sphingobacteriaceae; genus Pedobacter; species Pedobacter faecalis. Next base: position 2,084,783 of record NZ_JARXOW010000001.1, on the reverse strand, counting down.
GGCGCAAAGCAAGGATTTTGGAATTATAGCTACCGAAAAGGGCTGGAACTTGTATGTGTGCGGCAATGGTGGCAGCAAGCCTCAGCATGCCTTATTGCTGGCGAGCGATCTGGATAGTGAGACCTGTATCCGGTATATCGACCGTTTTCTGATGTTTTACATTCGCACGGCTGATCCGCTGACGCGGACGGCAACCTGGCTGAACAAGATGGAGGGTGGTATCGATTACCTGCGCAATGTGATCGTAAATGATAGCCTGGGTATGGCCGGACAATGGGAAGGGGAAATGGACGCTTTGATAAAAAATTATACCTGTGAATGGAAGGAGGCCATCGAGAATCCGGAGATCAGGAAGCGCTTCCGCTATTTTGTGAACGACCCGGTGGCTAAAGATCCATCGATAAGATTTGAGGAAATGCGCGGGCAGAAGAAGGCCGCGGAATGGATAAAGCAATAAACTTTTAAACCCAATGAATATGGAACTAAACACAAACTGGCTGGCAGCCTGCCGTATTGAGGATGCCGCTGAAGATGGAGGTGTGTGTGTGAAGCATGAGGAGGAGCAAATCGCCTTGTTTTATTTTAAACGCAGAAATGAGTGGTATGCCACGCAGAATGAATGTCCGCACCGCCGGCAGATGGCCTTGAGCCGGGGGATGATTGGTACGGCTACCGACGAACCTAAGGTGGCCTGTCCCTTTCATAAGAAGACTTTTTCGCTGAGTACGGGTGAATGCTTAAGTGCGGAGTCGTGCGGAAGCTTGAAGACTTATCCTGTTAAGGTGGAGGATGGTACGGTATATATTGGTTTAACCGCTAGCAATTAAGACGATGGATTATGTATCTCCTAAAGAAGTGGCCGGAACGATGATGAGTTCGGCACTTGCTAAATCTGCGTTAACGGTTAAGGATCTCCTGATCCGCGGTGCGATGTCGGGCGCCTTGCTGGGCATCTCTGTAACGTTGGCTTACCTGGCTGCCTCGCAAACGAAATTGAGTATGGCAGGGGCCCTGGTTTTTCCGGTGGGCTTTGTGATTATTGTGCTGCTCGGACTTGAGCTGGTAACGGGTAGTTTTTCGCTGGTGCCACTGGCCTGGCTGGAGAAGAAGATATCGGCTACTGTGATGATCATGAATTTGTTCTGGGTGTTCATCGGTAACCTGATCGGTAGTTTACTCTTCGCTTTTCTGTTTTGGAGTGCTTCTTCTGAAATGGGTACGGCGACGCTGCTGGGCAATATTGAACTGATGCTGGTGACGGCCGCTGAGAAAAAGACCATTGGCTATGCGGCGCATGGTGGTGCGGGTCTCTTCGGGGCTTTTGTGAAGGCTATTTTATGCAACTGGATGGTGTGTATGGGTGTGGTGATGGCGATGACTTCTAAATCGACCGTAGGTAAAATCCTCGCTGCGGGTATTCCGATCTTTATCTTTTTTGCACTCGGGTATGAGCATGCGGTAGTCAATATGTTCGTGATCCCCGTGGGCATGATGTTTGGCGCTAAGGTTACGGTGGGCGACTGGTGGTTGTATAATCAACTGATTGTGACGGCTGGAAATATCGTAGGCGGACTGCTGTTCACCGGTGCTGCGATTTATTATACTTACGGAAAGAGCAAGGAACAGGTGCTTACCAATTCTATTTAATGTTTATGTGGAGAGTTACTTTTTTAGTTGCTGTAATTGGCGGCCTGGTTGTTTGCATGTCTTGTTTTTCCCTGAAAGCACAAAGCACAACGGTGCGGGCGAGCCTGTTTGAGGGTGTAGTGGCGGTGGGTTATATCGACCGTGGTGCCACGGTTAATTTTACTGGTCCGGCCATTAAGGTTACGCATAGGCCTTTTAGCTTTTTAGCCGGAATGCTGCCCAGCCTAAAAATCAAAAAGGACAATGCCCCGGCAAATGCAACACGAAATGCAAGTGTGATACCTTCTCTTGGCTTCGGGGCTACGCTGATATATAAGCATATTGCCCTGCAGGTTCCCTTCTTATATAATCCAAAGACAGCCACTGCCAATGGTAAATGGAACGCCGGGATTGGTTTGGGATATAAGTTTTAAGAAGTGATTAGCGCAGTCAGCGTTGCTTCGGAAGAGATCGCAATGCGTTTGCCTGAAAGGCTGATGAGGTTTTCCTGGATCATTTCGTTCATGGTGCGGAATACGGTCTCATAAGTTGCCCCTGCGAAGGCCGCGAGATCCTGTCTGCTCATATCTACCGCAATGCACTGGTTTTCATCGAGCCCGAATTGTTCTTTAAGCTGGAGCAAAGCGACGGCAAGCCTGCCTTTTACGGGCATAAGTGCCAGGTTCCGCATTTTCTTTTCCGATTCTTCTAATTCGGCGGCATAGAACATCATCAGCTTGAACGCGAAATCGTGATTGACTTTTAACGTACTGATGAAGAACTCGGCCGGGATAAAGCAGAGTTTGGTTTCTTCGAGTGCAGTGGCCGATATAGGGTAAGTGGCATCGGCAGTGCCCAGACCGCGGTGACCCAGGATTTTCCCGTTGTTGGCAAAACGGATGATAAGTTCTTTGTCGCCCCAATGCTTATGCACTTTTACATTGCCCGTATAAACAAAGTAAATGCCGGTCACCGGATCGCCTTCTCGGAAGATAACTTCGTTCTTTTTGACCACGAAGTTTTTCTTGTGTGCCGCGATAGCGGGTTGCCATTCCTTCATCGTACATTGGCACATAAAGCAGCGCTGCAGATCGCAACATTGGGTCTTTTTCATTTATATGAGATCAAAAGCCCGGGCATACATGGTAAGCTCGTAACTGGATTGTGCGTTTAGTTTTTTGCGGATGTTTTTCCGGTGTGTTTCCACGGTTTGTTTAGAAATAAAAAGGGAATCGGCAGTTTGGATGGCGGAGTAGCCCCGTGCCATGTATTGCAGGATTTCCTTTTCTCGTTCGCTAAGGGTAGCAAAGGTCTTGTAGTTGCTGCGCAGGAAGTTGTTTTCTTCCATCAGGCGCTCGGCTTTTGTGGCCATGTGATGCATGGAATCCATAGGGAAGGCCATGGTGATGGTGAGCAATGGTTTTCCCTGATCGTTACGGAGCAATACCATGGTGCTGGCCATGTGCCATGTAAAATCCGGTTCGCCAGCAAGGCGAACCTGTTGAAAATAGGCGCAGGTTTGGTCTGTTATATTGCTTTCCATGAGCGCGGATATTTTAGGAACATAGTCGCTCGAGTCCTCCGGATTGAAATATCGCTGATGATATTGTTCTGAGCTGAGTGCGGTTATTTCCTCGAGTGACGCGCCAAGCTCCTTCAGCCCGCGCTCTGATACCCATGCTACACTCCAGTCGGCCAGATCGTGAATGACGACAACGCCGGGCAGCTTGTGTGCGATAGCTGCTATCTCTGCTATACTGTTTCGGATAAGGTGCTGTTCGGTTTGGGTATGAAGTACTTTCAATAGTCAAGAGCTTTGTTTATGTGTAGCGAATTTAGGTAATTTTCCAGCACTTTAATGAATACATGTAGATGATATTGTGATCGTTCAGCAAAAATGTCTTGCTAAAACTATTTTGTTTCCTGCATAATACCCGTTTACAGGGATTTTGCGCTCAAAAGGCATGTTTTCTTTGGTTTTTGATGCATTTTCAGGATTTTTGCGGAAAAAAATATCAAATTATGAAAAGACGCTTACTCTCGTTCCTTGTTTTGTGCATGAGTGTTGTTGCAGTTTGGGCTCAGGACGCGCCTGCCGATTCTGCTAAATCTGCTTCTGGCTTTAAGTTCTCATTGGAAAACGCTGCCGTACAGGCCCACGCTGGTACACAGGGATTCGGCGTAGCAGCCCGTTACGCTTTCTTGCCTAACCTTTCTGCCCGCCTGGGTGCTTCTTTCGGATCAGTAAAAATTGAAAAAGGTATCAGCTTTGACAATTTATCTTCTGATAACACCTTGAAAGCAGAGGCTTCCAACATGCATTTGTGGGCAGAATTCAGTCCGATTAGCTGGCTGCGGATCAACGCAGGTGCCGGCTACTTCTTTAAGGCGGAGGCGACGATGGAAACGATACCTAATGAGTCTGTGACCCAGGATGGTATTACGCTTGAACCTGAGGAAATAGGCAAATTAACGACTACGGCGACTTATAAAGAATTTGCGCCTTACTTCGGACTAGGCTTCGGCAGAGGTATTCCTCAAGGTCGGTTCAACGTGAACGTTGATTTGGGAACTTATTATCTTTCTGCTCCAAGCGTGACCATGGTGGGCACGGAGTACCTTGCAGATAATGGCCACAACGGACCGATATTGGAACGCAACATGAAAGACTACAGGTGGCTTCCGGTACTGCAACTTAATCTGACCTTTAAATTCTCAAAATAACCTGCTATGAAAACTAAAGATATTCTTCTGATACTGTTCGCATTGCTGTCGGCTGGCGTAGTGCTGTATGCTTGTAAAAACCCTGGTGAGGGTGTAACCATTAACATAAATACCAATGTACTTAAGGCTCCCACGGCTGTTCAGTTTGTGAACGCTGTAGATGGTGCGGCAAACCAGCCTAACAATTTTCCGGTAACCATTGGTGGCCCGGATGCTGATAAGGTAGTAACCTCCGATAATAAAACGACTTTTAATGCTTCGGAAGGTCGTATTTTCCTGGCCTTGAAGAAAGGTGTAATGCCTTCTGAGTCGGATCCTATCGTCTTTACCGTAGCCGCGGAAGTTCCTGGATTTACGCCGGCAACGCATACTTTCCGTATTACTGCAGATGAACCGCAGTCGGTGGTTGTTCCGGTGATTGAATATGCCAACCCTGTTCCTGGAACTACTGCGCTAGTGGAAGAATTTCCGTTGCAGGGAGGTGTTCCAACTGCTCCTATTACCATTGAGACACCTGCTAATGCGGGTATGAGCGAACAGGCATCTATTGTGATACCTGCCGGAACGGAATTTCTTGATGCTCAGGGAAACAAGATAGTAGCCGCTCAGTTGGAGACTCGCATTGTACAATACGGGACCGAATCAACGGAATCTCTAACCGCATTTCCAGGCGGATTTAATGTAACGAACATCACGGGTGAGAACGGTCAGCCAATACCTGGCGGTGTTGCATTTATTACGGCGGGTTTTATTGCGATGGATATGTATGCGGGCGGAGTAGAGGTGAAAAACTTCTCGAAGCCCCTTGAGATTAAGATGGATGTGAGTAATAATGTGACCAATCCTGAGACAGGGCAGCCTGTTAAGGCAGGCGACAAGCTACCTGTTTGGAGCCTTGACGATAAAACCGGGCAGTGGAAATTCGAGTCATCCGCAACGATTGCGGATGACGGGAGAGGTAATTTATCCGCATCGTTTACGGCAAGTCACCTTTCTTTTTGGAACTTTGACTGGACTTCGTCATTCTGTGATAAACCGTTCCAAATAACAGTCAATGCACCTGGAAGAGTAGGTGCAAATTATGTGGTGTATATCGAGTCGGAACGTGGCTATACTACCGGTTCATACGCATATGTTTCCGGCTCCAATCAATGGACCGTCCGTATCCCTAACGAGAACGTTAGGTTTCAGATCTTTGACGAGACGCTTCGGACTCGTTACCTCGTAACACCTTTCATGCCTTCCTGTGCTACCGGTTCGATTGTATTAGATATTCCGCCGGCGACCAACATCGATTTGGTCAACGTGAAGATGGTACTTCAGGGTACTTGTCCGAATAAACCGGTTAACGAAAACGTTAGCTCCTGGGCGAGAATCAGGGAGAAAGGTTCAACACAAAGCTCGGTAGTGTATGTTGTTAATGGAAAACTTGATCTGATACTCAAAAACAACACCGAATATGTGGTAGAGGCGCAATACGGTAACAACTGGAAAACCGCTGAGATTATGTTCAGAAAGGAAAACTTTACCTTTCCGGGTACAGTAAGCGGTACCGCAACCTATGTTCAATCCACAAACACTGTTAACGTTTTAGCACAATTTAAGTTACCAAATTGTAACTAGTAGGACGGTGTAGTTAATAATGATATATTTGGCTTTGGAGCGTAATCTCTAAGGCCATTTTTTTTAATCCTCGGTGGTGACAGCTTTTTTCATTTGAAACCATAGCCATAGCCAGACCAGGACGTAAAGAAACGCTAATGTGCAGATGATTATTTCGACGTTCATAATATTTGGTTAAGTTGATTATAACAATAACATTGTTTTGCTGTTATTGTTTAGGTATCCCTAATTGATCGTGAATTTTGATATTTGATTTGATAAATGCAAATAATTTTAAATAATAATTTACAACTATGTCTGAAATGAAACCTGCTCTTGTAATTCTGGCGGCCGGTATGGCCAGCCGTTATGGTGGTAACAAACAAACAGAATCATTTGGCCCTTCGGGCGAAACGATTATGGAGTACTCTATTTATGATGCGATTAAAGCAGGGTTTGGTAAGGTGATCTTTATTATTCGTGAAGAATTTGCCGAGGCTTTCAAGGCCGCTATTGAGCCGAAGCTGTCTGGTAAAATTGAATTGGACTATGTGTATCAGTCGCCCGATAAATTTAGCGGCGGTAGAACTATTCCCGCTGAGCGGGTGAAGCCTTTCGGCACACAGCATGCGCTGCTATGCACAAAGGATGTGGTAGATGGTCCTTTTGCGGTAATCAACGCGGATGATTTTTACGGGTATGAGTCCTTCAAGTTGGCTTATGATTTCCTTACTAGCCAGGCGACAGACGGCAAGTACGCCAGCATGGGATATTTATTAAAGAATACTTTGAGCGACAATGGATCAGTTACCCGCGGAGAGATCAGCGTGAATGCTGAAGGTAATGTAAGCGGAATTATTGAGCGTAAGGAGATCTACAAGGTAGATGGCAAGGCTATTACGAAAGAAGGCGACTCAGAAAAGGAATTGCCGCTGGATACGAAGGTAAGCATGAATTTCTTTTGTTTTACGCCAGAATTTGTAAACTGGAGTGAGGGCGAATACAGCAAGTTCCTGGATAAGCATCTCGAAACTGATTTGAAAGCGGAATTTTTAATTCCGGAAGTTGCCGACCTGTGTATCAAGGCGGGGAAAGCTGAACTTAAAATGATTCCTACACCGGCCAAATGGTTTGGTGTGACTTTTAAGGAAGATGCCGCGGTGGTGCGCGGGGAACTGCAAAAGCTGGTCAACGACGGCGTATATCCGGAGAACCTCTGGGCTTAATGCAAGATTCTCAGCCCGCTTTGATGCGGGCTTTTTTATGCCCTTACATATATTTTTGCGCCACAGTTGTTGCACTTGTAGCGTTTAAAGCTATGGCCGAGCAGACGCTTAACTAAAAATCCACGGGGAATTCTGGTGTCGAGGTCTCCGGTTTTGCATCTTGGGCATTTGGCGTATACCCTGGCCTCACTCAGCCATGTTGGTTCTGGATGCTTTTCCATGTTCAGTAGGGTTATATTAAAGATTGTTTGGTAAAATTTGTTCGAACAGGGAGGAAAAATCACATCTTTCGATGATCTGGTTGTAAAATTACATTAAATACAAATAAAACGTATTAGCAAAATTAAAATTAACGATTTTTTCATGAAAAATATAGCATATCATAATATTGCGACTAGAAAATAATTCTGAAAATGCCGGTATAAATTTGTAATTTTGTTGTGAACCAGAAAAAAATAAATGAGATAAGCTATTTTATTTAATTTTTTATTCGCTACATGCAGACACGGTATCTTTATCTTCTACGTTACATCCTCGCGGTCACTGATTTATTAATGCTCAACCTGGTGTATTTCGTCGCTTATTATGTGACAAATTTGCTGGGAAAGGACGTCTGGATTGAGCTTTTGAAGCATTATGTGGTTGTCTGCAATTTGATCTGGCTTTTCAATGCGACGCTTTTTGGACTCTACACCGAATATGGCGCCCGTAAACTGGAAAGGATATACCGGGGTACCTGGCGCAGTGTACTGATGCACTTTATCTTGTTTTCGTTATACCTGATGTTCCAGAAAGACGCGGAATTTTCCCGGACTTTTATCGTGGTATTTTATATCCTGCTCGGACTTTCCTTCATACTTAACCGCTTTATAGGCACGGCACTGCAGTTCTTGCTGATTAACAAGTATAAGGTCACGAAAAAAGTTGCGGTAATGGGTTTGAATCCCACAGGCCAGCGTTTGGCGGAATATCTCAAAGCAAGAAAGAACTTTGATTTTTACGGATTTGTGGGCAATACGAGCAGTGGATTTAACTATAAAACGGGAATGCTCTCTGAGGATGTGGTTAGCGAGATGGAACAGGCTGCGGCAAATGGCGTGCAGGATCTTTATGTTGCAGTGCCGCCCGACCGGATGTCGCATATTCATAATCTGGTGCGCGAGGCTGATAAGCAATGTCTGCGTTTAAAGTTTATCCCCGACATTGCAGGTACCCTAGCCGCCCCCTATACGATCAATTATATGGGTGGTGAGTTCCCTGTGATTACCTTGCGCAACGAGCCGCTGGAAATTATGGGCAACCGTTTTAAGAAGCGGGCTTTTGATGTTATTTTTAGCGGACTCGTTATTGTGTTTATCATGAGCTGGCTTTATCCGATTATCGCAATACTGATTAAACTGCAGAGTCCAGGCCCGGTGCTCTTTAAGCAATTGCGCAGTGGCCGGAACGATGAACCGTTCTGGTGTTACAAGTTTCGGAGCATGAAGGTAAATAAAGACAGCGACAAGAAGCAGGCTACGAAAGACGATGATCGGATCACTCCAATTGGACGTTTCCTGCGCAAAACAAGCCTGGATGAATTGCCTCAGTTTTTCAATGTGTTTTATGGAAGTATGAGTGTAGTTGGTCCACGCCCGCATATGCTGAGCCATACAGAAGCGTACAAAGCAATTATAGGCCAATTCATGGTCCGCCATTTTACTAAACCTGGCATCACAGGCTGGGCGCAGGTAAACGGGTACCGCGGTGAAACGAAGGAAGATGACGCCATGCGTAAACGCGTGGAGTTTGATATCTGGTACCTGGAAAACTGGACAGGTATGCTCGACGTGAAGATTGTTTTTATGACGGTGATTAATATGCTCAAGGGAGAGGAGAACGCATATTAACACTTCCGGAAGTTTTGTTTATCGGATTAATTTGGTTAAGTTTGCCATCTTAAACATTTGATAACGAATAAAGTAGTTTTTTATTGTGAGCTCTTCTTCTTATACCTGGTCTTCCGCAGCTTCGCTGGTACTATCACCACCGGCAAGTAAGATAGATCATCTAAGTTTTAGCTCGTCTATAGCAGATAAGTATACCTTTATTTATAAGATCATCGGTGTGTTTCTGGACCTTGTCCTGCTTAATGCGTCTGCTTACCTGGTTTATTTTCTTCTTGATCTGGACGCACTTAAGCCGCTGAACACGATGCATATGGTGGTGATAAACCTATTATGGATGTATCTGACCCGGGTAACGGGACTATACAGGCATGCGGTGTCTAAAGAGGCGATTCCAACCATTAAGCAGACGATAATTACCCTGTTTCTCTTTGGTTTGGGCGTAAGTTGCCTGTCTTTTTACGTGAAGGAGTTTGATCTTGACCGGAAAGAGATTGTTTATGCAGCATTGATCTTTGCACCGGCCCTGGTGATGGGGAAGATCGCTTTTCTTCTTTTCCGGAAGGCGCATCGCGATACGCTGGTAGAAAACACTAAGGTAATTATTGTAGGAGCGGGACCCGTTGGGGTGGAACTGGAGAAGGTTATGGAAAGCCGGAAAAACCTTGGACTAAGGGTGATGGGTTTTTTTGATGATAAACCGAACCTCCAGGCAGGCGACGTTAGGGTGCTGGGCGGGGTTAACGACTGCATAGCCTACGCCAAAGAAAATGGTATTAAGGAGATCTACTGTGCCTTGCCAGATCGGGCCCAGAGTAAGATAAAAGCACTGATGCTTGCGGCAGACAGGGAGATGATCCGGTTCAGGCTTGTGCCCGACGTTAAGGATCATTTTCACAAGAACGTTAATGTGCGTATGCTGGGCCATTTTCCTGTGATAAGCCCAAGGCAGGAGCCACTTGAATTAATGCAAAACAAAATGGCTAAGCGCGTGTTTGATATCGTGTTTTCATCCTTAGTTATTGTGTTTATACTTAGTTGGGCTGTTCCTTTGCTGGCTTTATTGATTAAACTTGATTCGAAAGGGCCTGTTTTTTTTAAACAGCTGCGTTCAGGAAAAGACAATCTGCCGTTCTTCTGTTTGAAATTCAGGAGTATGCGGGTAAATGAAGACAGCGACAAGCGTCAGGCGGTGAAAGGTGATCACAGGATAACCCGCTTGGGAGCTTTTATGCGAAGGACGAGCTTAGATGAACTGCCACAGTTTTTCAATGTGTTTGTCGGACATATGTCTGTGGTTGGACCCCGGCCGCACATGCTGCAGCATACGGATGCTTACTCGGAAATGATAGACCGATTTATGGTCAGGCATTTTATTATGCCGGGGATTACGGGCTGGGCTCAAGTTACCGGATTCAGGGGTGAAACGTCTGAAGAAGGCTCTATGGAAGCCAGGGTGTCGGCCGATATATGGTATTTGGAGAACTGGTCTATGCTTTTGGATTTGAAAATTGCGTTTTTAACCGTCTGGCAGGTTTTTGCAGGACATAAAAATGCTTATTGATGCGTTTGAGGCGGATATGTAGATAAATTTAACAGAATTTGGAAAAAAGTTAACATTAAACTCAACACAATGCAGTGATTATGACTATATTAGCGCGGAGTTTATGTATTAGTGTGAATTATACAATAAGTAACCTTTAAAATTAACAAGATACCCCTATTAAAAATTAGCTTATGAAAGAAAAACTTACATCATTATGTTTAGGCTTGCTATTACTGACAGGATTCGGTGTGCAGGCACAGGAAAGCAGCGAACAGGATATGCGTACGCCGGTTGACAGCGCTGCACGGAGCAAATATTACATCAGCGCACACATCGCCACTCAGGGTGTTGGTCTGGAATTGAAATACGCACCTACGCCAGCTTTTGCCGTACGTGGTGGCGCGAGTATTTTGCCTGTTAAGGGAGATTTTGTTTATAGTGTTGGTACACAGCCTACGAATGTTGACTTTGATGTTGATTTCGGCAATGCCCACGTCATGTTTGACTGGCATCCTTTCCTTGCTGAAACAAGCCTTTCACGCAAAATCGTGGTTACGGCAGGTGCCGGGTATTTCTGGAAAGCTGAAGGTGATGCGGTAGTGAGCTATAAAGGTACCTACAAGTATGGTGATATCCTGATCCCGAGCGATGATCTTGGTCAGCTGACAGGAACTGTAAAATGGAACAATGTTGCCCCTTACCTGGGATTCGGTTTTGACCATGTTTTCCCAAGAAACAAGTTTAACGTGGGTTTTGCCATAGGTACCTATTACCTGGGTAAGCCTGACGTAACACTTACAGGAAGCAAGATGCTTGCTTATAACAGCGAGAACGAAGCGCAGTTCCGTGAGAACATGTCGCACTACAGATTTATGCCGGTGCTTCAGATCAATTTTAATTTTGCCCTTTAATACATTTACAATATGAAAAACTTGACGAAAATTTTTACCTTTCTGCTTGCCGCAGTTTGCCTCTTTAACAGTTGCAAGAACCCGGCAAGCGAGATGAACATTATATTTGATGCCGATGTGATCAAATATAAAGCTACGCTTATCCTGAAAAGCTCAACGGGTGAGGAATTACCGAGCAATATCAACGTAACAGTTGAAGGACAGGATGCAGCAAGTATCTATGATTTCTCTGGTACTAAGAAAATTTATGCGCCTGCTGGTATTGTTACTATCGGGGTAACTCCTAAAGATGTACCTACAGCAAACAAGGATTTGGCTTTCGATGTGTTAATTACTGCACCTGGATACGAGCCTAAGCGTATACCGATGACTATTTTGTTCAACCAGTTCCAGCAGATCGTTAACGTTACTATGCTGAAAACAGTTGCACCAAGTCCGGCTTCGACTGTAGTGATTGCTGACGCGCCGCTTACTAATGGTACACCAGCTGCTCCACTTACCTTCACTACGCCTACCTCGGCTACAGTTGAAGAAACTACTACAGTAACCATCCCTGCCGGTACTCAGTTTAAGGCAGCTAACGGCACAACGTTGACAGGATCTACGCTTACTGCACAGATCATCAATATCAACCCTGACGAGCCTGCTGCATTAACATTGTTCCCTGGTGGGAAATTAAGTGCTGACGATGTAGTATTGCCTGGAGGTAATACAGGAGATGCTTTCTTCCTTCCTGCTGGTTTCACCGACATCAGGATGTTTATAGGTGGTGTGGAGATCAAGCAATTCAGTACGCCGATCACTGTCTCTATCCAGGTAGATCCTGAATTTATGCCTCAGAGTACCGGCACTCCGGTAAAAGCTGGTGATCAGCTTTCTATTTTCAGTTATCAGACAGAAACAGGACGTTTTACTTACGAAGGAGTAGGCACTGTAGCGATGGTTAACGGTAAACCTACTGTAAATTTCCAGACAAACCACTTAACCGTATTTTTCATTGGTGACTATATTGAGAGACCAGCTACCTGCGGTATTCCTCAAGCAACTTTTGTAGCACCATGGATGAACATGGGTACTGAGCCGATGACTGTAGAGATCTGGAATGATACGCAAACCGACCGTCTTGCTGTTGAGACCATCATTATCAGCAATGGCAAGGTCGAGCCGTTAGACGGACTTCCAGCTGGAATACCTTTGAAATACCGCGTGATCAATTCAACAGGGCAAGTACTGGCTCAGGGTGGAATTGCAGATGCTTGTTCTATGGGTGATTTCGAGATCGTACTGGGCGCACCGACAGGTCCTCCGGTTGAGAACATCTCATTATTGTTGAACGTAAACTGTCCTGGAAAAGGTCAGATCATTGTGCCTAACTTTGACCTGTTCTACAGGCCAGCTGAATCCAATGGTGCATTTGAGTTATTAGGTACTGCAGAAGCGGGTACGCTTAAAACTACTTTGTTAAAAGTTGGCTCAAGCTATGATTTCCGTGCTACCTGGAAAAACCAGGTTAAGGTGATAGACAACCGTACAATCACTGATCTTGATCAGTCGACTACAGTTGGAGAGAACGACTTCCTTGGAACTAAGAGTCCTCAATACAACAAAATGCTATTGATCGAAGCTTGTAAAGACTTCTAAGCTTTCGCAGAGATAATAAATAGAAAAGGTGCTTCCCGCGGGAAGCACCTTTTTTTATGTCCACTCCGAGAGCGGATGATTAGACAACTAAAGCTTATTACAAACCTTGCTGCTCCAGCGCTGCGAGTCTGGCAAGCATTTCCAGACATGCCCCCTGGAACAAGATCTCCCAGCTGGTCTGCGTAGTGCCGCCTCTGAAGTCATCATTAATCATATTGGTACCGCGGTTGCGGGCATTTGATCGCCATGCATTTTCCATCGTCTTCTCATAGGCAGAAACGTATGTCCGGTTTTTATCGATTTTGTACAGCTCGATAAAGCCCCTGAACATGATGGCCTGAAACCACACATGGTCGGGCGCAAGAATGCGGAACGACTGACCGATCGTATAAGAGTTGAACGGAATGAACCAACGCTTATAGGCCGATTTTGCAATATTCTGCGCATCCGTGAGGTATTGCTGTTCGTTCGTAATGTTGTACAGTAATGCAGCTGCCTGCATGGGCTGACCAGAATTGTAACTGAACTTGCTTTTGTCTACCAATAGCGTTGAATTCGGGTTGTTTTTGTCCGATAGCTTCACGTTATCCCAGTAGAGATAGTCTGAAGGATCTTGCAGATGTTGCTTTACCCAGGAATACAAGGACTTTGCGCTGTTCAGGTATGCCGGTTTCTTGGTTGCTTCGTATAGTTTGGCCGCCAATACAGCCGCTGGTGCTGTGGAGCAGGTGTTCTTGCTGTCGCCATATTCTTTCCAGTACACCCCGCCGCCCATGGCATTGTCGGTACCCTCAAGCACGAAAGTCCACACCATCTCTGCCCGATCCAGGTACTTCTGGTTTTTTGTCAGCATATACAGATCCGCCATGTCGATACCTATCCAGATGTTGTCATCGTAAAAGCGCTCATCGCCATCGCCAGGCCATACCGCATAAGCCTCGGCCTTGCCATTCTTTCTGTTGCGCAGCTTATCAATGCTGGTCAGCAAGCGGTTATCATACAAATTCTGAATTTTGGTTTTATATTCAGTCTTTCCTTCAGCGGCTTCCTTAAATGCTGCATAGCCAGAAAACGCAGCGCCATGCCCCCAAGCCATCGCAGCATTCTGCCAAAAGTCACCGGCTTTATAAGGGTAGTTATTCGTCCACATGTCCATAGACTTACCCTCCAGGAAGTGAGCCACCAATGAAGTCATTAATGTATCCGTGCGCTTTAAAAACCGGTTTGCCAGATCCTCAGGCTCCGGCTCCACCACTGTGCCGGGCTTAAACGGCGTTGCGTCTACGGTGGCGGGCACCGATCTTACACCGGCGCGGTTGATGGTTACCGCCCTGATTGTATATTTTGCATGTACAGGGAGCTTTATTTTGAGTGTAGCCTGTGCGCCCGATGCGGCGTCGACCAGTACCGGGTTAGGCGAAGCTGCCGTCGGTGTAGCGGTCGGACTATAACTGATCTCTACTTTCATCAGGTGTTCATCTTCCGGATTTGTCCAGCTCAAGGCCAGCTCATTTTCTTCGGTGGTCGCCTGTGCTTTCAATTGCGCTACAGGGCTGATCGTAGTCCCGATGTTATCTTCAGGAAGCGGGGCAACCCCGCCTTTTTTACAGGATAGGATGGTAGCCGAGAGTACAAGGGCTACCCATAGTATATATATATGTTTCATGTTTCGAGGTTATTGGTTTGGACATCCTTTACTTACAAATGCGCTGGCAGGTGCCTTAACCTGCGTGTAGCTGCCGTTTGCTTTGGCATTGGCTATAATCAGGTTGGTTTCATACTTGCCGCTGTTGCTGTCGAGGATGAATCCTGTTTCCAGTCCCGACGAAAACTTCCATCGAGCAAGCAAGCCGGCTGGTGTCGTAACACCTACGTCGCACATGTTGGCCCTTATCTCGGCACCGCTGCGTGCCACCGTCCACACCCGCGCTTCAGCTACCGTGCCGCGCATCGCTCTGAAATCCTGACCAAATGCCCGGCCTATCTGGAATCTTTTGCCGTCTCCGCTGCTGGTCAGGTCTAGCGCCGTATGCGTTTCGGTCTGGTTCACCACTACCAATTCGTCTTCCACCCCATTAATGTAAAGCTTGTATTTATTCTTTACATCGGCCTGGTCGCAATCCACCACCAAAGCAATGTGCATCCACTCATTCAGATTGAAACTCCTTTTACTTTCCAGCATGATCTTGTCGCCCAGCCCCGCAATCTGTATAGGATGGGTGGGCAGGTGACTGTCGTGCTTACCGCGGATGATCAGGTTGCCCTCCAGCCCCATGAAAGTTTGCAGTCCCCGATAGCTATCGATTTTACAGGTCATCTCGAACGTAGCTTTTTTGAGGGATTTCACCGACTGGTCCACCACCGCGATATCGGAGAAATTGGCATAAGCAAAGTAGTCTGTACCCAGGTTCATTGCATTTTCGGATGCCGACACCGTTACGTTCACTACGGTCTTCTGTCCCTTCTTATCTTCAATGTTCAGGGCAGTGGTACCGGCGCTTTTAGCCATAATGGAAAGCTTAGTGCCATTCAGCGCCACGCGGGCGATGGCCGGGTTGGCCACAGAAATTTTATAGCCCCCGTTTCCGTTGGTGATGTTGACCTCCGTTTTTGCCTGGATCTGCTCGAAGGTTACACTGGCTTTGTCGACCGTTACCTGGTTTGGCGCAGTGATCGTGAAGGTCAGCGTCTTTTCCTTACCTTTGGCATCGCTCAGCTTAAGTTTTGCCGTTCCGGCGGCCAGGGCTTTCACCACAAGCTTACCGTGTGATTCGAGCTTCGACTTATCTATCTGGATAAGTTGCTCCGCGTTTTCAATAAAAGTAGTCTCATAGCCATAATTCCCGCTGTTCACGCTCAGCGTAATCTGGTCCTTACCTGCCACGCCCACTTCAAGCGCGGCCTCCGATTTGTCGAGCGTCAGCTCAAACAACTTCGCTACTTCCACGTCGATACTCTTGCGCTTAAACATTTTGTCTGTTACCACAATAACAGCATTGGCGCGGTCGGCCGTAGTCGTCGCAGTAACGGTAATGGTGTTTCCCGATACGGTCGCCTTAGCGACATCAGGGCTTGATGATACGGCGGTGTATTCGCCATTTCCGGACTCGATTTTTACTTCTGCGCTTTGATTGGGAAGAAGGGCCAGCTTCGCTTTGTCGAGATTTAGGTCTACAACCGGAAGCTCCTCCTGTTTTTTTGAACAGCCTGCCGCTCCGGCAAGCATGAGCAATAGGAAAAATAGATGATTTTTTCTAAGCATAGTTTTTGGTTTGATATATTGGTTAATTGAATAGCGCAGGATAGTGCGTGCTTAGCAGACGCAGAAATAGCATGAGAAGAACAATATCGGGTATGGTTCATCAGGTAGTTAGGAGGCTAAATTTGGTTATAGCAACCTGTTTGGGACAGGCTGCGTGATAAATATACAAAAAAAGAGTAAAAAAAAATCGCCCCACTGGGGGCGATTACATATGCTTAGATCTTAAATGTCCCGATCAGGCATGTTCCAGCTGCGCACCACTGTCAATAAGCAGTTGCGCTATATCTGCATGCCCTCTTAAAGCGACACCCATCAAAATTGTTTGTCCGGCGCCGTCAACCACATTAACGTCTGCTCCGGAATCAATAAGCAGTTTTGCTGCCGCATACTTGTTATGATAACAGGCATTGATCAGCGGGGTAAGGCCCCGTTCATCACGCGCATTTACGTTTGTTGCCATGCGTATCAACTCGCTAAGCAAGTCCAGGTTGCCCTGTCTTGCCGCGTGGATAATCACTTGAGATGTGTTTGTCATACGCCCATTTTCATTTGCGTATTCATATTCCGGGCTTTCTCCATCCATTCAGGCGCCTTTTCTTTGATATTGTCTGCGATGGATCTGCCATTCTCATCTTTCTTGGTTACATATTTAATAGCGCCATATACCGCGGCGCCAATTAAGGCTGTTTTTAATAGTCCCATAGTTTTAAGGTTTTGATTACCGTATAAACCTTAAAGCCGCAGATTTTGTTTTGGATTTTCAAATTTATTTACCGTAAGGACAGCTACTTAGCAATTGGTACTGCAATTGCATACTATAAGATAACTAAACGGGTAAAACGACGTTCTAAGCGCTTGCATCGGCCATATGCTGCCTTCTGCCTGGCATGGTCGGGGCATTTTTATGAACAAGATGGGGAAAACGCTATCCAAATAACCTCAGGGATGAGTAATGTAAAGAGAATTCTGGTCATCGGGATCAACAGTTTACCAGAGCCTACAGGAATAGGGAAATACACCGGGGAGATGCTCTCCTGGCTGGCCGAAAAGGGTTATGAGGTCACGATGGTTACCGCCTATCCATACTACCCCCAATGGAAACTGCAGCAGCCCACTTCAGGGCTCAGCTACCGGAAGGAGAGGCCGTCCAAAGGCATCACCCTGTATCGCTGCCCCATGTACATCCCCTCCAGGCCAACTGCCTTTAAGCGTGCGCTGCACGAACTGACCTTCTTTCTTTCTGCATTTCTGATGATTTGTCGGCTGCTGTTCAAGAAGCGCTACGATATGACCTTTGTGATAGCGCCGCCTTTTCATCTTGGCTACCTGGGCTTGTTTTACCGGATGGTGAGAGGTACGCCGGTAACCTACCACATCCAGGACCTTCAGATTGAGTCGGCCCAGCGCCTGGGTATGATACGCTCCAGGCGGTTGCTGTCCTGGCTGCTAAAAGCTGAGCGGCATATGCTCAACGCTATGGACCATATCAGCACGGTGGCCGAAGGAATGAGGAAGAAGGTGGAACAGAAGACAAGCAAAACCGTGTCGCTGTTTCCAAACTGGGTAGATACGATAAGTTACTATCCGGTTGTAAATGCCGACAACCTGAAGCGCAGATGGGGGTTCTCTTCTGCCGATGAACTCGTCGTGTATTCGGGGAGCATCGGTGAAAAGCAGGGGCTCGACGGCCTGTTAAGGGTGGCCCAGCGGCTGCGCGACCAGCCACATATCAAGTTCATCATCTGCGGCACCGGCCCGTTCAAGGAGCGGCTGGTCAGGATGGCCGCCGAACTGGACCTGAACAACGTATCTTTTCTGCCGGTACAATCAAACCGGGTGTTCAATAACTTTCTCAATATCGGGACGGTCCATCTCGTATTGCACAAGGAAGACCAGGCTGATATGGTGATGCCATCTAAGCTCAATACCATTTTGTCGGTAGGCGGACTTGCCATCGTAACCACACATCCCGGTACTTCGCTGTATAAGGTGATCAAAGAAAATAAGATGGGCCTGGTGGTTCCGCCACAAGACGATGAAGCACTGGCTAAAGCAATACTAAGATGCTGTAGCTCAGATTTCAGCAAGATCAGAAGGAATGCACGCGACTATGCGGAGCAAAATCTGAGCAGGGAGGTTATCCTTCAAAAGATTAACGCACTCCTGTAAGGCAGGGCCGCGCGAAAATAAATAATTATTTTTTTTGCAATTGAAATAAACATGTTATATTTGTTATAACAATAGGGATGATTATAAGGGGAGGAGATTAATTTCAACTCCCTTTATTATTTCAGATCACTCAGGTCAATCGCAACTCCACGTAATTTTCGTAAACTTTTCTGTGATGTACACTGTTCTTTTTGCAGTCTACCTATCAGAATATGAAAACATTAAATCAATTTGCCCTGGTTACGGGCGCTACAAGCGGCATCGGTTATGAATTGGCAAAGTTGTTTGCTGCCGATGGCTACAACCTCGTCATCGTATCACGCGATCAGCAGGAGCTCGACCGCAAAGCCGAAGAGTTCCGTGCGCAGGGGGTGCAGGTGCACGCCATTGCGGCAGATTTGTTTAACCGCGACGAATCCTTTGCCGTACACGAAAAGGTTAAATCCATGGGGATACACATAGATGTACTGGTAAACGATGCCGGTCAGGGTGTGTATGGGCTGTTTCAGGACAACGAGTTAGCGCGGGAGCTTGATATCATAGAGCTCAACGTTTCCTCCCTGGTTATACTCACCAAACTGTTCCTCAAAGACATGCTGCAAAAGGATGCCGGCAAGATCCTGAACGTCGCTTCTATAGCCAGTAAGGTTCCAGGACCATGGCAGGCCGTTTACCATGGTACCAAGGCTTTCGTGCTCTCTTTCTCGGAAGGCATCAGGGAGGAGCTGAAAGAGACAGGCATCACGGTTACCGCACTACTTCCAGGCGTTACAGATACCGACTTTTTCAATAAGGCCGATATGCAAAGCAGCACGATAGTTCAGGATAAAGACGCCATGTCTGATCCGGCAGATGTGGCGAAGGACGGCTATGAAGCACTAATGAGTGGGAAAGACAAGGTAACATCGGGCCTGAAGAATAAAATACAGGTGGCCATGAGCAATGTACTGTCCGATAGTGCGGCTGCACACAATATGCACCAGCAGCAAAAGCCGGTAGACCCGGAGAAAAGCTGACAAAGTGCTGTAAAGTACGCACCAAGGCGGAAAACTACGTTAATCACGCGGGCTGGTAAACAAAAACTTTTGTGCTGCGTTAATACAACTCACAACTGATTTCTATGAAAGCGCAACAACTTAAAAGTAACACGACCGAGGTTCTTGATAAGGCCGGAGTTCCCCTGCTTACCGTACATAAAGGCACGGGGCAAGTAAACGTCCCGGTTAAAAAGTTAATCAAACGTAAACGTCCGGATTATCTTCTCAGACTTTTGTAAGGTTTATGAGCAGCAAGACTAAAAGAGCGTACCCCGGACAACCCTATCCGCTTGGTGCCACCTGGGATGGGAAAGGCGTAAACTTTGCGCTGTTTGCCGGCAATGCCAAGGGCGTAGAACTCTGTCTTTTTGATACGCCCGGCGATGAGGCTGCACAATGCATCCCCCTTACTGAACAAAGCAGGCAGGTATGGCATGTGTACGTTCCCGGCCTGGGGCCCGGACAGTGTTACGGCTACCGTGTCGACGGCCCCTATGAGCCCGAAAACGGTCACCGTTACAACCGCAATAAACTGCTGATAGATCCTTACGCCAAGGCCATTTCGGGTCGCATAGACTGGCACGATTCGCTGTTCGGTTACGAGCCGGGCAAAGATGACCTGAGCTTCAATGCATCCGACAGTGCCAGGTTTATCCCGAAATCGGTGGTGGTCGACCAAAATTACGACTGGGAAGGCGTTGCCGGGCCAAGGATTCCGTATCATCAGACCATCATTTACGAGGCACACGTTAAAGGGCTTACCCAGTTACACCCCGACATTCCGGAGGAGATCCGGGGTTCTTACTCAGCCATAGGGCACCCGGTCATGATCAAATATCTGCAGTCGATAGGCATCACCGCCATCGAACTGATGCCGGTACACCAGTTTATCAACGACAGGCACCTCATAGAACAGGGCCTGAGCAATTACTGGGGGTACAATACCATAGGTTTCTTTGCGCCCGACACAAGGTATTCTTCATCGGGTACGCTGGGCGGACAGGTAAAGGAGTTTAAAGATATGGTGAAGTCGCTGCATAAGGCGGGCATAGAGGTTATTCTAGACGTGGTGTACAACCATACCGCCGAGGGCAACCATATGGGGCCTACACTTTCTTTCAAGGGTATCGACAATTCGGAGTATTACCGGCTGGCCGACGATAAGCGCTACTATATGGATTATACAGGCACGGGAAACACCCTGAATGCGCATTTTCCGAGCGTGCTGCGTTTAATGATGGACAGTCTGCGTTACTGGGTATCTGAAATGCATGTAGACGGCTTCCGGTTCGACCTCGCTTCTACGCTTGCGCGGGGCTTAAATGAAGTGAATATGCTCGGATCATTCTTCAGTGTTATTCACCAGGATCCCGTCATCTCGCAGGTGAAACTGATTGCCGAACCCTGGGATATAGGTGAGGGGGGGTATCAGGTGGGCAACTTCCCGCAGGGATGGGCCGAATGGAACGGCAAATACCGCGATTGCATACGCGACTACTGGCGCGGCGAGGAGAGTATGCTTGGCGAGTTTGCCTCGCGCTTTACCGGTAGTCCCGATTTGTATCAGGACAACGACCGCAGTCCGACAGCAAGTGTTAATTTTATTACGGCGCACGATGGCTTTACGCTGCACGACCTGGTTAGCTACAACGAAAAACACAACGAAGCCAATGGCGAAGAAAATAGGGACGGTGAAGACCATAACCGCTCCTGCAATTATGGGGTAGAGGGAGAGACCGACGATGAACGGATCAACGATCTGCGAATTCAGCAGAAGCGAAATTTCCTGGCCACCTTGTTCCTCTCGCAGGGCGTGCCCATGCTGGTGGCGGGCGACGAGTTTGGTCGCACGCAAGGCGGCAACAACAACGCCTACTGCCAGGATAACGAGATTTCCTGGCTCGACTGGAAGGGGGCAGATCAGGACCTTCTGCAATACACCCGAACCTTGATCCAGATGCGCAAATCGCACCCTGTTTTTTGTCGCCGTAAATGGTTCCAGGGGCAAGCCATCAAAGGCTCCGGTGTGGAAGACATCGCCTGGTTCCTTCCCGAGGGCGATGAAATGCAGGAGCATAACTGGAAAGAAGACTTCGCCAAGTCGCTCGCCGTGTTTCTGAACGGCAAGGGCATCAGGAGCGTGGATACAGAAGGAAAGCGGATTACCGACGACAGTTTTTACGTCATTTTTAACGCACACCACGAAGGCCTGCAGTACAAACTGCCTGTATCGCATTATGGCGCCGAATGGCAAATTGTACTGGATACCAGTGAGCCAGGCAAGAGCGACCGGCATTACAAGGCCTCCGATATGGTAGAGGTTGGGGGCAGGACCGTCATGGTATTGAAAGCAAAAGGTAAATGAAACAGATAGATGTATTACGAAGAGGCCTGGGTGTTCATTTTAATGCTGAAGGACTGGCCGAGGTATGCCTGTGGGCACCTAAATTAAAAGAGATTTCGCTCGTAACCGGCGATAAAACACTGCCGCTCACGCCGCAGTCGTATGGCTATTGGCATCTGAGTACCGACGCGCTCAGGCCGGGAGATACTTATTGGTTCCTGGCCGACGGGCAGCATCGTCTGGCCGATCCGGCCTCGGTTTGTCAGCCCGAAGGCGTGCACGGTCCATCGCTGGCTGTGAACCTGGAGGATAGGCAGGAGGGGGGCGAATGGAAGAACCCTCCGCTTGCGGAGTATATCATCTATGAACTGCATACGGGTACTTTCAGCCCGCGCGGCGATTTTGAAGGTATTGCCGAACGCCTGGACCATTTGAAGGAACTGGGCATTACGGCTATCGAGCTTATGCCGGTCGCCGCTTTTCCGGGCAACAGGAACTGGGGCTACGATGGGGTGTTTCCTTTTGCGGCGCATTCCGCCTATGGCGGTGCCGAAGGACTCCGGGAGCTGGTCGCCCGCTGCCATGAAAAAGGCATAGCTGTGGTACTCGACGTGGTGTACAACCATTTGGGACCGGAAGGCAATTACCTCGATCAGTTTGGCCCCTTCTTTACTGACAAATACCATACGCCCTGGGGCAATGCGATCAACTTCGACGATTCGGGCTGCGATGGTGTGCGGCATTATTTCATTGAGAACGTGCTCATGTGGTTCCGCGACTTCCACATCGACGCCCTCCGGCTGGATGCCGTGCACGCCACTAAAGATTTTGGCGCTGTGCACATCCTGCAGGAGATACGCAGGTATACCGACGAGCTGATGGCGCAGACCGGCCGAAAGCATTATCTTATTGTGGAGTCCGACCTGAACGACCCGCGTTACATCAGTCCGCTCAGTGAAAACGGCCTGGGCATGGACGCCCAGTGGGTCGACGAGTTTCACCATACCCTGCGGGTTGCCGCCGGCGAACCTAAGCAGGGCTACTACTGTGATTTCAACGGTGCGGAGCACCTGGCCAAATCGTACCGCGATGCCTACGTATACACCGGCATGTTTTCTGAGGAACGCTGCAAAACCTTTGGAAGGGAAGCAACTGGCCGTGATGGCAGCCAGTTTATCGTGTTCTCTCAAAACCACGATCAGGTGGGCAACCGCATGCTGGGCGAGCGTTCGTCGGAGCTTTACAGCTTCGAGATGCAAAAGCTGCTCGCTGCCGCGGTGATGTGTTCACCTTTCCTGCCTATGCTCTTTATGGGCGAGGAGTGGGGCGAAAAGAATCCTTTTCTGTATTTCGTAAGCCACACCGATCCGGACCTTGTGGAGCTCGTCCGTAAAGGCCGTAAGGAAGAGTTTGCCGCCATGCACAACGGAGGCGAGGCGCCCGATCCGCAGGCGGAGGAGACCTTTGAGCGTTCGCGCCTCAATTGGGACGCCCTCAGGGAGCAGGGGCAGGCCGAAATGTTCCGTTTTTATAAGGAGCTGATCGCCCTGCGCAAAAGTCACCCTCTGCTGCGCAATACCGACCGCCTGGCCGTTGATGCCGAAGTGCTCCCGGGCGGTTCCTGCCTGCGCCTTACCCGCAAGGCACAGGGGAGCAACGATGTGCTGATCTGCCTGATGAACTTTTCGGGTGAGGTACAGCATGTAACGCTGCCAGACACCGGGGCTCAACTGCATAAACTTATCGACTCAGCCGATCCGCAATGGCTTGGCCCTGCGGCAGCACTGGAACAAACTGAGGATGCTGCTGCGGTCGACCTCCAACCACAATCTTTTATCGCTTATTCTACCATCCATGTATAATCCCGTCTCCACCTACCGCATACAGTTCAATCAGGAGTTCAGCCTCAGTCATTTCGAGGAGATCATTCCTTATCTCGACCGGCTGGGTGTAAAAACCATATACGCCTCGCCCATCTTTAAGGCCGTACCGGGCAGCATGCATGGTTATGATGGCATCAATCCGGAAGAGATCAATCCGGAGATCGGCACGCTTGAAGAGCTGGTCCGCATCTCGGGTAAACTGAAAGCCCGGGAAATGGGTTGGATCCAGGACATCGTGCCCAATCACATGGGCTTTCATCAGGATAATACCTGGCTTATGGATGTACTCAGAAACGGCGAGTCATCAACTTACCGGCATTATTTTGATATTATCTCGGGCGACTTGTCGAAAGAGCCGCTTATGGTGCCTTTCCTGGGCGGTACCCTGGAGGAGGTCATCGAAAGAAATGAACTCTCCGTAGAAGAACGCGGGGATGAGTGGTTCTTTAAGTATTTCGACAGCTACTGGCCGTTGCGCCCGGATACGGATACCTCCGCGCCATTGGAAGATATTGCTGCGGAGCAGCACTACCGGCTCTGCAGCTATAAGGAAAGCAACGAGCAGATGAACTACCGGCGCTTTTTTACGGTCAACAGCCTCATATGCCTTAATATACAGCGTGAAGAAGTGTTCGAAGCCTATCACAGGTTTACAAAGGAGCTGGTCGACCAGGGCATTTTCCAGGGTGTGCGTATCGACCATGTTGATGGTCTCTACGACCCTGAACAGTACCTGCTGCGTTTAAGAGCGCTGCTCGGACCTGATACCTATATTGTGGTCGAGAAGATCCTTGAGCCCGGTGAACTCCTGCCTGTCTCCTGGCCTATCCAGGGCACTACGGGCTACGACTACCTGGGTACATTAAATCAGCTCTTTACCAACCGCAAGGCAGAGAAGAAATTCAATCGTTTTTATCGGGGACTGGAGCGGCACGACAGTTCCATACAATCGCAGATCCATACCAAGAAACGCGAGTTTCTGCAGGCCTATATGCAGGGCGAGCTGAATAACCTTACGCGGTTGGTTTCGGCTCATCTGGAGCAGGGGGAGCAAGATCCGGCATTGCCCGCGTACAGGGAAATCCTATCAGAAATCCTCGTCAGGTGCCCGGTGTACAGGTATTACAGCAATCAGTATCCCCTTACGGAGGAGGAGACTGAGGTGTTTGGCGACCTGTTCAAAGAACTCGATCATGGAGATAATCACGAGCAAATCAAAACGCTTAAAGAGATCCTGTTCCGTAAAGACATTGCGCTGTATCAGCGCCTCATGCAGTTTACCGGTCCGCTAATGGCCAAGGGCGTGGAAGACACGCTGATGTATACCTACAACCGCTTTATCGGCAACAATGAGGTGGGCGATTCGCCTGAACAGTTCGGCATCACCACGGAAGAGTTTCATGACACCATTGCCCAGCGTTACTCCGACTGGCCCCTGGCCATGAATGCCACGGCCACGCACGATACCAAGCGGGGCGAGGATGCCCGGGCGCGGCTCAATGTGCTCACCGATCTGGGTTCGGAATGGCTCGATGAGGTACGCAACTGGCGCGAGCTGAATGCGGAGCTGAAGCAGAACGGCGCACCGGATGCCAACGACGAGTATTTCATTTACCAGACCCTGGTGGCCACCTGCCCCGTATCCGGGCCTGAGGCGGAAGACTATCAGCGGCGTCTGCTCGAATATATAGAAAAGGCACTTAGGGAATCCAAACGGAATTCGGAATGGGATGAGCCCGATAGGGTGTATGAAGAAGGTACGCGCGACTTTATCCTGGCCCTGCTCGATACCAAAGGTGTGTTCTGGCCGGTCTTTGCCGCATTTCTCCATAAAGTAGCTGAGTTCGGACAGGCCGATTCGCTGGCGGCGCTGATCATTAAGATGTGCAGTCCCGGGATCCCCGACACCTATCAGGGTACAGAATTCTGGGACCTCAGTATGGTAGACCCGGACAACCGCAGGGCGGTCGACTATACCCTGCGCTCCGCTTACCTGCAGGAATTTGAGACGGGCGATGTGGCCTTGACCTCGCTTTGGAGCGAGGCGCATACCGGTAAGGTTAAGCTCCTGTTGCTGCATAAACTCCTGCAGCTCCGGCTCAAATACCCGGCGCTGTTTAGCGAGGGCGACTACCTGCCGGTGGAAGTGAAGGGTAAGTATGCCTCTTCGGTGGTGTCCTTTGCAAGGCGGTACGACCAGGAGTGGGTCATCTGCATCGTTCCGGTTAGCCTCGTGTCTATCACAGCCACAGGGGCTGTGGAGTTGTTTGAGGTCGACTGGGCCGACACGCGCCTGGTATTACCAAAAGCTTTTCCCGGCGAGTATCAGCAGTTGCTGCAGTCGGCCAAGGGCAAGGCCTCACGTGAGCTGCCGCTGAGTGAGATCTTTGCCGATATGCCTTTTTCCCTGATTTATGCCAAAACCCCACCCTCTGAGCGTGGCGCGGGAATCCTGATGCACATCTCTTCGCTGCCTTCAGCGTTTGGAATAGGCGATTTTGGCCCGGCTGCTGCCGACTTCCTGCAGTTTCTGGCCAGAGCGGGACAAAAATACTGGCAGGTGCTGCCCATGAACCCGCTTACCGAAGACCAGGCCTATTCGCCTTATAGCGCCACCTCTGTGATGGCCGGGAATACGCTGCTCATTAGTCCCGAACTGCTGCACCAGGAAGGGCTGCTCGACGACGAGGATATCCGTAAGAACTGGTCGCGCGCTAAAAAGAAGATCAGTTACCAGCCGGTAGAACAGCTTAAAAAGAAACTGCTTGCTAAGGCCTATCGTAAATACAAAGAGAAACTGGACGGTGCAGAAGACCAGGCCTTCGAGGAATTTTGTCAGCAGGAATCACCCTGGCTGTCCGACTACGCCCTGTACGAGGGCATTAAGTCGGCCCACCAGGGCAGGGCATGGTTCGACTGGCCTGCGCCTTTGCGCAACCGCGACGAAAAAGCGCTCGCCGCTTTCGAAGGTGAACACCAGGACATGCTCCGCGAGATCAGGTGGCAACAGTATGTGTTCTTTAAGCAGTGGCACGAGCTGCGTCAGACTGCCCGGGTACTTGGCATACAGCTTATTGGCGACCTGCCTTTTTATACCGCTTATGATTCGGCCGATGTATGGGCGAACAGGGCATACTTTTCGGTGAGTCCGCAAGGCAAGCTAAAGGGTGTGGCCGGGGTGCCGCCCGACTACTTCAACGCCGACGGACAGCTCTGGGGTATGCCGGTATACAACTGGAAGGCGATGGCTAAGGACAAATACCGCTGGTGGGTCGACCGTATCGCCAAGAACCTGGAATTATACGACATCATCCGGCTCGATCACTTCCGGGCATTTGCGGCCTACTGGGAAGTGCCGGCACAAGCTTCGACGGCCAAAGAGGGTAGCTGGGTGCAGGGACCGGGGCAAGCACTGTTCGACGCCTTCGTAAAGCGCTTCGGGCAATTGCCTTTTATCGCGGAAGACCTGGGTGAGATCACGGAAGACGTTTACCAGCTGCGCGATCAGTATGCGCTTCCTGGTATGAAGGTATTGCAGTTCGGTTTTGGCGAAGACATGCCGGAGTCGATACATACCCCGCACAACTATCCCGACAGCAACTGTATCGTATATACTGGAACGCACGACAACAACACCATGCAGGGCTGGTACGAGCAGGAGGCCGATGGAGCTACCGGCAAGCGGCTGGAGCAGTATGCAGGGCATAAGGTAACGGGCTATAATGTGGTGGAAACGATGATGCGGCTGGCTTATGCCTCAGTAGCTAAAATAGCTATTGTGCCCGTGCAGGACGTTCTGGCCAAACGGGCAAAAGCGAGGATGAACACTCCTGCCACCATTAAGGGCAATTGGGCCTGGCGCTTAAAGCATAAGGAACTTGATGCGAAACTCGAAAACCGTTTGTTCCGCCTGGCGAGACTGTACAGGCGGTAACGGCGCTAGGAAGCCATGGTCTTTGTGGTCCGACCCACAGCAAGTTTCTTCACTTCGGCCATAATTGCCGCTGTGTCGTACTTGCATATGGCCCACAGTTCAGGCTGCTCGCCATGTTCAATGAAGTCATCAGGTATGCCCAGGCGTATAACATGGTTGGTGTATTGATGGTCGGCCATAAACTCCAGTACCGCACTTCCCATTCCACCCTGCAGGCAGCCATCTTCTACTGTAATAATGTGCTTGTAACGGGCGCACACACCGTGCAGCAGTTCCTCATCTATAGGCTTGGCAAAACGCATGTCGTAGTGTGCCGGGTGTATGCCCTCACTGTTCAGTTCGCGGCAGGCTTCCACAGCAAAATTACCCACATGGCCAATGGTGAGTATGGCTACATCTTCGCCATCGCTGATCTTCCGGCCTTTTCCAACTTCAATGGCTTTGAAAGGCCGCTTCCAGTCGGTAAGCACACCACTGCCCCTCGGGTATCGGATCACAAACGTACCCATATCTTCCTGCTGGGCAGTATACATCAGGTTACGCAGTTCCTCCTCATTCATCGGCGAAGATACCACGATCTTAGGAATGCAGCGCATAAAAGCAATGTCATATGCACCATGGTGCGTAGCGCCATCGGCACCGGCAAGCCCGGCACGGTCAAGGCAAAACACCACGTTGAGGTTTTGTAGGGCCACATCATGGATCACCTGATCGTAGGCGCGTTGCATAAAGCTTGAGTAAATATTACAGAAGGGTACGAGGCCCTGTGTAGCCAGCCCGGCCGAAAAGGTTACCGCATGCTGCTCGGCAATACCCACGTCGAAAGCCCGCTTGGGCATCGCCTTCATCATGATGTTCATGGAAGAGCCTGAAGGCATAGCCGGGGTAATACCCACAATTTTGCTGTTCGCTTCTGCCAGTTCCACAAGCGTATGTCCAAACACGTCCTGGTATTTAGGCGGCTGCGGTTTCTCCGACACCGGCTTCTTGATTTCCCCGGTGATTTT
Source organism: Pedobacter faecalis (assembly GCF_030182585.1). Taxonomy (NCBI): domain Bacteria; kingdom Pseudomonadati; phylum Bacteroidota; class Sphingobacteriia; order Sphingobacteriales; family Sphingobacteriaceae; genus Pedobacter; species Pedobacter faecalis. Next base: position 2,055,985 of record NZ_JARXOW010000001.1, on the reverse strand, counting down.
ATCAAACAAACCAGGTGCATGCCACTTGGTCTGGTCTTTCTCTGCCAGGGCAAAGCCCTTACCCTTTACGGTTACACAATGCAGCAGTTTAGGTCCGGGTATATCTTTAAGGTCTTTGATGATCTGCGTAAGTCGCACCACATCGTGGCCATCTACCGGGCCGAAATATCTGAAATTCAAGGCTTCAAACAGGTTGCTCTGCTTTAGCAAAGTGCCTTTGATGCTCTTTTCAATCTTTTTAACAAACTTATGGGCATTCGGACCGAGCTCTGATAATTTGATCAGGACGTTCGAGATATCGTCCCTGAAACGGTTGTACGACTTGGATGTCGTAATATTGGTCAGGTATTCCTTCAGTGCGCCCACATTGGGATCTATCGACATACAGTTGTCGTTCAGGATCACCAGCAGGTTAGAGTTTTCAATGCCCGCATGGTTTAAGCCCTCAAAGGCAAGGCCTGCAGTCATGGCCCCGTCGCCTATCACCGCTACATGCTGACGGTCGGTCTCGCCCTTCAACTGCGAGGCCACGGCCATACCCAGTGCGGCAGAAATGGAGGTAGAAGAGTGGCCGACACCAAAAGTGTCGTATTCACTCTCGCTGATCTTCGGAAATCCGCTGATGCCGTTCAGGATCCTATTCGTATGGAAAACAGATTTGCGACCGGTGAGTATCTTATGGCCATAGGCCTGATGCCCAACGTCCCAAACCAGTTTATCGTAGGGGGTGTTCAGCGAATAGTGCAGGGCAACAGTCAGTTCCACCACGCCCAGGCTGGCACCAAAATGACCGCCGTTTACACTTACTACGTCGATGATATACTGGCGGAGTTCCCTGCAGATTTGCTCCAGGTCTTGTTCCTTGTACTGCTTAAGATCAGCAGGGTAGTTGATGGCAGGCAGTAATAAAGGACCGTTGTTGTCTTCCATGCAGTAATTATAGAATAGAAACTACAAAGTAAGGTATTTTGTTGTCAAACTAAGAAGGAAAATCTTAATTTTACAAAATAATACTTCTATAAATGACAAGAGATAACGTAATTTTTGATCTGATTGACAGGGAATTGGACCGTCAGGAAAACGGCCTTGAACTGATCGCGTCAGAGAACTTTGTAAGCAGGCAGGTAATGGAAGCTGCGGGCTCCTGCCTGACCAATAAATACGCCGAAGGCCTTCCGGGCAAGCGGTACTATGGCGGATGCCAGGTGGTAGATGAGGTGGAGAGCATTGCCATTGAGCGTGCAAAGAAACTATTTAACGCCGAGTGGGTAAACGTACAGCCGCACTCAGGCGCACAGGCCAACGCAGCGGTGATGCTTGCTGTGGTTCAGCCTGGTGATAAGATCCTGGGTTTCGACCTTTCGCACGGCGGACACCTTACCCATGGTTCTCCGGTCAACTTTTCGGGAAAGCTCTATCAGCCCTTGTTTTATGGAGTAAAAAAAGAAACCGGCCTTATTGATTACGAAAAGCTTAAAGAAGTGGCTTTGGCAGAACGTCCGAAACTGATCATATGCGGTGCTTCTGCGTATTCGCGTGACTGGGATTATGCCTTTATCCGCAGTGTGGCCGACGAGATCGGTGCGCTGGTACTGGCAGATATTTCCCACCCGGCCGGGATGATCGCCCGCGGACTGCTTAGCAATCCGCTGCCGCATTGCCATATTGTTACCACCACCACGCACAAAACCCTGAGAGGTCCACGTGGCGGTATGATCATGATGGGCAAAGACTTTGAAAATCCATTCGGATTGAAGACACCTAAAGGGGAGACCCGAATGATGTCTTCTGTACTTGATATGGCGGTATTCCCCGGAACACAGGGCGGTCCGCTTGAGCACATCATTGCGGCCAAAGCTATCGCTTTCGGTGAGGCATTGAGCGACGAGTATCTTGCTTATATCAAGCAGGTGAAGGCAAATGCACAGGCCATGGCCAAAGCTTTTGTCGCAAAAGGCTACGGTATTATCTCTGGGGGTACCGATAACCACCTGATGCTGATTGACCTTCGCAATAAGAACATCACCGGAAAGCTTGCAGAGCACGCTCTGGAGATGGCCGATATTACGGTAAACAAAAACATGGTTCCTTTTGACGACCGCTCACCGTTTGTAACTTCCGGTATCCGGGTTGGAACGGCGGCGATCAGCAGCAGGGGCTTAAAGGAATCTGAGATGGAAACCATCGTGGATCTGATCGATCAGGTGATCAGTAATCCGGAAGATGAGTCAAATCTGTCTGCAGTACGGGCCCGTGTACGCGAGCTTTCTGCCAGTTTCCCACTTTATAAGTAGCCTATGCCCGAAAGTACCGGTCCTTCAGCCAGTGAAATTGAGCGACTGAAAGCCCTGCGTAATCTCAACATCATCGATACGCCCGGGGAACAGGAGTTTGATAACATCAGTAAAGTCGCCGCCCTGATCTGTCAGGCTCCGATGGCTGTTATTTCGCTGGTAGACGAGGAACGTGTTTTTTATAAATCTATTCAGGGCACAACCGAAATAGAGGTCCCCCGGGAGGTATCCTTCAGCGGGCATACCATTAAAAGCAATGACATCCTGGAAGTCCCGGATGCTACAAAAGATCCGCGTTTTAAGGATCACCCGGGCGTATCGGGTGATCCTCATGTGCGGTTTTACGCCGGAGCGCCTTTAACAGACGACAATGGCCATATGCTGGGCGTACTTGGTGTATTTGATACCAGGCCCAGGGAACTTACGCCCGAACAGCGGGAGGGGCTTAAAACCCTCGCCAATGAAATCATCACCCACATTACGCTGAGGCAGAGAAGTACCGAACTGATGCGCCTTTCGTTCGTGGCCAGCAAAATCAATAACGGCGTTGTCATCAGCGATGCCAACAGTAAGGTAGCGTGGGTAAACGCGGCTTTCACGAATATTACCGGTTATACCATTGAAGATCTGAGAGGCAAGCGCCTGGGCGATCTGCTCTCTGGCCCTGATACCGACTACGCTGCCATGGAGCGGGCAAGGGCGATGACCCGGGAAAACAAGTCGTTCACAGTAGATCTCCTGGCCTACAGGAAAGACAATGTGCCGATATGGCTCTCCATACATAACACCCTGGTGCTCGACCCGCAGGGCAAACTGGAGAGCGAGGTAGAGATCCTCATTGATATTACCGAAAAGAAGCGTGTAGAAAAGGATATTATTGAATCGAGAGAGCAGGCTGTAAAACTTAGCGAGGCCAAGGAGATGTTTCTATCAGTGATGAGCCACGAAATACGTACACCCCTCAATGCGGTGATCGGCATGACCAATCTTCTCATAGACAACGACCCGAAACCCTCGCAGATCGAAGACCTTAATGTGCTCAAGTTTTCGGCCGAGAATCTTCTTAACATCATTAATGATATCCTCGACCTGACTAAGATTGAGACGGGCAATATGCAGCTCGAATCGATACCATTCAGTATCCGCACGCTGATCAGCGATATTTCCAATTCGCTCCGGGTAAGTGCCATGGAAAAGGGCAACAAGCTGGAAGTAAACATAGACGACCAGATTCCCCAGCGTATTCTTGGCGATAAGACCCGGCTGTACCAGATCCTGATGAACCTGCTGGGTAATGCGGTTAAGTTTACCAGTCGCGGTACCATACACATCAGCGCCCGGCTGGTTGCTGAACGGGCGGATTCCGTAGATGTTTTGTTTGAAGTGCGCGATAATGGTATTGGTATCCCGGCCGACAAGCTGGAGTATATCTTTGAGTCATTTACCCAGGCGGGCTCAGATGTGTCCAGAAAGTACGGAGGAACCGGACTGGGTCTGGCTATTACGCGCCGACTGCTTCAACTGCATGGCTCAGATATAGAGGTGCAGAGCAGGGAACACGAGGGCACGGCCTTTTCCTTTAGCATCAGCTATAAAAAGGTTGACCATGACGACCAGAGTGCCCCTGCTGCCGAGCAGGCAGGCTCCTATGCCGGATGCAAGATACTGGTGGTGGACGACAATGACGTCAATATACTTATTGCCAACCGTATCCTGAACAAATGGGGGCCGGAGGTCGACTCTGCATCTAACGGTAAAGAGGCTATTGAAAAGATCATTGCTAAAGCATATGATCTGATCTTTATGGATATCAATATGCCCGGACTGGACGGTTTCGATACAACCTCTATTATCCGTGACATGGAGGGCGAACAATTCAAAACAGTTCCCATCATTGCGCTTACCGCCTCAACCCTGGAACACGAGTATGGCCGTTTCAAAGCCTCAGGAATGAACGGACATCTGCTGAAGCCATTCCGCCCCGCGGATATGAAAGCTATTTTAGATAGCTATCTAAGAAAATAAGCCCAAAGAGCAAAGCCATTCGGTAACTCGATCGATTTAGAAAATACTTGCTTAGCGTTATTTAAGGGGCAATCTTTTTAAAATAAAGGGCCGACAATCAACTGGCGTTGAAGCGTCGACCCTTAAATTAACGCTCTCACCACAAAGATGCAACTTTTACCGGTATTAGCAAAATAAATCTTACTTATTTGTTTAGTTGCCTGGCCTTCAAAAGGAAAAAAGCTATAAAAGTAAAGAGCCGGTACTTCACGAAGAAAATACCGACTCTTACCATCTAAATTAACGCTCTCGGGTATAATAACGCGGCAGCGTACAAAAGGTTTTGATTTTTTTATTTTTTTTAAAAACTAGTCGGCACTGGCCAGAGCGGCTATGCTTACACGCTTTGGACGGTACGGCTGCAGGGCCAGACAGCAGGCTTCCAACGTAGCGCCTGTGGTTATGACGTCATCGACCAGCAGGATGTGCTTGCCCGCTACCGCCCCCGGCTTTTTCAATTGAAAAGCATTCCGCAGATTTTCCGTCCGGTCGTAGCGGTTTCTGGTGGTCTGACTTGAACCGGCACGTGTCCTAAGCAGCGCTGTTGTGCTCACAGGGATGCACAGATATTCGGCTATCCCGACCGCCAGAAAATAACTCTGGTTAAAACCTCTCATGCGCTGTTTGGTTTTGTGCAGCGGTACCGGGATAATCAGGTCGATGTTTGGGAACCCACCACGGCCTTCATGCTGTTGCGCTGCCTCTTCCAGCTTCTTGCCTATCATTCTGCCCAGCATAATACCTGCAGATCTCCGGCCCTTATATTTCAGGCGATGTACCAGACCTTGGGTCAAGTTCCCTTTTTTAAAAGCGAGGAGCGACATGGCATGTGCGACCTCCGCTCTTCCCCATAATTTACGCGCCACGCGGTTGTCGCGATACAGGTGATGATCGGTAAAAGGCAGCTGAAACAAACACATCGTGCAGAGCTCAGACTCGCCACGGTTCAGGTGACGATTGCAGGCGCAGCAGCGTACGGGGAAGAGCAGCGCCGTCAGATCGGCCACTGCATTAAAGATAAATTTCACGGGCTAAACTAATGAATTCCCGCTATTCCGCGGTAGGCGGCAGCCGTATTTACTGACCTTCTTTCACAGCGAGCTGACCGCATGCCGCATCAATATCCTTACCGCGACTTCTTCTGATGTTGGTGGTAATGCCCTGGCTTTTCAGGTAATTTGAGAAAGCATCTATTTTGTCCCCCTCCGCGTTCACAAAATCGGCAAACTGGATGGGGTTATATTCAATCAGGTTAACTTTGCAGGGGATATGCTTACAGAATTTTGCAAGCTCTTTCGCATCTTCCAATTCGTCGTTGAAATGATTGAATACAATATATTCGTAGGTGACGGGGTTCTTGGTCTTTGCGAAATAATATTTCAGCGCTTCTTCCAGCGACTTCAACGAATTTGCCTCATTGATCGGCATGATCTCGTTTCGCTTTTTGTCGTTCGCTGCGTGGAGCGACAAAGCAAGGTTAAACTTTACACCGTCGTCGCCCAGTTTTTTAATCATCTTGGCAATACCGGCTGTAGACACCGTGATGCGCTTGTACGACATATTCAGGCCGTCAGGAGCCGTGATGCGCTCAATCGATTTCAATACGTTGGCATAGTTCAGCAGGGGTTCGCCCATGCCCATATAAACAATATTGGTCAGCGGCGCATTGTAGTTCTGCTTCGCTTGCTGATCAATGAGCACTACCTGGTCATAGATTTCGTCGGCATTCAGGTTGCGTTTGCGGTCCATATAGCCTGTGGCGCAAAACTTACAGGTCAGGCTGCAGCCCACCTGTGAACTCACGCAGGCGGTCATGCGTTCATCCATAGGAATCAGGACGCCTTCCACCAGGTTGCCGTCGTGCAGCCGGAAGGTACTCTTAATGGTATGGTCACTGCTGATTTTGGCGTTGTTCACTTCCACCGTGTTGATCGAGTAATGCTCATCCAGTTTTCGTCGCAGGTCTTTAGAGAGGTTGCTCATCTCCTCGAAGCTGCGGGCAGACTTTTCCCAAAGCCATTGGTAAACCTGTTTGGCCCGGAAGGCTGGCTCTTTCATTTCAGCAAGATGTTGCTGTAACTGAGTAAGATCGAGTGCGCGGATATCTGTTTTTTTCGTAGGAAGCATTGCGGGTGCAAAGATACCAAAAAAAATTAACGTCTTTTTGCTGCACGTTTAGGCGGCCCGCCCGTCCGGTTCCAGTCGCCCGCCGCAGCCGCCGGTTTCTTGCCAGAGCGGCGGTCGGCATTCCTGCCTGTAGCCGGAGCCGCTTTAGACGCCTTTTCCGGCCTGCCTTTGGCTTTCTCCTTCGCAGGCTTTTCGCGCTGCGGTTTAGACGAGGCCTTTGCCGTTTGCGATTTAGAAGCCTGCTCCAGTGAACTCGATTTCTCCAGCAACTTATACAGTTCCTGCTGTTCTTCCGGGCTCAGTTCACGCCATTCGCCCAGGGGAATGCCTTTCAGACTGATGTTCATGATCCGCACACGCTCCAGCTTGGTTACTTCATATCCAAAATGCTCGCACATGCGCCTGATCTGCCGGTTGAGCCCCTGTATAAGCGTAATGCGGAATACGTTGGCCGACTCCTTTACCACCTTGCATTTTTTGGTCATAACGCCAAGCACAGGTACGCCTTTAGCCATATTGGCCACAAAGGCATCCGTTACCGGCTTGTTCACCGTCACGACATATTCCTTCTCATGATTGTTTCCTGCGCGCAGGATCTTATTCACCAGGTCGCCGTTGTTGGTCAGGAAGATCAGTCCCTGCGAATCCTTGTCGAGACGCCCGATAGGGAACACCCGCTCGCTGTAATTCACATGATCTACAATATTGCCTTTAACCCCGGCTTCGGTAGTACTTGTAATACCCACAGGTTTGTTATACGCGATCAGCACCGTGTTTTCTGCCTGCGACGGTTCAATGGTCTGGCCGTTTACTGTAACCACATCACCAAAGAAGACCTTGTCGCCCACCTTAGCGCGTTTCCCGTTAATGAATACATTTCCCTGCTCAATGTACCTGTCGGCCGCCCTCCTCGAACAAAGGCCGCTTTCGCTGATGTACTTATTTAAACGAATTGTTGGGTCTTGCATGTGCCGGGTGTAAGGGTTTTAAAAAATGCGATTCAGAAATATTTTACAAAGGAATCATTTTATAATCATATATGCTATCAAAATATCAATTCTAACGTCGCCTGGGGCTGGGAGGCAGTTCGCTGGGCATTTGCCGGGCTACGCATGCTTTGAGCCCAGTCATGCCCAGGAGATGCCCAACCATCAGGCGGAGGAATTTTGCGGAAGTCAAAATTTCCTCCTTTGTTAAAACCGGGAGAATTGAGTAAATTCGTTTAAGGAATATGTAATATTCAATGACGGATTTGGGCACATATGGCGATCAGGACCTGCTTCAAATGCTCCGCGAGGGCAACCGCGATGCGTTTACCGAAATTTATAACCGCTATATGGAGCTGCTTTACCTGCATGCACGGAAACGACTTAAGGATGAAGACGAGGCGGAAGACCTCATTCACGATCTTTTTATAACCATTTGGGAAAAACGCTCGGAACTCAATTTTGGCGGCGCGCTATCCGCCTACCTGTACCGGGCGGTGAAGAATAAAGTGATCAATGCCCTTGCACACCGGCACATCAAAACCAATTACCTCGATTCCCTGCAGCAATATATAGACGCCGGCGACTTCAACACGGACGAAGCCATGCGTGCCAAAGAGCTTGCGGAACAAATCGAGAAAGAGGTGAGCCGTATGCCCAGGAAAATGCAGGAAATTTTTCTTCTCAGCCGCAACGCAAATCTAAGCCATAAGGAAATCGCCGAGCAGTTAGGCATCTCCGACAAAACGGTAAAGAAGCAGGTCGGAAATGCGATTAAGATCCTGAAAGACAACATCAATTTTACGGTGTTGTGGTGATGCCGCAAGGATACAAACTTACCAGCCCTTGCGCAGCAGTTCAATAGCCCGGTCGAGCAACTCATCTTTGCCTTGCTGTATGCCTTTAATGGTCGGTTTCATCGGGTAGTCGATTTTAACGCCAACCCTTTGGGTACGGGTGCCGTCAGGATAGAAAATACCTATTCCAGAGATCATGGTAGACAAGCCCCCGGGTAAAACGATGCGGGAGACATTGCCGTCGGCACCGGCAGTTGTGCTGCCGAGTACTCTTACGTTTGCTGCGCTTTGGAATGCCATAGTCGTATATTCCGCATTACTCTGGCTGCTTGCATCAACTATGACGATGACATTTCCGCTGAATTGTCCACCACCTCCATTCTTTAAAGGCTGGTCCGCGAAGCTAAACTCACCCGGGCGCTGAAGATCTGCTCTGGTGAAATTCACAAAAGGGGAATGCTTTTTTTTGATGTAATTGCCAAAAGTGAATGGCATGAAGTCGGAGGGATAACACCGCATATCAACGACAATCGACTGCGCGTTAGCAAACAGCTTCTTTATGGCGGGAAGGTCGGTATTCTTATATTTTGCCGGATACACATAGCCTATATTACCATCAATAAGTTCATACCCGCCGGGTCTGGTATAGTCAATGTTTGTGAACCTGAAACCCTGTGTAAGCATATTTAGCATCACCTCTCTGTTGCCTTTGTCGCCTCTAACGGTAAGTTTCATGCTGGGTTCATGGCCGCGAAGTAAAAAGTTAAAAGGCAGATCCCTTAATTGTGTGTCGTAGTTGGATGCTGCTACCATAGGGAGATATGCTTTGACAAGCTCGGGTACAGTCCTGCCATTGATGGCCACGATCTCTTCCCCAATCTTCATTTTGCTTTTTAGTCCGAGAGTATCGGTATAGAAGCCCGTAACGATCAGTTTATTTTCAATGAATTTAGCCTGAACCGGGGTAAGATAGTCGCCTTTTAAAAGGTTCACCGCACGGCGGCTGCCCCAGAGATTGGCATGGGTATCGCTTATTTTTGCGATAAGTTTGGTTGTTGCCACCACGTAAGCCCGTTCGTCATTTGCCTGCACAAAGGCTGGTATAAAATCTTTGAGCACCTCGTTCCAGTCCTGATCAATCTGGTCTTTGTAAGGGAAGAAGTAGTTGATCATGGCCCAGTATCTGTACAAACTAAGCAGCCTGTAACCAGCATCAGGGTAGGACATATCAGCATAGTCATTTTCGTTCCTGAAATCGGGGTTGCCAACGCTGGCATAGGCGATATAATATCCCGCACCGAGGTGTCTGTTGTCTCTGATGTAGTTCAGTTTTTCGGTTAGGGATGCATTGGCAATTTTGCCATTGAAAAGTTCGCCGTAATCGGGGTTAAGTGCGATCCGTTTTTTGGATTTTGTGCCGCAGTCGGGGCATGATGCGGGTTTGGGCAGGCCTTCCAGGTAAGCTTCCAGCGACTTACTCAGTTCCTCGTTGTTTTTTGCAGCAATCGCCCCAGGCAGCATACGGAACAGCTCAAAATCCCAGTTGTAAGCCCCCTTCGCCACCGATGGGTGATGATATTTCAGGAAGCCCCAAAACTGTCCGAGAAAAGCGAGGTTGGAAACCTGCTGCGGGCTTAGGCTGGCGAGTTTGATGTTTGAACCTTTAGCAAAGGTCGTATCGGTTCGGGTAGATTGCCGGGCATCGCAGCTAAAAATAGTTACTACGAGCAAGAAGGCGGTGAGAAGTCCTTTCATAGAAGCATCAAAATTTTTCATACCGTATTGCAATACACCCGCTGGGGAGTGTTTGCGCGCTTACCAGTTTCAACTCCATAGTTTCGGTCAGGTGCATTTCGCTGAAGAGGCGACGCCCCTGACCGCAGAGGAAGGGGTGGACGACCATATGAAATTCATCGATAAGACCCAGTTCGATCAGTTCAGCGGGTAACGCAACGCCTCCGGTGGAGATAGCTTTTCCCGCTTGCTGCTTAAGTTTCAAAACCTCTTCTTTCAGGTTCTCGCGAATGATCGTTGTACGCTCATCTGCATTGTCGAGCGTTCTGGAGACCACTACGCGTTCAAGCCGGTCAAATGCTTTGGCAAAGGCGTTAGAGGATTCGTCCAGGGACTGCGACCGGGCAATATCCGGCCAGAACGGAACCATCAGTTCATACGTTTTCCGCCCATACAGCAGCGTGCCGGAATCTTCCAGCAATTCGCGGAAGTATTGGTGAACATCATCTCCAACGTGCGGGATACTGGTGTGTTCGCAGCAGCCGTCCATTGTGAGGTTAATTCCATAAATAAGCTTTCTCATTTGATCTTGGTTAGGGTGTGCTATCCAAGTCAATATAACTCAAAATCTGCATAACTAGACAAAAATTCCCGATTTGAATTTCGCGAAGAAACATTACCATAGCCAGCAAAACCTTGCAATTTGAAAGTTTAACTTTCAAATTGCAAGGTTTTAGTGTATATTTGATGTATAATTGAAAGCTTAACTTTCAAATTGCAGAAAAATGATTAGGCGTAATTTAACTGAAAAGCTGATTGCGGGGCTACAGAATGTACCAGTCGTGGCACTATTAGGGCCAAGGCAGGCTGGTAAAACTACACTGGCATTGCAGATAGCCGAGCAGCTTTCCAAAACTTCTGAATACCTCGACTTAGAGTTGGATTCAGATATGAATAAACTGGACGATCCGGAAGCTTACCTGAGGAAGTTCTCGGGTCAGCTTTTAATCATCGATGAAGTACAGCGTAAACCCGATCTGTTCCGTGTATTAAGAGGTTTGGTAGACATGAGAAAGCGCAACGGAGAAAAAGCAGGACACTTTCTGTTGCTCGGCTCAGCTTCCCGCGATTTGCTGCAGCAATCTTCCGAAACGCTTGCAGGCAGAATCAGGTATATTGAGTTAACGCCCTTTAATGCACTTGAAATCATAAACCATGACCCGCTCGGATTTAATCCCGATAAACTGTGGTTCAGAGGGGGCTTTCCTGATAGTTACCTGGCTTCTAGCGATGAGCAGAGCTGGGAATGGCGTAACGACTTTATTTCCACTTATGTGGAACGTGATATCCCGCTCATGGGGCCGCAAATTCAGCCAAACAGGATGAAGAAGTTTTGGTCTATGCTAGCACATTATCACGGTCAGCAGGCAGTATATTCAGAACTGGGCAAAAGCTTAGAAGTGAGCCATACAACCATCAAGTCATATCTGGATATCCTGGTAGATTTTTACATGGTCAGGCAGATTCAGCCCTGGTCTGGAAACACAAAGAAAAGGCTTGTCAAGTCACCGAAGATATATATCCGTGACAGTGGTTTACTGCACAAGCTACTCAATATACCGGGTTTCGACGATCTCATGGGAAATCCTGTTCTCGGCGCAAGCTGGGAAGGCTTTGTCATAGAAAACATCATCGTGCAATTGCCGGGTACATGGCAATACAGCTATTATAGAACAACAACCCAGACCGAAGTCGACCTTGTATTGGAAGGGCCGAACAATCAGGTATGGGCATTGGAAGTTAAGCGGTCATCCGCTCCGCGGCCTGGCCGGGGCTTTTACGCCGCATGTGAGGATATCGGGGCGACGCAGAAATTCGTCATTTACGGCGGCAAAGAGCGATATCCCCTACAAGAAAACACGGAAGCAATTGGACTGGCGGAGTTTTTACAGTTGGTAAAATGATCAATAAGTCCTTATATTTGGTATATGAGGATGACCGTAATGTTATAATATAAAACAGACGGCTTTATCCGTCTGGACAACGCTTTTTCTGCCGATCTTGCTGCACAGGCGAGAGAAATTCTCTGGAAAGATATTCCTGCGAAACCCGATGACCCATCTACCTGGACGAAACCCGTGGTATGGCTCGGCATGTATACACAGGAACCGTTTGTTAAAGCCGCTAACAGCCCGGCCCTGCACAATGCGTTCGACCAGCTGGTTGGCCAGGGCAAGTGGATTCCTTGCATGAGCATGGGCGCCTTCCCGGTTCGGTTAGACCGGCGCAGGATGGTGATGTGATTGAGGACTTGTTGCAGCATGATCATGCCTGCAGCCGGGGCTGATCATGCTGATCAACATAAGGAAGGTGCCGAATAACAGTTTATGGATTTTCATGGTGGTCGATATTGTGGGTACATACCCGGTTAAGTTTCCAGTTGATGTAATGTGCAGCGGCGATGGTGATGCCGCCCAAAGGGATAAGCAGGGCTTCCGCCTCATGCCACAGGAAGTGTCCGGATGCGATGAGGGCAAATCCGCAAAGGAGGGCGAGCAGCGGCGTCGTGTTCCGGTGCCTCTTGTAGGTTGTGGATAGCGAAGTTACGCCAATGATCACCGAGAGGACGATCATGCTGGTTTCTACCCAGGGGCTGGCCAGGAACTCCATGCCGATTAGCGGCAGGGAAGTGACCATCAGGGGAAGCGCGGCGCAGTGAATGGCGCATCCCACAGAGGCTGTTATGCCGAGCTGGTCAAGTCTTTCTGATTTCAGTAGTGATTTCATGTTGCAAATATAAATGCAATTATGTTGCAAACAAGAAAAATGCACAAATTTTGAGTCAAGGCTTTGGCGCCTGCAGTCATCAAAGACTACTGAGGATTGCTTAAAGTCCTGAAAAGATCTGCGATGGCGATGAGCAGCCTGTTCTCCATGCTGATTTCAGAAAGTCTGCTGCTGACCACATTGTTTTCCCGGGAATTTATGACGAAAAGGGAACTCTCACCGAAAGAAAACAGGCGTTCTTCTGAAGTGAGCATAGTGGAATAGTCTTTCACAAGTTCTGATGCGGTGACTTTCTGATTTTCAAGGGCATCGATCTCGGCTTGCTGGGCCAATATCTTGTTTCTCAATGCCACACGGGCCAGGTCGAGGTCAAGTTGTCCGTCCTGTATTTTAAGTTTTGCAAGTCTTAAACCACCGCGTTCTTTTCTGAGAAATACCGGCAGACTGAAATTGACGCCAAGTTTGTAATCCTGAAAGCGGTATCTGTCCACATACCTCGGTTCAGCTAGGAAATTATAGCTTAAATCGACCTTAGGCAGCAGCAGGTTCGCCTTGTACCGGCGTTCTATCTCCAAAAGCTCAAGTTTGCCCTGTAATGCCTGTACCTTAGGATGCTCACCGAGTTGCAGCATTGCTGCTGCATCGGTTAGGTTCAGGATAGAAGCCGCATGTTCGGCGGGGTTTTCTTCAGGGACGATATTTTCGGCCAGTTCTACAGGCACGTTTTCAAGCCAGAGATAATTGGATAATTCCAGTCGTGCTTTAGTCAGCTTGAGCTGCGCATCGGCCAGACTTAGCCTGCGCGACTTCACGATCACTCCCGCTTCAATACTGTCGATCGCCGGCTTGTCCCCTGCCTGTATGAGTTTGGTGATACCCGTATATCTGACCCTTGCAAAATCAAGATAGGTTTGATAAAGCTTTACCTCGTCGAACGCACGTTTCCAGCTGAAATAGGCGAGCGACGCGGCGTAAACGGCTTCAGTAACCTGCAACTTTTGCTCGGCCGCGCTCAGTCGCAGCTGCACCTTGGCCGAGCGCAGGTCTGCCATCCTTCTGTTGACCAGTAATCCCTGTGCCAGCGGGATGGTGATTCCGGCAGAGGTGAGTCCGCCTTCCGGGGTAATGTTTTGTGGATTGACGTACTTTCCGGTACTGTTGTCAAAGGCAGCTTTAATTTCAATGCCATACCATGTGGGTATTTTAAAACTGCTGTTCAGGAGCGAATAGTATCCCGTTCCTTTGAACTCTTTCTTATCGTAGTCGACCTCCAGCTTTGGGTCGAAGCCGCCGCGCGCAGCCATAAGTTCTGCTTCGGCACGGCTGAGCGTAAGATTGGCCTGCCGGGTCAGCGGATGATATTTTTTAACGTAGCCCAGGTATTCCGCAAAGCTCAGTTGCCCGGCCAAGCGTTCCTGAGCCACTGCATGAAGCGTGCAGAGCACACATAACAGGATATAGATAACTGCTCTCATTTATCTTTCGCCGTTTCATTTGCCGCCGCAGGCTGGTAGTAGTTGGGCGGGAAACCATTTAACGTACGCCACACTTCAAACCAGACCGGGACGGTTTCCAATAGGGCAATCGTTTGTGCCCCCGCGCCTATGCTCAGCTGCTTTGGCCATGCCGCGTCGCGCTTATCGGGGGCGATAAGCACCCTGTACTTGCCATTGGGACTTATGAAATTCTCAATAGCCACGATCCGGCCGCCAAAAGTGCCGTATGACATTCCGGGCCATCCGGAAAATACGATGGTTGGCCATCCGTCGAACCATACCCTTACTTCGTCACCCTTTTTCAGCAGTGGCAGATCGATCGGCCTTACATAGGTTTCTACCGCGATCTCATACCCTGCAGGCATAATGCTGACTATTGGCGTTCCTTCCTTGAGTATTTCGCCGATGCCCGACTGCAGCGCCCGGTTTACATAGCCGCTTTGAGGCGCTTTGATGTAGTACATGCCGTTTCTGATGGAGTAATTCACATATTGGTTTTCCAGCTTGTTGACCTGGGCCTCTGTATCGAACTGGCTGCTCAATGCGGTAAACTTATCACTGCTCGACTTTGCCAGTTTTTCATTGTATTCAGCGGTTATTCGTCCGATCTCCACCTGAGCATTGATCAGGTCATTCTGCGCGGCGAGCAGTTTGTTTTCCTGCGTGATGATTTTCGCCTGGGCATCCTGCAGCTTCAGCCTTTTCTCCTCTACATCAGTAAGCGGTTTCAGGCCTTCTTTATTAAGCTGAACTGCCCGGTCAAACTGTGTGGTGGCGATCTTTAGCTGTGTTTTTACGGCTTCCAGGTCGATACTGTCGCTCTTCACCTTCAGAAGGGCCTGACGTATTTTGTTGTTGGCCTGCTGAATTTTCAGACGTTGTTCATTCGCCAGCGCAGCCATCTGTGATTCCAGCGACTGTACTTTACTATCATAAGACTTTAATGCGTTTTTTTTGGCGTCTACCTGTTGTTTGGTGTTGTTTACCAGGTTGGGATCAAAGTAATCCTCCTTTGTTTCGGAAATAAATAATATGGTGTCACCCTTTTCCACGTAATCGCCTTCCCGTACATACCACTTTTCGATACGTCCTGCAATCGCGGTATGTATGGTCTGAGGCCGCTGGTCAGGTTTCAGGGTAGTAACCGCGCCTGTGCCCGAGATGTTCTGTGTCCATGGCAGAAACAGGATCAGCAATGCCAGCAGGCAGAGGCCAAGGATTATCCTGTTTAATATCTTATAGTGCGGCCTGTTGGATAGCTGCCGTACAGTGCTGAAATGCTGTAAGGTTTCAAGCCGGGCCTTTTTGTTGGTCGAAATATTTAGCATGGCTTAATGTTTTGTATCATGGATTATTTTTCCGTTTTCCATAGTGATCTGCCGGGTGGCCTGCGCTTCCCAATGCACATTTGCGGAGGATACGATCACGGTCCAGGAGTTTTCCGGGGAAAATATAAAGTCGATCAGTGCTGCCGCTGCATCTTTGTCCATACGGTCGGTCGGGTCTTCAAAGAAGAGCACAGCAGGCTTATGCACGATACTGCGTGCGAGAAGTATCTTCTGAGCATTTGATGAGGATAGTTGTTTGCCTTCGGGGAAGATCTTGGTGTTCAGGCCCTCAGGCAGTGATTTGATCACCTGGCTGAGTTGAACGGCGTCGAGCGCCCATTTCAGATCTTCAGGTGATATTGCGGGGTCGCTGAAGGTGATATTTTCCAGTATTGTACCTTCAAACGGGGTTTCGCCCTGGATGATCCGGCCGATTTTTGCCCTGTACGCAGCACCCTCAATCTTGACGAAGGTGTCGTCGTTTACAGACAGTGTACCGGAGCTGGGTTGGAGCAGCCCGGACAGTATACGGATCAGGGTGGTTTTTCCTGCACCGTTGTTGCCTTTCAGCAGAATCTTTTCGCCGGGCGCTATAGTCAGCGAAATATTTTTCAGCGTGTCTTTTGCGGCACCGGGATAACGGAATCTTAACGCATCAGTTTTGATCGTTATGGCTTTTTCACTGGTGATTTCCGCAGCGTCGGGTTGATCCTCTATATCCAGATCCGTAACCTCGCCGATTTTCTCTACAGCGGTGAGCACATCGTAGAAACTCTCCAGTCCAAGTATAATTTTCTCCACGGAATTGATCACCAGGAGAATGATGATTTCGGCAGCGACAAACTGCCCGATATTCATCTGCTGGTTTAATACCAGCAGGCCGCCTATAAGCAACAGGCCGGCAGTGATGATGATCTTAAATACGATGAGCTGGATAAACTGGCGCCTGATAATCCCGAAATGCTTTTCCCGGTAGGTGAGGTAGCCGCCAACGATATCGTCTGTTTTAGACAAGGCAAAATTGAAATTCAGCTTGGCTCTGAAAGACGAATTATTGCGGGCTATTTCCTGAAGCCAGTCGGCCGCCCGGTACTTGTACTTGGATTCGTTGAGACTGGTTTCAAGTCCCGGGGCGTAAGAGAATTTAAAGATCAGGTAAAGCAAGCCCACCAGCAAGAGGCCGAACACAATAAAAAACGGGTGGTAAAATGACAACAGTATAATTCCGAAGCCGATCTGAAGCAGCGCGGCTGAGAAATCGATCAGCAGCTTCGAGACCCCCTTTTGTATGGTCAGGGTGTCAAAAAAGCGGTTGGCCAGCTCGGGCGGATAGAAGTTATTGTACAGTTCATCAAAGCGTATTTTGGGCAGGCGGTACGCGAATTCAAACGAGGAACGAACAAATATTTTCTGCTGAAGATTTTCGGTAATTCGCAGTTGCATCAAAGATAGTATACCTACCAATGCCACTCCCCCAACCACGATGACAACCAGCACGATCCATGAAACGCTTACCCTGCCGCTTTGTATAAAATTGATAATGGCCTGTATACCGAGGGGAAGGGACAAGCTGATCAAACCCGCGAACAACGCGTAGAAAAAAATCTGTGTGACATCTTTCCTGTCGAGCCTCAGCAGGCTAAAAAATCGTTTGGCCGGTGTCATAAGCTATTTGTATTGCGGTTCACCAAAAGCAATCTACCTGCCAAAAATATTATTATTTCGCTTATCTTGCCTGCATGGAAAAAACGACGATTGAGAGAATCATGGCGCCGGTTAGCCGTTTTGTACATCTGGAATATACGAGCGGACTTGTGCTCATGGCCGCCGTGGTGGCGGCAATCACCTGGGCAAATTCTGCTTACCACGATTTTTATGAACACCTCTGGCACATCAATTTTTCGATAGGCTTTGATAAATTTCTGCTTAGCCACCCGCTGCATGTCTGGATCAATGATGGATTGATGGCGCTTTTCTTCTTTGTGATCGGCCTTGAACTTAAGCGGGAGTTTATGGAAGGCGAGCTATCCTCGGTAAGCAAAGCCGCACTGCCGATGGCTGCAGCACTGGGCGGGATGATCGTCCCGGCTTTGATCTATACCGCTTTTAACGCGGGCACCGAGGCCGCACACGGCTGGGGCATCCCGATGGCTACCGATATCGCATTCGCTTTGGCTTTGCTGTCCATGGCCGGCAAAGGCATCCCAACATCGGTTAAAGTGTTCCTTTCTGCACTAGCCGTAGCAGATGATCTGGGCGCTGTTCTCGTCATCGCGTTCTTCTATACAGCTGAGATTAATTTCCTCGCGCTGGGCGTCGGAGCCGCATTTCTTGGCGTATTGATATTAGGCAATATTATAGGTATCCGGGCTAGCATGTTCTATTTGATCATTGGTATCGGTGTCTGGATCGGGTTTCTGCTCTCCGGCGTCCATGCTACGATTGCGGGCGTACTGGTTGCCTTTACCATCCCCGCAGTTACCAGGATCAATGAGGAAGTTTATGCGGGTAACCTCCGTAAGCTGTCGTATGATTTTGAGTCTGACATCCCGGAGCGCGGCAAACTGATTACACCCAAGCAAAATAAGACAATACAGAATGTCAAGCGGCTGAGTATGGCCGCTGAAACACCACTGCAGACGATAGAACATGCCCTGCATCCCTGGGTGGCCTTCGGCATTATGCCGCTCTTTGCGCTGGCAAATGCCGGTATTGTGATCGGTTCCGATTTCCTGAGTTCTGTATCCAACCCGGTTTCGTTTGGTGTTGCTGCCGGATTGATCATCGGAAAATTTATCGGCGTCATGGGTTTTTGCTGGATCATGATAAAATCCAGACTTGCCGGACTTCCGGAAGGCGCAGGCTGGAACCACCTGGCAGGCGTTTCCCTGCTTGCAGGTATAGGTTTCACCATGTCGCTTTTCATCAGCGGACTGGCCTTTAAGCATCCGGTTTTTATTGATCAGGCGAAATACGGTATCCTGATTGCCTCTGTTGTGGCCGGTATCGCTGGTACAATAGTGCTAAAGCGGGTGACGAGGTAAGGTCTAATCGGAAACTACTAGGGTAAGGGAGTCGGCTTTAATTCTTGATCTTAACCAGTCTCTTAAGCGTACAAGCTCCGCCGGTGCCGGATCGGTTCGGAAGCTTACCAGGGCAAGCGTTACCGTATCCTGCCTAAGGGTATCCATGCGTTGTCGGACTACATTTTCAATGCTGTAGCTGCTCAGTGCTGGATATAATGCTGCGAGTTCAGCACGGACATCTGGTATGGGCATGTCTAACCTGGCTGAGGAACTCTTTCGTGTGGAGTCGTTTTGATAGACGGCCTCCAGGATGCTGGCTTTGATCTGGCTGAAATCCAATTCATTCTTGGCGTTCAGTCCCTGCCGGATGCGGAGCTCGGTATTGTTTAACTTATAAGCAGGCAGCCTGGATTTCAGCGTATCAATCTGTTGGCCACTTAACTCGTCACCGAGCAGCAAAAGGTCAATTTCATTTCCCATGCTACTGCTGTACTTAAAATTTTTGGTGATGACCTGTGTGCTTGCGAAGTTCATCTCTTTCTGAATAAAGGCATTGGCGTTGGTCTCGAAGATACTCTTATCCACAATCCGGTAGGCCAGGTAAACGCTGGGGGCGGCTGTGACCAGCACCAGGATCCAGATGTACTGGCGTACTTTTCTTTCATAGGCCTTATCTTCAAATTCCTTTTTATGAAATTTCAGGTAGCGGACAATTAAATAAGTGGCCACGCAGATAAAGACGCTGTTAATAAAATACAGGTACATGGCACCAAGAAAGAAGTACAGGTTGCCCGAAGCAAGTCCGAACCCGGCGGTACAAAGCGGAGGCATGAGTGCCGTGGCGATCGCCACGCCGGGTATGGCATTGCCTTTTTCCTTGCGCGTGGCAGCAACGATCCCGGCAAGTCCGCCAAATGTGGCGATGAACACATCCCAGATCGAGGGAGATGTTCTGGACAATAGCTCCGAGGAGGCATCATGCAAAGGTGTTATCAAAAAGTATAAGGTTGAGGTGATCACACTGATCACCGTGGCAATAGCCAGGTTGCGCGCCGCCTTTTTAACGAGCTCAAAATCATTGATGCCAATGCCAAGTCCGACGCCCATGATCGGCCCCATAAGCGGTGAAATCAGCATAGCCCCGATGATTACAGCTGTTGAATTGACATTGAGACCGATGGAGGCCACGAATATCGCGAAAATGAGCGTCCATAAGTTGGCCCCTTTAAACTCTACATTCCGCCTCAGAGCTTCCACCGTATCCTGTTCGTCGGCATTGTCTTCATGCAAACTGAAGCGGTAGGAAATGAAGTTTCTGATCGCAAGGAAAATTTCTCTCATGCCCTGCTACATTCAAAAATCAAACCACTATGCATTAAGCTTTAGAGTTGCAGAACAGCTGCTTTTCCTTGCTGTCTGATTTGGCTTGAGCTCAAAGCCCGCTTTATTCTCGGGCGGTTATAGCGCTGAAG
This sequence comes from Pedobacter faecalis, assembly GCF_030182585.1. NCBI lineage: Bacteria > Pseudomonadati > Bacteroidota > Sphingobacteriia > Sphingobacteriales > Sphingobacteriaceae > Pedobacter > Pedobacter faecalis. The sequence continues at coordinate 2,035,874 of NZ_JARXOW010000001.1, read as the reverse complement.
GAATATCGGGTACAGATTTAGCAGGATATTTAGTATCAGCAGTGAAAGGGATTTAGAAAAACCGAATATTAACGCTACGTACACATTGAATCCAAGCACGATCATGAATATGACTGCATGGTCGCGTTCGGATATTTTTGTCTGGCGATAGAGCCTCGTAAGCGCTTCCGTGTTGTTTTCGATCGGGAGCGTTTTTCTGGTCAGCTTTTCCCAGCCTACCCAAACGAGTAGTTTTCTATAGAAGTTTATGCCAATGTATTCGTATATCCTGCCTTTCTGTTCCCATGCTTTTTGCTCGTAATAGGTGGAAGTCAGTTTGTTTTGCCTGGCCTGAGACGCGAATGTCATACAGATCATAAGCAGGAAGTTAAGTAACCAGGCGAATTGAAAGGTGTTGATCTTAACTGTATAGATCAGGGCCAAGAGGGCGGCAATTGATAGTACGTAGGTGACAATAAAGGTGATTTGTTTTTTCATACAAGAGGGTTGGTAGCGCAATATCAGCTGTATTTTTTGAATACACAAATGAATTTTCAGGGCTTTGCTTACAAGCTTCGGGGGTTTGCATACATGGACGCTACATGCCTTGGCGATCTTTGCTTTATGGAAAAGGAAATAAAACAAATGGCATTGGGCAGCCAGGGCTTGGCTGTGCCGATGATTGGCCTGGGCTGTATGGGCATGACAGGCTTTGAGGAGGGCCATATGTATGGTCCCGCAGATGAGCAGGAGGCTATTGCGACGATTCACCGTTCGCTGGAGCTGGGCGGTAATTTTCTGGATACGGCGGATCTGTATGGGCCGTTTAAGAATGAACAGCTCATTGCGAAGGCCATGAGCGGGAAGCGGGACCAGTATATTCTGGCAACCAAATTTGGCTGGGAGATCGACGACAACAACAAAGTCACCTCGGCCATTAACGGTAAAAAGGATTATGTCAGGAAAGCTTTAGAACGTTCTCTGAAAAATCTCAATACAGATTATATCGATCTGTATTACCTGCACCGGCTGGATAAGAATACCCGGATCGAAGAAACGGTTGAAGCCATGGCCGAACTTGTCAGGGAAGGAAAAGTAGGTTATATCGGGCTGTCGGAAGTATCCTCTGAAACTGTTGAGCGGGCGCATGCTGTACATCCCATCACTGCCGTGCAAAGTGAATATTCGCTATTTGAAAGAACAGTGGAGGAGCGTGGGGTGCTGGCTAAATTACATGAACTCGGCATCGGCTTTGTTGCTTATTCACCATTGGGCAGGGGCTTTTTATCAGGACAGATCAAAAGCATCGACGACCTTCCGGAGAACGATTTCAGAAGGGCGATCCCACGTTTCCAGGGCGAGATGTTTGTTAAGAATATCGAACTGGTAAGCGCCATTGAAGCGATGGCGGAAGCCAAGGGTGTTACATCATCGCAGCTGGCCCTGGCCTGGATCATGAGTAAGGGCATACTGCCAATTCCGGGAACCAAACGCAGGAAGTATGTGGAGCAGAACCTCGCGGCGACGCGCATTGAGCTGACCGCTGCCGATCTTTCGGAACTGGAAAACATTGTGCCCTTAGGAACGGATACCGGCGCGCCTTATGATGAGTTCAGTATGGGTTTAATTGATTAAATTCGTATTATGAACGCCATTAACTCCATATCAGAATTTCACCGGTTGTTGTCGCTGCCCGAACCACGGCACCCGCTGGTGAGTGTGATTAACCTGGAGGAAAGCATTTTCCTGGAAGATGAGATCTGGAAGGGCTTTGTGAACCGTTTTTACTGCGTGGCGCTAAAGCGTGAAGCCAAGGGTAAGATCAGGTACGGGCAGCAGCATTACGATTATGATAAGGGCGTACTGAGTTTTACGGCGCCGAACCAGGTGCAGCAACTGGACCTGCAGAATATGGAATGCGGGTCCGGTTACCTGCTCATCTTTCATCCCGACTTTCTCTTACAGCACCCTCTGGCGAGCAACATCCACCGCTACGGTTTCTTTGACTATGCCGTGAATGAAGCCCTGCACCTTTCGGCTGAGGAAGAAGGGGATCTGATTGCCATATTGGAAAAGATTGACAGGGAGTGCAGGCATATCGACAAGCATACCCAGGAGATTATCCTAACGCAGATTGAAAGTCTGCTGAAATACTCAAACCGTTTTTATGAGCGGCAGTTTCTGACCAGAAAAAGCCATAACCATGCGCTGCTGAGCAAGTTTGAGCAGTTGGTCGACAACTATTTCGATAAGGACGTTCAGGCCTTGCTTACGGTACAGCATATTGCCTCGCAGATGAACCTTTCGCCCAATTACCTGAGTGACTTGCTGCGTGTGCATACCGGGCAGAACACGCAGCAGCATATTCACGAAAAACTGATCGCAAAAGCCAAGGAAAAACTTTCCACGACCGATCTCTCCGTTAGTGAAATTGCGTATGCTTTGGGCTTTGAGCACGCGCAGTCCTTCAGCACCCTTTTTAAAAGGAAGACGAATTTATCTCCTATGGAATTCCGTCAGGGTTTTTTATAGACCAGGCATCCGATCTTATTAGGATGATCTTGTATAAAGCTCTGTTTGGATTCGTTTCGCAGCATTAAGATAATCAATAGGTCCCCGCCAGCGGCCAGCGTAAAGAAAAGTCCGAAAGCCAGCCATGAAATGCTGCCGGTAAGTATGGCGATCAGTGTAGGGATTATTCCAAGAATGATTCCGGGCGCAGCCGCCCCAATCTGGTAATGCCTGAGCCGTAACGGCTCCGTACAGTGGCAATAGGGCGTCAAAGATTTCCATAGTATCCCAAACCTGATGGTCCGGAAGCCTGAACTGGCGAAAAGCGCCCAGGTAAGGCCATGGATCAGTTCATGCACAACAATGCCTGCTAGCATGATGCCTACCAGCCAAACTAAACCCTGGACACCCGGAGGTAAAATTTCTTTATAATGAGCGAGGGAAAGCTGGTTAGGCCAGAGCAAATAAAAAACCAACACGAATACGAATGCAAAGGGTAAAAAATAGGCGATCGATTTGAGTTGTGCCTGACCGGCACTGATCGTAAGTTCCCGCGCTTGATCTTGATCTGCTGTTTTCATGCCCAAAAATACATAACTGGCAGCTCATGCCCAAAAATTCCATTCATCCGCAGAGGCCCCAATCACATTTAATAAGAAGTATTATAGATTAGTATTTACATGGCTGTTATTCGCGGCAATAACCGATCTTCACTTTTCAAAGATTTGGATATGTGCAAAATAACCGCTTCGCGGCTGGATGGGATTATATTAGCGCTTACAGAATTCAGCCGGGGTAACTTCGCTGTCCGGCTCGATGTTTCGGATGACGGGGATCCGCTGAATACGGTGACTGCGGGATTGAACAGGCTTGGTGAAGAACTTGAAAAAACCAATCAGCTGGTGACGCGGTTGATCACCTCATCGGACCAGGTTTTTTATATTGTTTCGATAGACCAGACAGACCCTTTTAAAAATACCTTCACTTATCTTAGTCCGCATGTAGAAGGCGTTATCGGGTTCTCGGTGGATGATGTACGCAACGAGCCGCTGCTTTGGTTGAACTCCATACATCCGGAGGATCTGGAAGGGGTGAAAGCAACTACAAAAGAGATGTTTACGTCTAAAAGTCCGAGAACCCGGGTGTACCGTATGAAGCATAAACGTACAGGAAAGTACGTTTGGCTGGAAGATTATGTTGTCCCTATCCTGGATGAAACCGGGCGCATTCAGGAGTTTTACGCATCGGCGCGTGATTTTACAGCACGTAAAGAAGCAGAACTTGAACGGGAGCGACTGATTGCGGAGCTCAACCGGAGACATGACGAGCTGATGCAGTTCAGCCATATTGTATCACACAATCTGCGGTCGCCCGTCGCGAATATCCTTGGCCTGGCACAGCTTCTCCATGAAGATGTTCCTTCAGCATCACTGGCTGAGACCACGGGGTACATCCTCAAAGCCGCCCAGTCGATGGATCATGTATTGCGTGACCTGAACACAGTGTTGTCTGTACGGTCCAGCCTGGAGGAAAAAATGCAGACGTTTTTGCTAAGTGAGATCATCTCGCTGGTGTGTATCAACCTTAAAAAAGAAATAGATGAGAGTGCTGCACGCATTCATGTAACCGTGGATCCTCTGGCAGATGAACTGACCAGCATCAAAAGCTATGTCCAGAGTGCATTGTTCAATCTGATCAGTAATGCGATGAAGTATCGTTCGCCAGAGAGACCGCCCGTCATCGACATAAACGTTTACAAAGAGGGAACTCATACGGTGATTTCTATCCAGGACAATGGCCTGGGAATAGACCTGGATTTGCATCAGCACCGGATCTTTGCACTGTACGGCAGACTGCATTCAGATCGCGACGGAAAAGGACTCGGCTTGTATATGACCAAGACACAGGTCGAGTCTTTAAAGGGAACGATTGCGGTGGAGAGCGAAGTGGGGCGGGGTACAACCTTTACGATAAGGCTTTAGTTGGCCCTGGCCGCTACTGTCCTAACGGTGCCAATAAGCTCTTCCGCTTCGGTATCTTTTAAGACGAATGCTTTGGCGCCTGCTTCCATGGCTTTTTCTGCAAAGCCTTCCTTGGCATGCATGGTAAGCAGGATGACGCTGATCTCCGGGAATTCGGCTGTCAGGGTCTTCGTAAGTTCAATGCCGTCAATTTCCGGCATGTTAAGGTCGGTAAGCACTACCTGACAAGGGACGCCGCCGCGTATCAGGCTCAGGGCCACGGCACCATTTTCTGCCTTTCCGCTGACAACGATATCGGGTTCGTAAGCAAAAAGTTGTATCAAGCCGGCGCGGACAATGGGATGGTCATCTACGATTAAAAGCTGAATCATAAGAATATAGCACCATTATCGGGAAAAGGTTTTGCCGGCGTGAATTTCAGGTATTAGCCGTTGCGGTTGCGATAAAGACGTGAGGGTGCGGCCGCGCTACCTTTTATTAAAAGAAAACCGTCTTGATATACTGAAGCCCCAGCGGTACTGGCCTTTTGTCCAGGAGCTGGTGGTCTGCGGAATAAACTGCATTTCCTGAATGGCGGTGGCATTGGTGAAGTTGAAGTGGAATACGTGGCCGCCGGTTTCCATCTCCAGTCCGGCGCCCAGCACGTTGTAAAACCTGGTCTGGTTGAGTGTTTCCAGATATTGCTTTTCCTCCTTGTTGCGGAAAGGAACGGTATAATCTACCACGAGTGACATCCGTTTGCTTAGTTTTAACCTGCCTCCCGCACCCAGTGCGAAGAGGTCGTTCTGATCATTGAACTGGGTGTAGTTGCGGTGAATATAGCTCGGGATGAGTATAAGCGATAGGCCCGGACTGAATTTGCGGGCGAGGATCAGCTGACTGACATAGTTCATCCGGTCGGTAAAACTGCTGTAAGAGGTTGCCGCAGTTGGGTCGTCCTTGTTGGCCTTTACTGCAGCGATGGTGTTGCTGACAAAAGCGGTGGCCGACAGCGGCATCCGGTCGTCGCTTGTTTGCTGAAGCAGGCGAAATTTCAGGCTGAGTTCAATGAGCTGCTGAACGGCCGTAGCACCCTTGGCACGTGCAAGCCCGGCAGTGAGGCGGTCACTTACCCCATAGTCGAAGCCAATTCGGATATCCGTAGAGTTGTCGAGCCCGAAAAACTGACTGATGCCACCGTTATCACCTGCAATATCACCAAAGCGGTGGTCGACCTTAAAGTCGAGCTCATTGCGGTGGATGGTTTCATTGGTATGCAGGTTGATCAGTTTACCCGACTTAAACGTGGCGGTCACTTTCTCGCGTTCCTGGGGTATGGTCTCCAGTTCCTTTTCAAGATCCTGCTGCGCCATTCCCGAAAGGGCAAGGCACAACAAGACCAGAACAAACATGATTTTTTGATTCGTTTGGTTAAATTCTATGTTCATATAGCTGTTATTTTTTCTGGAGATACAGGGCCTGAACCCTCACCTCTACAAATTCTGCGATGTTTTTAAATACCAGCGAAGGGATCTTAATGCCATGGTCGGCTATCCTGACTTTAAAGGTCGCGCGTGCCATTATGCCATCCTTGTTCACGGTGAGGTTAGCCGGAACCGTATACGCTTTTGTAACCCCATGTACATTCAGGTTGCCGCTTACGGTGACCGGGTAATTGCCCTCTTTCTGCGGATCGAAGGCACCCGTGATCTTACCCTTAAACTCTGAATGGGGAAACTTGTCCGATTCCATATAGTTTTCATTGAAGTGCTCCTGCATCAGCTTCTTCTGGAACCTGAAGGAGGTGTTGCTCACGCGGAACACGATTTCCCCGCTGCCGGTGTTTATCGCAGAACCTGCCGTATTACTTTTGGCTTCAATGTCTTCGACCACCGTGCTTGAGAAAAAGGATATCGCTGCGTTTCTGCTGATCAGCACCTGCTGGGCATGCACCTGCACCAACGAAAACAGCAGCACAAATAGGGTTGAGATCTGTTTCATAGATTGGGCTATTGCGGTAAACCTTTGTCGAACCAGGTTTGCAGCGAACTCAGCTCAGCTGCGGAAAGGCTGCCTGTTTTGGGCATGGTTTTGTTGACCAGTACGGCCTGGCGGATCCTGTTCGAATTGGCCACAACGGAAGCATGTCCGTTGAAAGTCCACACGCCCGAGGCAGTCCCTCCCGGAGCGTGGCAAGCGCTGCATTTGTTCTGGAATAAAGCCTGTGCGAAGTTGGCGTAGGTGATCTCCTCTGCCGGCGGATCGGGCGGGCCGTCATCTGGTTTCAGTTCAGCGGCCTGTTTCTTGGAACAGCTTACCATCATCAGGTAAAAGCATGTCAAAATAGCGAAGGTTGAAAGTTTGCTCATATCTGCATTACGGGGCAAAAATCCGAATGGTTGTCGCCGCCCCCTAAAAAATTTATTTTTGTGATAAGGCAACCTTTCAGGTTGGCCGGCCGTATGCGCGGTATATATGAATGAAATAAACAGCTAGTGCAGTCCATCATCAGAGGTTGTATCAATAGGGAGCGATCCAGTCAGCATTTACTGTATAAGGAATACTATAGCTATTGCATGGCCATTTGCCGGAGGTATGCCATCAATGATTTTGAGGCCGCCGACGTTTTAAACGAGGGATTTCTGAAAGTGTTTACCCATATCGAAAAGTACGACAGCGCCAAGCCCTTCAAGGCATGGATTGGAAGGATCATGACCAATACCGCGATAGATCATTACCGCGCCAATCTCCGCTTCAGCGGGCACGACGACCTGTTGGACCATCACGATATCGGCAGTTATGCGAATGTCTATGCAGACCTCGCGTACAAAGACCTGCTGCTGCTGGTGCAGCGCCTTCCGCCCGCGTACCGCATGGTGTTTAACCTCTTTGCGATCGACGGTTACACGCATGAAGAGATCAGCGGGATGCTGAACATTTCCGTGGGCACATCGAAATCAAATCTGTTTAAAGCCCGGCAAAAGCTGCAGGATATGCTTAGTGAAACCGGGGCCGGGCCGAAAACAGATGCTCCGGAAACAACCATTAAATACGGCTCGTGATGAGTCCGAAATACCATACGGCAAATGAAAACTGAAAATAATATAGACGAGTATTTTAAAAAGGGCTTAGCCGAGCCCGACATCCCCTTCGATGAGGCGCATTGGGAGAAGATGTCGGCCATGCTCGACAACCATAAACCCCGGCGCGTACTTCCACTATGGCTCATCGCCGGAGGCAGCATCGCCGCTGCTTTGCTGATCGCGCTTTTTGTGATGCTTAACCAGCGTACCGTCAGTCCGGCTAAACAACAAAGCCTGACGCAGCAATCGAAGCAAAGAACAGCGGAAGTGCCGGCGCAGGAGAAGGTGCAAACGCCAGTGCAAATACCAGCGCCCCCGCAGGCTCCGGCAGAACGGTCTGGGCAGCCGGTTCAGTTTGCCGGCATTCCTGCAAGAGGGAAAGCCGTCGCTGCGCTTCAGACGCCAGTAGCTCCTGATACAACAGGCAAAACCGATGTCGGCCCGCAAGGGTCACCGACCGAAGCTATTGCTGCGGTAGCGGAACCTGTAGCGGAACCCGCAACGCAACTACCACCGCCCAGCGAAGCCAAACCCCTTCGTGCGGGAGGCAAGCCCTTTGTGCTGAGCATTATCGCTGCCCCCGACATCTCTACCAGTCCCTCAAACCTTTCCACTAAAATCAGCACCAACATTGGTGTGCTGGGTACTTACGCCTTGTCGGACAGGCTCAGCGTTACAACGGGACTGGTGTATGCCGTGAAACGGTACGGCTATGGGGGTACTACCATCAGCGCCTACGGTGCCACATCCAGGTCGCCCGACGTGTTTGCTGACTGCAGGGTACTTGATATTCCGCTGAACCTGAACTATAAAGTATTTGAGAAAGGCCGAAATTCCCTGTCCCTGAACACCGGGATATCCAGTTATTTCATGCTCAATGAAAAGTATGAATATCGTATAGCAGAGGTGGGGTCACCTGCGCAGGTATCTCAGCGTGAGATCGTAAACAAGAACCAGCACCTCTTCGGCGTGGCCAATGTTTCCCTCAGCCTCAACCGCCAGCTAAGCAATAAGGTAAATGTTGGTCTGCAGCCCTTCCTGAAACTGCCGCTTACAGGCATCGGTGAATACAACACCCGCCTGCGTTCTATGGGTGTGGCTGTTTCGCTCAATATGAACCTGTCGCAGCCTTGATGGCCTTATTCCTCTTCGCCGGTATTCTTCAGTTTCATCAACAGGGAATATGCACCTTTGGTAACCAGGGTTTTGTTGGCTAAGTCCGTCATAACAGCGGTTTTACCCTCCGAAGTTTCGCCGGTCTTTACCTCCTGCATGATAAACTTCCGGGTAGCTGTCTGTATAAATACATAGTCTTTGCCTTCGAAATTAACCACCGCACCTTCGGGCACAAACTGCGCCTTTTGATTTTCCAGTTCAAGTTCGGCATTCATATACATTCCCGGCAGAAGGCGCTTGTCATAGCGGTCAAAATGACAATGGATCTCAGCGATGCCGCCCTCTGTGATGGTATGCCCAACCAATATGACCTTCGTCTCAAACCGCTCCTCAGGGCGGGCATTGGTAAATGCCCATACACGCTGGCCCCGGCTGATTTTGCTAAGATCTCTTTCGAAGACGGTGAGGTTTAGATGGATATCAGCGGGGTCGACCAGCTCGAGTATGACATCTGAGGGTGTTACATACTTGCCCGTATTTGCGCTTACTTTGCTGACGTAACCTGTAATAGGGGAGTAAATGTTGACCGTGTTGGAAATCTTGCGGGCATTGAGCTGCGGCAGGCTTACATTGATCAGTTTCAGCTTTTCGATTTGCGCGGCCTGCTCTACCTGAAGATTATTGTATTCCGTTTCTGCCAGTTGATACGTTTTGTCACTGTTGGCCTTGCTGGAGTTGAGCTCCCTTTGCCGGGCAAGTTCTTTGCTCGCATAGTTGAGCCTGTTTTTCGTGTTCAGATAGTCCTGCTGCAAGCTGATGTATTGCGGATCTTCCATGACAGCGATGATCTGCCCCTTGCGCACAGGCATACCCGGCAGCATGCGGATGGATTTTACATAGCCGCCCAGAGGGATGCTGACCGACACCAGGTTCTGTGGCGGCACATCAATCTTACCCTGAAATTTCAGTCGCTGGTTGATTTTTCCAAAGCCGGACCTTCCGGTTTCCAGGCCAATGTTTTTTGCCTGTGCGGGCGTGAGGCTAACTTCGCTTTCATTGGCGACCGCTTCGTCCTGCTGCGTGGCAGTATCATGGCTGTTGCTGCAGGATAGCATGAGCATCATGACAGACAGGGTGCCGATATAGGTATAGTGCTTCATTTTATTGTGCTAATAGGTAATTAAGTTCAGTAATGGTTTTATTCAGTTCGCGTAAGGTATTGAAGTAGCTTTCCCGGATTGCTACCGTCTGATTATTCAGCATAGTCCACTCGATATAATTAATTTCACCATGCTGCAGTTGCTTGTCTAATGCAGCGGTGATTTCCCCCGCGGTCTTTAGCCCCGTGGTCTCAAAGTTTTTAATCAGCGCAAGCTGTTGCTGGTATCGGGCATAGGCCGACTTCAGTCCGGCGCTGAGCTGTTTTCCCGCGTTTTCGGTTTCCGATTTCCGGTACTGTTCAAGAATCCTTGCGGCCTGCACTTTCTGCTTTTGCGAACCACCCAGCAGTGGGATGCTTAATCCGAACTGGAACGACTGGAAGCGGTCGGCCGACTGATGGCTGATGCCGTCGCGCAGCGTAGTGCTGTTATAGCCTATGGTAAACTCCGGCAAGCGCTTTGCCTGTTCGGCTTTTGTTGCTGCCTCGGCCACACGTTCTTCCTGTCTTTGCCATTGAAGCACCGGATGAGCGCTCCAGGACAGGGTGTCCGTTAATTCGGGGCGTGCGGTAAGTGTCTGTGCCACCGGACGTAGCGAAGCATCGGTATTGAGCAGGGAAGCAAGTTGTTGCCGGAGCTCGTTGTGCTCCATCTGAATCTGCGCAAGTTTGGTTCTTATCCCGAGCAACTGATTCTCCGCACTGGCCTTTTCCAGAACACTGCTTTCCCCGCCCTTAAACCGGAGTTCCGCCAGGTCACGAAGTCGCCCATACGAAGAGTCGGCCCCGAGATACAACTTTTGCAGGGCCTCAACGATGATCAGGTCGTAAAACACCTGTGTGGTGATCCGGGTAAGCCCGGCCTTGTTCAAGTCTTTCTCGAGCAATGCGGACTTCCATTCTTCTATGAGCCTGTCTTTTTGTCGCGAGTAAACCCCTGGCAGACTAAAGCTCTGGCTAAGGCTCAACCTGTTGTCCGTTAAGTCGCCGTTGAACTTACCATATTCCCCGCTGATGCTGATCGGGGAAATTGTAGTCGCGGTTTCCGTGAGCTGCCTGCGGTAGCCGGCGTTCAGCGTACTGCTTTTCAGACTGATGTTGTTCTTGTATAAACTGTCGAGCGCCTCCTGAAGCGTAATGGGCTGCTGCGCATTGGCTGCCGGGCCTGCAAACAGGATGACGATGATCATTGCGATCTTTGGCGCCTTAACTCTTTTCTTCAGCCCCTTTTCGAAGGCGACATAAAGGATAGGAAGCACAAATAGTGTCAGCAGCGTAGCGATCATTAGTCCCCCAATAACCACCGTAGCCAGCGGACGCTGCACAGCGGCACCCGCACCGTTGCTGATCGCCATGGGCAGGAAGCCCAGGGAAGCCACGAATGCGGTCATCAATACCGGTCTGAGCCGGGTTTTAGTTCCTGTAAGTACAACCTTTTTCATATCCGTTTCTCCCGATTTTTTGACATTGTTAAACTCCGCGACCAGCACGATGCCGTTCAGTACGGCAATACCGAATAAAGCGATAAAACCTACACCAGCACTGATGCTAAAAGGCAATCCCCGCAGCGCAAGCAGAAATATTCCGCCAATGGCAGACAAAGGAATGGCGCTATAGATCAGCAGCCCCTGTTTAATAGAACCGAAAGCAAAATACAGCAGCAGGAAAATGAGGACCAGGGAAACAGGAACCGCAATCATTAGCCTGGATTTAGCTTCATTCAGGTTTTCGAAGGAGCCACCGTACGTAATGCTGTAGCCCGCGGGCAATTTTATTTCACTGCTGATCTTTTCCTGCAGCTCTTTCACAATGCTTTCCACATCGCGGCCGTCGACATTAAAGCCCACAAGAATCCTGCGTCTGGTATCTTCGCGCTGGATCTGACTCGGACTGTTCACCAGGGAGACGCTGGCCAGCTGGTTCAGCGGGATCTGCTGTCCGGCAGGTGTTGGAATCAGCAAGTCCTGCACATCCTGCAGGCTCCGTCTTTTGTCATTCTGAAGCCGGACGACCAGATCGAACCGCTTTTCCCCTTCAAAGACCAGACCCGTACTTTGTCCGGCGAAAGCGGTATTTACGTTTCTGTTGATCTCAGAAATGTTAAGCCCGTACTGCGCAATGGCCGCCCGGTTATACGCGATCACAATCTGAGGTGTTCCCGAGATCTGCTCGACATAAAGTTCCGTAGCACCCTCCACCTTTCTGACCAGGTTGCCCAGCTTTTTGGAGTAATGCGCCAGCGTATCAAAATCTTCACCGAACAGTTTGATCACCACATCCTGTCTCGCCCCCGTCATAAGTTCATTAAAGCGCATCTGAACCGGGAACTGGAAGCTGGTCGTAACACCCGGCACCTCGCTTGCCGCCTCGCCCATCTTTTCAGACAGCTCATCGAAACTGCGCGCTGATGTCCACTCATCTTTAGGCTTAAGGTTAATGATCATATCGCCCATATCCATAGGCAAAGGCTCGGTGGGCACTTCACTGCTCCCGATTTTCGTGACGATGCTGTTCACTTCCGGGAAGCGTTCTTTCAGTATGCCCGCGACCATCTGCACATTTTCGATCGTCGTGTTCAGATTACTGCCCGGCAGTACGCGCGTCTCCACAGCATAATCGCCCTCCTCTATGGATGGTATAAACTCGCCGCCCAGGTTGGAAAGCACAAAAAGCGCCGCAACAAAAAGCGCCAATACCGTTGCGATCACCGTCTTAGGAATGCCCAGCACACCTTTTAGCAGTCTGGAATAGCCGGTTTCAACTTTGCCGATCAGCCGGTCTGACAAGTTTGATTCTGCTTTGATCTTCTTGCTTAGGAACAAACTGGATATCATAGGGATATAGGTGAGCGAAAGAATGAAAGCCCCGAGTAGCGCAAAAGCAACCGTTTGCGCCATCGGCTTGAACATTTTGCCCTCAATGCCTTGTAAAGTAAAGATGGGAAGATAAACGATGAGGATGATGATCTGACCGAAGACCGCGCTGTTCATCATTTTAGAAGACGCACTTTTCACCTGTTTATCCATTTCTTCCTGCTTCAGCACATATAAGCCGCCGGGACTCTTGTTGCGGCTCAACTGGTGCATGACCGCTTCTACGATGATCACCGCACCATCCACGATCAATCCAAAGTCGAGCGCCCCCAGGCTCATCAGGTTGCCGCTCACCCCGAAAATATTCATCATGATGATCGCAAATAACATAGACAGCGGGATCACCGACGCCACAATGAAGCCCGCGCGGAGATTGCCCAGGAAAAGGACCAGCACAAACACCACAATCAGGGCGCCCTCCAGCAGGTTCGTTTCTACTGTTTTAATGGCATTATTAACCATACTCGTGCGGTCGAGGAAAGGTACGATCTCGACCCCCTCCGGTAAGGTCTGCTCTATCTGCTTAATTCTTGCTTTGATGTCTTCGATGACCACATTGCTGTTTGCCCCCTTCAGCATCATCACAATGGCGCCGGACACCTCGCCCTCGTTATTAAATGTTAAAGCCCCGTACCTCGTAGCAAAGCCGGTTTCAACATTGGCCACATCCCGGATAAGCAGGGGCGTAGCGCCCTCGTTGCTGCGGACGACGACGTTTTCAATATCCTCTTTGCTTCCGATAAGACCCTCGCTGCGGATATAAAGGACGGTCGACTGCTTTTCAATATAAGCCCCGCCCGTGTTCTGGTTGTTGCGTTCAAGCGCATCAAAAATATCGCTGATGGTTACTTTATGCGCCACCAGTTTGTTCGGATCAATGGTTACCTGGTACTGTTTAAGCTTGCCCCCGAAACTGCTCACTTCCGCTACCCCCCTGACGCCAAGCAGTTGCCTGCGGATAATCCAGTCCTGGATGGTGCGCAGCTCCGTAATGTCGTACCGCTTTTCATAGCCTTTTTTCGCTTTTACCGCATATTGATAGATCTCCCCAAGTCCCGTGGAAATTGGACCCATCTCCGGTTTACCGATACCCTGAGGAATTTGTTCCTGTACAATAAGGAGGCGCTCTGCCACCTGCTGGCGGGCCCAGTATACGTCAATATCGTCGTTAAAAACCAGTGTGACCAGCGACAGGCCAAACCGGCTGTAGCTCCGGATCTCTTTGATCCCAGCAATATTACTATTGGCCTGTTCCACCGGAAAAGTGACCAGGCGTTCTATGTCGGTAGCACCATAAGAAGGTGCTGTGGTGATGATCTGTACCTGATTGTTGGTGATGTCGGGCACAGCATCAATAGGCAGTTTGGTTAGCTCAAAACTGCCATAAATAACAAGGGCCACAGTAAACAGCCCGATAATGAGTTTATTCTTGATAGAAAACTCAATGATTCTATTTAACATGAAAATGGGAATAATCGTTTCTAATCAGACACCACGCAATGATGGCGTCAACAAAAAATTAAGAAAGGATTAGCCCTTTTGGAGGTTGCCAGATCTTTCCGGCGTAGGAAGAATGCGGAATGTGATCGTTCGAGAGCCTTTTGGCCTGATCTAAGACGATATGGTCGACCCTCAGCAAATGGCTGTTGCTGGGCGGTGGTGTAGAAGTGAGCACCTTTCCGGAAAACATATCCGGGGTTTTAAACGGGAGCTGATTATCCCTTTCCTCATCATCATCCGTATGCGGAACACAGCCATAATGATGTTCGAGATAGCTCAGAAACGATATGCTGTTATCTAAGCTTTTATGTTCGAAATAATGCTGAAACAACACAGGAAGCTTGGTGAGTTCCCGCAGCTCTGTACAGAAAAACACATAAAACGTTAGCAGCAGTATGTTCAACAGCTTTTTCAATCTTCCAAAATTAGCCAATTGAGACAGAAAAGCAAGAATCAATGAGGGATGAGTTTTAACATCAGCAGACCTACTATAACTTTTCGATCTCTTCGACTGAAAAGCCTGTCGCTTTAGCAATGATGTCAATGGAGACCGATTCCTTCTTCAGGGATTTAGCTACTTCAAGTCTTCCCTTCTTCTCGCCTTTTGCGATACCTCTGGCTTCGCCCCGCGCTTCGCCGGTTTCTTCAGCCTGAGCGAGTACAGCGGCATTGTCCCATTTGCGTTTTAAGTCCTGATCGTACATTTTCTGTTCCTCCTTAGTTAGCTTAGCGTATTCGGCCACCTTATAGAGCTTTTCAAAGATGGTTTTTCTCAAGTGGGGCGGGAGATGATCCATTTCCTCCAGGTGTTTGAGATTGAATAACCATTTGTCGAGCTCTCCTTTACATTCGGCTTCGGTCTTTATACTTGGTGCGACTCTCCATGATTGTTTTCTTGAAATGCAAGTTTAATTGCTTTTCAAGAAAACACACAAATTATAACCGGTTAAGTTTAGTGCAATGACGTGTTAGTCTATCGAGACTACGAAGGCTTTCAGTGTGTAGGGAGCACTGTGTTAAAGAGTGTTAATTAAAGCGGAGATTTTCTTTTGTTCGCTACCTTTAATCTGTGGCTACCCATGTGATACTTAAATTCATATAAATCATATTAAAAGTTCTCTAAACCGTTAAAAATGACCAGTATCTTAAAGACATCCGTACTAATCGTTTGTGTTTTTTTACAAATGAACGTGTTACAAGCACAGCAAACCTTCAAAATAAGAGGTAATGTCAACCGTATATCGGGTAGCAAGACGATCCAAATGGGGAGATTAAGTGCTCCGATACAAGAGGACGGATCTTTCGAACTGGCCGGTGAGGTAACGGAGCCGAAACTAGAAGCGTTACACCTCGACAGCTCAAGTTTAAGCTTGTTATGGCTCGAGCCAGGCGATTATCTTCTTAGCTGCCGGGAAGAAAAACACCAAGGGCATACGTCCACTCAATTGAAGATCGTAGTGAAGAACGGTCCGGCTGATGCCAGTGTTTTTGGTCGCTTTAACGAAACGGCCGGTAAAAACTTTCTCATCGACGCATCAATTAAAGGGCCTGAGGCCCAGCGGAAAATAGCAGAGGCCTACGCTGACAGCCTGTTTAAAAACTATCCCAATGCCAAATTCCTTCCCGCAGTTGTTTTTAGCTCCCGCAGTTTTGTTGGTTTGGACGCTACCAAAAAATATATTGCTCTCCTGAGTCCTGAACTGCAAAAAGACCGGCTTATTCAGAATATACAAAGTGATATCAAACGGGCAGAGCGCCTGGCAATCGGTGCGACCTTTGATGACTTTGCACTTAAGACAACAGACGGCAAGGATTTTAAACTTTCCTCTTTAAAGGGCAAAAAGATTATTGTTTTGGATTTCTGGGCGAAATGGTGCGCACCGTGCCGTGCCGGCCACCCTAAACTGGTTGAACTTTACAAAAAATATGCAGACAAAGGCCTGGAGATTGTGAGCGTATCTTTGGATAATAACACTGAAGACTGGCTTAGCGCCATTAAAGAAGATCAGATAGGGAGCTGGATCAATGTTTCTGACTTAAAAGCTTGGCAGACTGAGCCGGTAAAAAATAATTATATCAATTATATTCCATTTTCGCTTATGTTGGACGGAGATCGCAAGATATTGGGTGTTTACAACTTTAGTAAACCCACGGAAAAAGATATTTTAGACAATTTATAAAACTCTATAAATAAAACACACAAATCATAACCGGTTAAGTGCAGCAGTTCTTTTGATATCTTCGAGCACCCAGTCTAGTTCGAGGTCTTTGCCTGCCAGGTGGTCTTCGATCTGGTAGGTGATGGTAACATCGGGCATAACGCCTCTTCCATCGATACTGCTGAGGTCGCCGAAAAAAGAGGGGACGTTTCCGTACCGAAGCAATAATTGCGTTGTTGGTAGTGTGAGGGTGTTATTTACGCCGGCTGTAATGATGTTTTTACTGCCGCCGGTCTCTTCGCCAACGAGCGTCACGTTTTTCAGGCTTTTTAGGTTCGCTGCAAGTATACTGCTGGCAGAGAAAGAGCCTCCGTCAATCAACACATATATTTTGCCTTTGAATGTGAAGGTGTAAGGCTGGACTTTCTGGTAGTCTAACTTTGATAATTTGATCAGCCAGCTCCGGATTCTCTCATTTCCGTACAGCATTTTCTGCTGTTTGATCTCTTCCGGCAGCCTGCAGAAGTACCTGGGGGAATCTAAGAGATGGCTGAAAATTCTTGCTGCCCAAATCAATTCTCCGCCTAAGTTTCCTCTTAAATCGAGAATCAGTGTCTTTAACTTTCGTCTTTCGATGTCATGAAAGATGCCCTCATAGCCCGGATAATTGTCCCCGTTCATGAAAGTGCGTACTTTGAAATAGGCGATATTGCTATCCGCAGTCAGTAATCTATACTCTGCATTAGGCGGTGGTGTGCCGCCAACACTGTCATAGCCCTTCTCCAGACGTGGTTCTAATTTGATTGTTCTGGACTTTCCTGATGATTTGATCAACATGTTCAGCGGAGCTTTTTGTGGAAACAGAAACCGGTAACGCTCCGCAAATACACCATTATTCATGGAGATCCTTTTGTAGGTTGTATTGTAACCATCCGCGGTGATATAGCCATTCAAGCTGTCAATCAGCTTTGCCGCAGGCATATTGTTGATGCTCATGATTTCCGTGCCACTGGTGATGCTGGAATCAGGAGATAAATTCTTCGTGATAAATAGCCTTTTTCCTGTTACCCAATAGCGGAACTGGTAAATCGGGTGTTGCAACGTTGGTTGTTTCAGATAGGCAATGTCTTGCGGCGTTAGTTTTGAATAATCTATTTCCAGCCTGAGGTGGCCGTCGCCTATACTGCTGATCACCTGCTGTAATTTTATATACAGCGTGATGGAAGTGATCGGTGTGTCTATGGTTCTTCTTAAACTGTCGAATTTGTGGTTGAGCGCTTTTTTACTGATGTACAGATATAGGTTAGGATGTTCCCTTTCCAAAGTAGTTTGTACAAGATAAATATCCTTCTTGAGATCGGATGGCTGATGCAACTGCTTAGAGATCTGATCCAGATACTGCGCATTCACACCGAATGCTGTACCAAAGAACAATACGATAAATAAGAGCGCTGAAAGTTTCATATGGCAAGATATTAAAACCAGGCTATTGGCCAAACTATATCACTGTATAGTTACTGTCCGGTAAGTAGTTTGATGTCCTGGAGCTTCTTTCCGAATTGATCATCGGCTGCAAGCTTGTAGAAATCGCCTTGGAGGTTCATTGCTCTGAGCACATTGAAATACGCTCCCATGGATACATTTGGGCTGCCTTTTTCTAGCAAGCTTGATGTTCTCGCCCAATACTTCAAGTATCTTTTTGTGCTTTGGGAATAAGATCGGTTTCTTACTTATCATGCTTAATATTTTAGGCGTTTTATACAAAAATGCTAATAATATTAAGCATTGTTAAGTAGTGTCATTTCCTTAAATCCTGTACCAATTGCAATGGAGGTTTTCCGTAGACTTTTTTGAATGCCCGTGAAAAGTTTACCTACTATAACTTTTCGATCTCCTGAATTGAAAGGCCGGTCCCTTCAGCGATCAAATCCAGCGCAATACCTTTTTTCTTGAATACTCTGGCCAGTTCAAGTTTCTCCTCACGCTTTCCCTCTAACTTTCCCTTTGCGATACCTCTTGCTTCGCCTCGCGCTTCGCCGGTTTCTTCAGCCTGAGCTAGTACAGCGGCATTGTCCCATTTGCGTTTTAAGTCCTGATCGTACATTTTCTGTTCCTCCTTAGTTAGCTTAGCGTATTCGGCCACCTTATAGAGCTTTTCAAAGATGGTTTTCCTCAGGTGGGGCGGGAGATGATCCATTTCCTCCAGGTGTTTGAGATTGAATAACCATTTGTCGAGCTCTCCGTTACATTCGGCTTCGGTCTTTACAAAATTACTGAAATCAATATAAGTATACCCAAGGTGTTCGTAAAATATTTCGCCGGTTTCCCTGTAACACAAGCAAATATCATGCAGATAGCGGGAGTCGTTCAAAATCTTGTCGGGAGTGCTTTTCGGTTCTGCCGCATCTATGATAGCGATGAAATAGACTTCGCTGATGTTATATTTCCATTGACGCATTTCGCCTTTAGGTGCCTGTTCGCTGATCAGCCTCGAGGTATAATATATACTTCGTTTTTTAAAGTTAACCGGACTGCTGTGCTGCACTTCGATCAGGAATTTTTCGCCATTCTCGCCGGTGCAAAGCAGGTCGAAGAGTGTCTTAGCTTCCTCGGTGTTGTCGCCAAGGTATTCCGTTTTACTGTACATCAGATCTACGATGGTCTTACGGCCGTTGAAGATTGCGTTAAGGAACTCAATCAGCAGGTCTTTGTTGGGCTCAGTTCCGAAGATACGTTTGAAAGCAAAGTCGACGAATGGATTAATGTATTTGGTGTGTTTCTCCATGATTGTTTAATTGAACGGCAAGTTTAATTGCTTTTCAAGAAAACAGACAAATTATAACCGGTTATTGATGACTGCGATTTCATTTTATCAGGAGCATCGTAAAGCGCTGACCATCCATGACACCATCGAGATGTAGTCGCTCGCCCTGCTGCCTGATATTGCCTTTGAACGCGCCTGTTGCGCTTGCAGGATATTGCCATTTCATGGTAATGCGATTGCCATCCAACGCATAGTGCCCTATGCGCTGCCTGCGGTAATCGTTCCATTTGAACACGACCTCGTTGTCCAGGTCCAGGTAAACATGCGTTAATACACTGTCGGTAGAGCTTTTGGCCTGGTAAGCTATTCCGTTTATTGTGAGGTGTTCTACCCTGTATTTGCCGGTGAGTTCGGGATGCCTGTTGGGGTGACGAAGGCGGATGGTGCAGAACAGCAACACCAGGATGAACAATACCGGCCATAGCCACTTTAGCGGAGTTACGGAATGACGAGACCTGTTCAGGAGCAACGGCCATAGATGGGTAGCATCCGTGCAAATAAAATAAACGACTGCTGTTAAGAATACGGCGCCGTGTAAGAGTACGCCTGCCGGCATAGCATAAAACAAATCCACGAGCGTGATGAATACCAAAAGAGGTAAAGCGATCAGACACCCTAACAACCGGGTTCTCCCAAATAGGATCAGCGCAGCTGAAGCAATCTGCAAGATCGCGACCACCGATGTGAAGGGATAGGAATAACGGAAGAATGCCCAAACCAGGTCATAGCCTGAAAAGCTGGAGAATGGCTCGTCTAATTTTCCCAGCGGCACAATCATCTGAAGTTTCTGAAGCTTCTGAAGGCCGAACATTGCCAGATCAACCCCCAGGCTAAATGCCATCACCTGTCTGAACCATAATTCATATCTCGGCTTTAGACCTTTGTTTTCACGGGTTTGCCAGATAAACACTATGATGAGCGCGGTAAGCAGCGGCAGGTAAGCCAGGATATGAATGATGTGAAGCGGGATGATATCGCTGATATATTTCGAGGCCAGACGGCGATAAGTCAGTGCTACTAAGAATGCCGACAGCAGGCCAAGCAATAGTTTTGAGGAAAATTTCATGTGATCGTTTTTCTGCAAAACAAGTATTGTGTCCCAAATTTTTGTCCGGCTGTATCCAAACGTACTTTCCGTCTGGATAGCGTCGTATATTTACATCTTAACAAAAGCCCCTGCAATGGATCAATCTATCCCTTTAGTCATATCATCAATTTGTGCCGGAAGTTTGTTCCTTGCTGCCTTTCTACTTCTGTCGGGCTTAGTCCGCAACAATAGCGTGGCTAACCGATGGCTGGCGGCTTTCTTTCTCGCCTTAAGTTTATTGTTTATCCAGTTGCTGCTTGAACAAAATACTTCGTCGAATTTTTACCTGATCTACCTGTCGGAGTGGTCGCGCTGGGCGATTTTCCCTAGCTTGTATATGGCTGTTTATTCATTTGTTCAATCGAAAAAGCCATCGTTATTATTGACGCTACATTTTCTGCCGGCCCTGCTGTTTGCTTTTTTTACCTTGTCGGGCAAGGACAATCTCCCTTCCTGGACAGCATTTTTTGTCCGCTATTTCTTTTTCATGCAGGGCCTGGTTTATGGCGTGCTGAATCTCCGGTTGTTATATGCCCACAAGCAGCGAATACGGCAGTTGCTGGCAGATAAGGCATCCGATCTGAGCTGGCTTCGTAATTTAGTATATGCTCCTGTAGTAATCGCGGTCATGTGGCTTGCATTCAGGCGTCTGCCAGCCGCGGATAGCATACTCTATCTCATTTGTCTGGGCTTGACCCTCTATTTTATTTCTGCTGCGCTACGGCAACGCATCGTTTATCCCAGGGAAGTTGCGCTATTAGATCATAAGCCTAAGGCCTCTTCAGATTCGCAGCGCCTGACCCCGCCACAAATTGATCTGTTGAAAAAGCGCGTGGCGTTGGTCGTGGAGCAAGAAAAGCCATACCTTGATCCGGCATTAAACCTAAAAATGCTGGCCGATAGGATCGGCATTAGTACCCATGAACTATCATTGGTGTTGAACCAGGGTTTCGGTATGAATTTCTATTCGTATGTTAATGGCCTGAGAGCAGAAGAGGCGGAGAGATTATTAAACTCTGGCAGCTATGGCAGGGGCGATATGCAGACTATCGCATTCAGCGCAGGTTTCAACTCGCGGACGACGTTTTATGCGGCGATGAAAAAGCTGAAGCAAGGTGAAAAAAAAATTTAAAATAAATCTACTACCAAGGGCGGTCTGAACTGTAGTGTAGGTATAAGGGGAGAAAATTAATATTCCCTGAACACTATGGATACAAAGAAAGCACAGGAACTGATCAATAGATTTCGCCAGGGGAGGCTGAGCCCCGAGGATGAGGCGATCCTTGATGGCTGGTACCTGAGCCTTCCGGAAGAGGAGCGCAGCAGCATTAGTGATGAGCAATTGCAGGCGCGGAAAGAAGCGATTCTGATGCGTTTGAATGAAAGTTATCTGAATTCAAATAAAGAACCTCGTATAACCCGATTGTGGCCGCGCATTGCAGTATCGGCAGCTGCGGTAGCGGCCATAATATTCGGGTTGTGGTTTTTTAATTATAGAGATACAAGCAAGACCAGTAACAACACCGAGCATAACTATGCCACGGACATCAAACCCGGAACCTTTGGCGCAACGATTACTCTGGCGAACGGGAAGACGATCGCACTAAGTGAAGCCAAAGAAGGTGTGGTGATTGGCAATGGCATTACTTATACCGACGGTACGTCGGTTATGGACTCGTCATCCCGAACCGGCCAATCGTCATCCCGAACCGAAGGGAGGGATCTCCTGGACAAGGGATCTCTCGCTGCGCTCGAGATGACGGCCGCTACCGCTCGCGGACAAACTTACCACATTACCTTACCGGATGGAACGAAGGTATGGCTTAACGCTGCTTCGAAAATCGAATTTCCCGGCTCCTTCGATGGGTTAGTCGCGCGGGAAGTTCGATTAAGTGGCGAAGCCTACTTTGAAGTTTTTAGGAACAAAAAGCAACCCTTTGTAGTAAACGTCAAAAAATTGGATGATAGAATAGCCCAAAGGGTAGAGGTATTGGGTACCCATTTCAACATTAACGGCTATGCCGATGAGGCGAATATTAAGACGACCCTCCTGGAGGGAAGTGTTAAAGTGATGCCGTGGGCTGCAGTACCCGTGTCATTACCGGGCCTGAGCAAGCAGGCCCTGGCCATGCGCGAAGTACTGTTAAAGCCTGGTCAGCAGGCCATGCTAACCCCCAACCAAAACCTGCGCGTAGCGGAGGTGAACACCGAAGAGGCGGTAGCCTGGAAGAACGGAAGCTTTGCGTACAACAACACCCCGCTGGAGGAAGTGATGCGGCAGATAGCCAGGTGGTATAACGTAAGCGTAAGCTACGAGAAAGAAAGCCTGAAAAAGGTACCGATAGGAGGTGCGGTATCCAGAAACGACAATGTGAGCCGTATGCTCAAAACCCTGGAAAACACCGGCGCTGTGCGCTTTGAGATTAAAGGGAAAACCATACTAGTTAAAGAATAAGCCAGAGAAAGTTAAACAACAAATATAGAATCAAACCATAAACAGAATATAAACCAAACTAACCAAAAAAACATGAAAAGACATTTACGACAGCGAAGTTAGCAGAAGCAGAAAGGGGTATCAGGAACAAGAAGCCGAATGGTGCGGGAACACCACCCGGCGGGCGGGCCTAAGCAAACCCAAAAACAATTGTGCGAACCATTTATCGATTAAACTTAAACCCAAAGTAAAAGTATGAAAAAAACTGCTTTTAACTTGCGGCTGTCACAAGCATGGCTGCCGCCCAAAATATTACTCATTATGAAACTCATCATCATCATAATGACCGCCTGCCTGATGCAGGTAAGCGCCGCCGGATTTGCCCAGAAAATCACCTACAGCAAAAAAGGCGCAACACTCGAAGAGATCTTCAGCGAGATCAGGAAACAAACCGGCTATTACGTAGTATACGCCGAAAACAAAGTAAACAAAGAAGCCAAACTCGACGTCAACTTCAGAAACACCGAACTCAACAAAGTCCTCGACGTCATCAGCAACAGCCAAAACCTGGAATACAGCCTCGACGACAAAAACATCAGCCTCAAACCCAAAGAAGAATCCGTCATAGACCGGATCATCGCCCGATTTCAAGCGATTGACGTACGAGGTAAAGTGGTGGATTCCTTAGGCAACGGCCTAGCAGGAGCGACGGTAAGTGTGAAGGGTGGAAAAGGTACTCATACTTTGGCGAACGGCGATTTTTATATAAAGAATGTAAAGGAAGATGCAGTATTGGTTGTTTCTTTCTTGGGTTATGTTCCAAAGGAACAAAAAGTAAAAAAGGATTTTGTGTACGTGCAGTTGAAGCTAAGTAGTTCTAAACTGGACGAAATACAAATTATGGCCTACGGTAAGACCTCTAGAAGGCTAAGCACAGGAAATATTTCTACCATAAAAGGAGATGATTTATTATTAAATCCGGTGGATAATCCCTTAAGCGCATTAATAGGACGTATTCCTAACTTGTCAGTCACTCCTACAAGCGGACTTCCAGGTGCGCCTTTAAAGACTCAACTAAGAGGTCAGAGTAGTCTAATGGGGACATCAAGTGAGCCACTGATAATAGTTGATGGCGTACCGCTTTCAAACAATGTTGACCCGGGCTATTATAATCTATTTTCGGGAGGTGCTTTATCCTCACTTTCATTGTTAAATCTTAGTGATATTGAATCAGTCGACATACTCAAAGATGCTGATGCGACTTCTATATATGGATCGAGAGGTGGAAATGGGGTAATCCTAATCACAACCAGAAAAGGAAATCCAGGAGAGACAAAGATAAATATGAATGGCCAATTTGGATTATCTTCCGTTGTAAAGAAAATACCATTACTCAATACTGCGCAGTATTTGGAAATGAGAAGAGAAGCATTTAAAAACGACGGTGTTGAGATCCAAACGACTAACCCCTATGAACCTGGGTATGCTGTAGACTTATCACTATGGGATCAAAAGAAATATACTGATTGGCAAGAGGAGCTTCTAGGAAAAAGTGCTCGAACCTATAATTTTCAGGGATCTATTTCTGGGGGGACGTCAATGATTCAATACTTCTTAAGTGGTGGATACAATACGCAGGGTTTTGTCTTTCCTGGAGATTCGAATTGGCAAACTGGAACGGGAAACATTAGCATTTCTGGAAAATCAAGAGGCGGAAAATTTCAGTTCAACTTAAATGGAGGGTATAGCAGTAATAAGTCAAAGACTCCAATACAAACATCGGTTGTTACAGCACTAACATTGCCTCCAAATGCTCCTGACATTTTCAATAAAAGGGGCGGATTAAACTGGGAGACTGATCCTCTGACTGGACTGGCTTCGTGGGCTAATCCGTATGCTGGAATGTTGAATCCTAATAGTTCAAAAGCCAACAACTTGCGTTCAACGGTTGATATTGGGTATCAAGCGACTTCTGAGCTAAAAGTTAAAGCTACTATTGGTTTCAACGAGGTTCGAACAAATAGCAAATATTTTGAAACGATAGCTGCGCAAGACCCGGGTATTTGGGAATATGTTACTGGACAATCAAATTTCACAAATAGCCTAGCAACATCATTGAATGTGGATCCACAAGTGAATTACTCTAAAGTTTTTAAAGGGTCAAAGTTGGATATTTTGGTCGGTGCCACACTGCAAAGCCAGAACGTCGAAAATGAATGGATAAATGGATCAGGATATACGAATGATGCACTCTTAAATAGCTTAGGCGCCGCATTTTCAACTAATGCAATAAATAGAAGCTCTCAGTACAAATATTTTGGCGTATACAGCAGGGCAAATTATATACTGCAAAATAGATACCTCCTAAATGTCAGCACGAGAAGAGACGGCAGCAGCCGATTCGGACCCGGTAATCAGTTCGGAAATTTTGCGTCGGTCGGTACGGCATGGATTTTTAGTAATGAAAGTTTTTTTAAGTCAGCAAGTTCCATTTTAAGTTTTGGAAAAATTCGGGCGAGCTTGGGAAGCAGTGGAAATGATGGGATAGGAGATTACAAATATGTTGAACAATATACCACTATGAACAATGTTCTATACCAGGGATTAAGACCGTTATTAACTATGGGGGTTACAAATCCTGATTATCACTGGGAAAGCATTCGTAAAGCTGAGGTCGGGATCGAATTAGGTTTGTTCAAAGATAAATTTATAATTAATGCTACTTATTTCCGACACAAATCATCCAGTCAGTTGGGCGGTAGGACATTGCCATTCACTGCCGGAGGACTGTCTGTTGTTGAAAATCAGTTGGCTACAATTCGAAATAGTGGTTACGAACTTATAATTAATAGTGTAAATATTAAGACACCAAAATTTAATTGGAATTCTTCTTTGACATTCGGGATGTTAGGTAATAGGCTTTTAGCTATTCCTGAGAGTTTTGTTATGAATTCACCTTCTTTGCTGTATTATTCAGAAAGAGGAGAAAGTCCGATAGGAAAACCGTTCAATGGTTTTGTTGGGGCATACGAGTTTAAAGGAGTTGATCCCGCAACCGGGCTGTATCAATTTCTCACAAAAGCTGGTACCATAACTACCGAAGCAGATGCATTTGCCTATTCTAAGAAGGTCAACATTGCTCCGAAGTTTCAAGGAGGGTTATCGAATAGCATTAGCTACAGTTCTTTTAGAGTTGATTTTTTTGTCCAGGTCACGAAGCAATTAGGATATAATCCGCTGCACAACCTGATTTTTTTGAATCCTGGGGTACCTAAAAATCAATTAGTGGAAAACTACAATAACTGGAGGAATATAGGAGATAAAAAGAGCATACAAAAATTTAGTCAACAAGGGTTTAATGAAGCTGTTGATGCATATTATAGGATTTCATCCAGCGATCGAGCTTGGGTTGACGCATCCTTTATACGATTAAAGAATGTTGCATTATCTTACGATCTACCACCTTTTATTATAAAAAAGGGATATATTAAGAATCTACGTTTATTCACGCAGGCTCAAAATCTCCTTACGCTGACAAAATATAAGGGGTTTGATCCCGAGACTCAGGATGTTGCTAGTTTGCCTCCCTTGAGGACTTTATCTTTTGGACTTTCATTAGGCTTATAAAATCATGAAAAAGAATCATTTACTTCATATCAAATTATTCCTGATGGTTGGCTTTTTTGCTACCGTTATGGGATGCAAAAAATTTATTGAGATCGACCCGCCGATTGATAGCTCATCTAAAGCTCTGGTATTTGAAAATGAAAGCCTGGCGATCTCAACTATGACGGGTCTTTACGCCACTATTACAACAAATCCAAGATTGGGTGGTGGTAGCCCATCAGTAAATTCATCTCTATCAGTCCAGTCAGGATATTTAGCGGATGAATTAATCAGTTTCTCAGACCTGTTTCTTTATCGGAATGACCTCAATACTATGCCATTCGATATTTGGAGTACGGTTTATAAAGATTTTATCTTTCCTGTGAATTCTATTATTGAAGGGTTGGAAAATACTGAATCTTTAAATTCTGAAACTAGAAATATACTATTGGGTGAAGCGAAATTCGCTAGGAGTTTTGCATATTTCTATCTTGTTAACTTTTATGGCGATGTGCCTCTCGTGCTTACAACTAACTATAAGATTAACTCCAACATTCCCAGAACGGACAAAAAGATTGTCTACAAACAAATTATAAATGATTTGAATAGCGCTGACGAGCTACTGAAGGATCAGTATCTTGATGCTAGATTGCGAATAAGTAGTATTCCTGAAAGAATTCGACCTAACAGAGGAGCAGTCCAAGCGCTATTAGCAAGGATTTATTTATATAGCGAGGATTGGAACAGGGCAGAAGTGGCGGCCACAAAGGTATTAGAGAATAGTGGATTATATGAACTTACTCCACTGAATGATGTATTTCTTAAAAATAGCAGAGAGGCCATCTGGCAGCTGCAACCAAACTTATTAAATAACAATGGTACAAACACGTCAGATGCCTTACTCTATCTTACATCGACGAGATTTCTAGCTGCAGCAAGCTCTTTTTTGATGAGTTCATTTGAAAGTGGAGATCAAAGGAAATCTCAATGGATTACTAATCGTACAAATTTAGGTACGACTTATCAAGTGCCTTACAAGTATAAAGTTGGTAGGGGAAACTCAACACAAGAACAATCAGAATATTTGATGGTTTTGCGCCTGAGTGAACAATATTTGATACGAGCAGAGGCAAGGGCTCATAATAACAATCTTTTCGGAATCAACAGTGCTGAAAGTGACTTAAATATGATTAGAAACCGCGCTGGATTATCGAATTTTTCCGGATCCACTCAAAAGCAAATTTTAGATGCAATTTATCATGAACGTCAAGTCGAATTATTTTGCGAATGGGGACACCGTTGGCTTGATTTAAAACGTACGGGGATCATAGACAGTGTTATGACGGAAGTTGCTCCCGTAAAAGGTGGTACATGGGCAGGTTATAAAGCCCTTGCTCCAATACCGTATTATGAATTCCTATATAACCCGTCTCTAAGAGGTCATCAAAATCCTGGTTATAAAGAACAAATTTAATACAAATGAAAATTTATTTTATTGTTTTGTTTTGTCTGTCGATTCAGGTATCACTCGGGCAGAAACGTAAATTGGATAATAATAGTCATCACGACTGGCAGAAGTTAGCGGGGTATGGCATATCAGATAACGGTAAATATATCTGGAATTATATAACAAATGATAAGTCAGGATCGATTTTCAATATCGTCGATAATAACGGTCGAATACTGAAAACTATCCCTAATGCTATGCCTTTTTACCCAGAATCATTTCTTGGGTCCGGAAACGATGTCGCGTTTAAAGTTGGTATTGATAAAATTGGAACTTACGGTATACTCGATGGGCGTATTCGAATATTTAAAAATGTTAAGAATTCGGCGCTAACAGACGATAACCTTATTCTTATCCAAAATAAAAACGACAGTATAATATTGGTAAGTACTGATCGAGTTGAAAAATACATTTGTAAGGCAAATGCGTTTTGGATTTCAAGAAATAGTACAATATTTCTCCAATATAAGGATT
This sequence comes from Pedobacter faecalis, assembly GCF_030182585.1. Taxonomy (NCBI): domain Bacteria; kingdom Pseudomonadati; phylum Bacteroidota; class Sphingobacteriia; order Sphingobacteriales; family Sphingobacteriaceae; genus Pedobacter; species Pedobacter faecalis. The sequence continues at coordinate 2,007,601 of NZ_JARXOW010000001.1, read as the reverse complement.
CGTTAATCCATTATGATTTAAAGACTGGATTCCGTAGAGTGGTTTATACGGGAAAGCTTTCCGCAGTAAAGCCCGACCCACGAACTGCAGGAGTAGCATTTGTTGGTGAACACACGGGTGTGAAAGCCATCTTCTTTTACGATCGAGGTTTGCCTTCAGCAAAAATGTTATGCGATGAAAAAGATCCTTCTTTAGATGGAAAGTATAAGTTCATTGATAATGAGTTTCAATTCTCACCTGACGGAAGTTACCTGTTTTTTACAGTTGCTGCAGAGTCTAAACCTGCTTATTATCGGCAAATTATTTCAGCAGACTCTGATATAACAACCAGCTCGGTTAATATCTGGAGTTATAAATATGAGTTTATAAAATATAGCCAACCAAAATATGAAAAATTTGACGATAAATTCGTTGCCGCAATTTCAACACATGGTGGCAAACAATTGCAAATAGTAAATGAGGACGGCTTTGAGCAGCGGGGGGTGATAGGGGATGATTGTGTTTTACTGAGGAAAGCGACAAATTGGACTGAGGCATATTATGATGTGCGAAAAACACCTGTATACAAATTATATAATTATAGAACAGGAATATTGAAAGAGTTTGTTCCAAACGTACCTGAGTTGAGATCAGCTGTTTGGGAAATCTCTCCGACTGGGAAATTCGTGATAGGAACTGATACGACCAGAAGAGATTTTTACACTTATGATATAGCACGTGATAAACTGGCCAATACAACAAAGAATATTGACTTGAACTCCGATGTCTGTCAGGTTGTTGGTATTTCCAAACGCTATCGCTTTTATGATCGCATTTTTTGGACTAAGAACGATAAATATTTTTTAATATACGACAAATTTGACATATGGCAGATTGACCCTGAAGGCAAAAGTGAACCTATTAATTTAACTAATGGATATGGTAGGAAGGTGGGGTTGAAATTCTTACTTGCAAACTTTGGTACTAATAGTGTTACCTATGTCGACGGAAGTGAAATCGTGATGAGTTGTACTAATTTAAAAAACATGTACAATGGTCTGTCCACGACACAATTGAGTAAACGAAAAGATCCGGAAATACACTTTTGTGATAATAATCTTTATGCTGAGGATATTGTTAATTTTCCAGTTCTGAAAGCGAGAAAGAGGGATATTTATATTTTTACCAAACAAAGCGCTAGTACTAGTCCAAATCTCCTAATTTCCAAAGGCCTAGGCATCCCACGAATAATAACCAGTATTTGTCCAGAGCAAAAATATAATTGGTTGTCTTCTGAACTCATCACTTACACTATGAATAATGGGGAAACGAATAAGGCGATAGTTTATAAACCAGAAGTTTTTGATCCGGATAAAACGTATCCGATAATTTTCCATTACTATCAAACAAGGCATCAGGAATTGAATTTGTTCAAACCTCCACTTTTAAGTGAAGGGGATCTACAGATTCCGTGGTATGTTAGTAACGGATATATTGTAGTAGTACCTGATATACTAAATGAAAGATTAGGTGATATTAAACTGGGAACGCTTCGTAGTGTTTTAGGTGCAGTAGACTATTTGAAAACCAATAAATGGTTTGACATCAATAACATGGGCCTTCAAGGCCATAGCTTTGGTGGTTATGAAACAAATTTAATTGTTGCTAATTCTGATATATTTAAGGCTGCCCAAGCATCTGCGGGAGTTAGTGATGTGATAAGTCATTTTGGAAGCTTGGCTTTTGGGCTAAGTGCTCAAAATACTTACAATGAAAGAGGCCAGGCAAATTTTGGGGCTAGCTTGTGGGATTGGCAAAGTATGTATATGGCTAATTCACCAGTATTACAGGCTAATCGAATTGTTACTCCTTTGCTATTAATGCATAACAAAGGTGACGATAATGTGCCGTTTCCTCAGGCAATAGAAATGTTTACCGCTTTAAGACGTCTTATGAAACCTGTTTGGCTGCTTGAATATGAAGGTGAAGGGCATATTCTAACTTCAGAAAAAAATAATCTGGATTTTACTATACGCCAGCAACAGTTTTTTGACCATTATCTGAAAGGCTCGGAAGCACCTGGGTGGATGACGCAAGACCTACCCTCAAAATATAAGCCAATAAGTTTGGTATCTCAATAGTTGTTTACCTGAATTAATAAACAGAATACTCACTATAATTTTACAAAATCGCAAAATGAAAGTACTTACAAAAGCGCTTCTAGCGTTAGCTATGCCTTTTTGCATTCAATCTGACAGTCAAGCGCAAAATTGGAAACCAATGACGATCTCGATACCAACTCGCTGGACGAAACAGGTAAATGCAGAAAGCCCGTTGCCTGAATATCCTCGTCCGCAATTAGTGCGGAAGCGATGGCAAAACCTAAATGGGATATGGGAATACGCAATTACAGCAAAAAATGCTGAAAAGCCAATGAAATATGTAAATAAGATACTAGTCCCATATCCTATTGAATCTTCTCTTTCAGGTGTGCAAAGATTCCTCAAACCGGACGAGGCGCTCTGGTATAAGCGAAACATTTCCAAACCGAAATTAAAGCCAAAAGAGAGAGTGATGCTCAATTTTGGAGCAGTGGATTTTGAAGCAACGATATATTTAAATGGGAAGGAAATTGGTAAGCATGTTGGGGGATACCAGAGCTTCTCATTTGATGTGACGAGCGCATTGACGTCAGATGATAATGAGCTAGTAATAAAAGTTTGGGATCCCAGTGATCAGGGTCCCAGCAACCCGCATGGTAAACAAGCATTAAAACCTCAGGGAATAATGTATACTTCAAGCAGCGGGATTTGGCAAACTGTATGGTTAGAAACTGTTCCGGATAAATATGTTGAAAGTTTGAAGATAACCCCGGATGTCGAAAGGGGCGTATTGAATATCGTGGTGAATTCTAATAGTTCAGAGAATGTGAGCATAAGAGTTTTTGACACTACGAAGGAGGTTGCTTTAATGCCTCGGAACGATGCTAACAAGATGATTGAGATTCCTATAAAAAATGCGAAGTTATGGAGTCCGGATGATCCTTTTCTGTATGAGTTAGAAATAACTTTGGGCGAAGATAAAGTTAAATCCTACTTCGGAATGCGAAAAGTGGAAATTAAAAAGGATCCAAAGGGAATTGACCGAATTTATCTTAATGGTAAATATACATATAACCTAGGGACACTTGATCAGGGCTTTTGGCCGGACGGATTGTATACGGCACCAACTGATGAAGCTCTTGCGTTTGATATTATGGCCAATAAAGCTATGGGTTTCAATACTATTAGGAAGCATATCAAAGTAGAACCTGCGAGATGGTATTACCATGCAGATAAACTTGGAATGTTAGTGTGGCAGGATATGGTAAACCCGGGGTTCATAACTGCGGGGCAGAAAGCTCAATTTGAGAAGGAAGTTAGAAAAAACGTTGCTCAGCTTTATAACCATCCCAGCATAATCACTTGGGTATTGTTCAATGAAAAGTGGGGCCAGTATGATCAGGAGCGACTAACAAAGGAGTTGAAGATCCTTGATCCTACAAGACTTGTGAATGGTCATAGTGGTGAAATGCTCTATGTAAATGACAAACTGAAAAGCCCTAGTCCAAATGCGTGGGTTGGGGCCGACATGACTGATGTGCATGCTTATCCAAACCCTGGTCACATTAAGTTTGAAAAAGGTAAAGCAGCAGTCCTCGGAGAATTTGGTGGTATCGGTGTGCCTATAGAAGGGCATCTATGGGATGACTTGAAAGCAGGCTGGGGGTATGATGGGGTTGTAACACCTGCTATTTTGCAGAAACAATATGCTAACATGGTTGATTCATTGAGAAAATTTGAAGCACAGGGTTTGACAGCTAGTATCTACACTCAGCCGTTTGACGTGGAAACGGAACAAAATGGACTTATAACTTATGATCGTGAGGTAATCAAGTTACCAATAGATAAAATCAGAGAAATCCACTCTACGCTTTGGCCGATTACCAAAAATTTTAAGGGTGCTACGAAAGGTTTTTCCGCGATAGTTGCTATTCCGACAAATACGGACTACAACGTCCGGCTTGATGAATACAATAAGGGCAAAAGAGATATGAGCTTTTTGCGCAATCTCTGCCTTATGGCAAAAAGTCAAAAGGATACCGTTAATGCAAGAAACATTGCTAATCATTACATAAACAGTCTTGATAGTTCGGAATATGAAAGTAAAATAAACTTCATAGAGCAATTCACCAATAGCATAAGTGACCCTGGTTTCTTGATAATAAGAAAATGGCTTTCTAAGAATCTGGGTAGTACTCAGTTCGCGGCGATAAGCCACAAATTCCAAAATATCCTTTTTAAGGACCTTATCATTACGTATTTAGGAGATTCTCCAAATTGGGAAGAAATTGAAAAACTGATAACCAGTAGTAAACCTCTTGATTGTGAAGTAATTCGGTCAATGTGTGTAGATTACTATCTAAGGCGGTTAGCGCCTGGGCAGCTGATTGTTTTGAGAAATCTAATAGATGCCGCTACTATGTATGATGAAGCATATAATAAGGGTAGATATAACGCTTGGGCATGGGAGATTTTCAATAGTGCCAAGGAAAAGTATGCTTTAGAAAAGGCCTTGATCTGGGCAAAGAAGGGCATAGACACTGAGCATGATCCAATAGATAAGGCTGCTGCTACAGATACATTTGCCAACTTACTTTATAAATTAGGTCGAACATCAGAGGCATTGTTATGGCAAGAGAAAGCAGTTGCGGGTAATCCCGATGCTGAAGATATTAAGATGAATTATGAAAGAATGAAGGCGGGCGCTAAGACTTGGCCTGAAGTGGAATAATATATTCAAAATCAAGAAAATAACAATATAATTTTACAGTCATCTGTAATTATAATATTGCTTTTGTTTTGCACAGCAGCCAAAACCGATTACATTATTCAGGATGTCAAGGGGCGAAGGCAAAAAGATGCTTTGTAAGTGGTTTGGCGAAAAAGCTACTAAGACCGTGTACCAGATTTTCTTGGCAGCAGGTCGAACTCTTACAAGAACATTGCAATTAATTGAAGGAGGGATATGCTTGTCGCTTTGAAAGATAAAGCATTGATCCGGACAATATGCTATTATCCTTCAACTCATGATTGACTAAGTAAGCGATTTAGCAGACCGATGTAGGGCATTTTGATCAGTCGCTATGCTTACGCGGATCTGCTTTCTCCGAACGCTGATAACGATGAGCAGGGCGAGTATCGCATTCGGTTATACGTAGTCATTCCTTTTGGATCGGCATGAGCTATTAGGTCGCTGGTGATGCTTATTTAATGTGTAATTAATAAATTAAAAATATGTCCCTTAATGAAAAACGAAAACTCAAATTACGATCAATATTTGCATCACTAACTTATTAACGTAAATAAATAATAATGATGAGCACGATTGATTATCGTAATGCAAGCTTCAAGGATTTTGAAGATATAGAGGGACATGGGCCTTATGAAAAGGCCAAAGAATTTGAAAATTATATTGATGATTGGAATAGCCGAGGGCACTGGAACTACAGGCAGGAATCTTTGAATGGCTGCGCACCCGAAGTTGAGCTTAACCTGCCTGGCAGTTCCGGTAAAACTTATGTAGCCATGGTATTTAACGACTACCTGGGCTTCGCGCAGCACGCGGCTCTGAAGCAGACGGCTATTGATGCGATTGTTAGGTACGGCGTTGGCGCCGCGGCCAGCCCGGCTATCGGCGGCCACATGACTTATCACCGGCTGATCGAAGAAAAGATCGCAGCGTTTTTTAAACGAGAGGCTGCTTTATTGTTTACGACCGGGTATACAGCGAATGTATCGACGATGCATGCCGTAATGAAGAAATCGGATCTGGTGATTGCGGATATGAGTGTTCATGCGAGCATGTATGATGGGTTTTCAGGCACGAATGTTCGGCGGTTTCTGCACAATAACATGGAGCATTTGCGGAAGCTGCTTAAGGAGGCGGTTGGTAAGTTCAGAACGATTATGGTGGTGGTTGACGGAGTGTACAGCCAGCCCGCAGACCTGGCACCGCTGTCTGAGATTGTGGCTTTATGCAAGGAGTTTGGTGCTTTGCTGGCTATGGATGATGCGCATGGTGTGGGCGTGGTTGGAGAGACTGGTCGCGGTGTTCTGGAGCAGCATAATGCTTATAACGATGTTGACCTGATTACGGGCACATTCAGCAAGACATTTGCGCATTTGGGTGGATATGTGGTGGGAAGTCGCGCGATGATTAATTACCTGAAGTTCCATGCTCGTCAGCATATCTTCTCGGTGTCTGGTACTCCGGCTTCTGCTTGTATCCTGAAAGCTATTGATCTGATAGACGAAGAGCCACAGTGGAGGAAAAGGCTTTGGCGGAATATTGATTATCTGAAAAAGGGACTGAATGAGCTGGGTTTGAATACGGGTAATTCTGCTTCGGCTATAGTGCCGGTGTTGACAGGCAATGCTGGTGTCAATGCTGAGGTGTGCCGGTTGCTTATGGAGGCGGGGGTTTATGCGAACCAGGTTGGCTACCCCGCGGTATCCAAAAAGGATGCGCGGATACGGATGAGCGTGATGGCTACGCATACGCAGGAGCATCTGGACAAGGTGCTGAATGCCTGGGAGTGGGTAAAGGTGAAAGCGCAGATTAAGAATTTTGAATAGGGTTATTTACTGTGACAAGAAAAAAATTAAACAAAGTGAGAGATAAAGATAGAACGAAGGCTCTGCTGCTTGAAGCAGCATCGAGAATAGTGAAAGAAAAAGGGTTTGAGGCGTTGAATGCGAGTGCCATTGGGCGGGAAGCTGGAAGGGCGCCTACGGCGGTGAACCAGGCTTTCGGGTCTTTTAGGGCATTGATGCAGACTTATGTAGAAGGGAAGGATCATTGGCGGTTGTTGTTTGAGGGGGTTGGTGAGGTTTCGGGGGCTGCGGTTGGTTCTGGTGTTTCGGCTGGCGCGGGTTTGGATGTTGATGCGGCGGGATTGAAGGACTTGTTTGTGCGGCTGATGCAGGATAATTTGAAAGTGTTTTGGGAGGATCCGGAGATGCAGGTGTTGATAGCGCGGCAAATGACAGTTAAAGATAAGTTGATGCGTGCGGTGTCTGATAAAAGGGAGTTGGAGGCTCGTCGGCTGTTGGCTTTGACAGACAAGTACTTCGCCGGAACGGATGTGAGCTTTAAGTCTGTGCTTGCTGTGGTGTTGTATGGCTGCTATGGTTTAGTGCTTCACGCACATAATAACGGCAGTACAGTAAGTGGTATAGATATCAACAATGATAGAGAGTTTGAAGTATTGAACAAAACTATAGAGCAGATTTTGGGCTGGGCATGGGAGGCAGTTGGTGAAGGTGATGGCTTCGTTGTGGCTGGGTCTGGGGATGAGGTGTTAAATCCTGGTGCGGTAGTACCGGCATCAGAGATCGAGTCGCAGTTTCCGTTGTATTGGGATATGTGGAGCCGGATCAACTATAGTTTACGCGGGGCGGGTGCATCTCCGGAGCTGGTTAACCTGGCGGGTATTCCTTTCCGGAAGTTTAAAGTAAACGCAGATGTTCGTTGGAGTGACTACCATTATCTGATCGTGTATAATGAGGCCTTGGTTCGCCTCGTAGAGGATGGGTTTGGTGAACGTGGCTTTGGTGTGGAGGCGATTGATGTAGACAGCTTATTGAGGCTTTATTTGGTGGGCTTGGGTTTCAATAGTGTGCGCTTTGCGGCCTATTATGTAGAGTATTTGCAGGGCTTGGTCGCTGGGTTGGATGTAGCTGATCGCGTTAGGGTGCTGCGGGAGCAGTGGGAGCAGATTGCTCGTGCGGAATTGATGACGGAGCTGCGGTATAATAGATACCGGCCTTCGGTGGATGCTTCGCTGCTGGAATGGATTGATGAAAAGTTGGCGCTCTTGGCTGAGGGGACTGGAGCCTAAAGTATTTGGCTGGTTTCTGCTAAGTCCGCCTTTTTGGGGGGCGGACATTCTAACAAATTTTCATGGAAAATAACGAGGAGGTGCTGGATCAGCTGCATGCGCTGGCTATTGACCAGCGGAAGGTGCTGAAGGGACAGCGGCAGCTTCTGGAATTGCATGGTTCGCTGCGCGATGAACTGCGGCTGGATGTGGAGGCGCTCCGGGCCTGGCAAAGGGAGGTTTCAGATTGTTTAGCCCGGCTTGGCAAGGGACAGTTGAAGCTGGTGGCGGCTTTGGATGCTTCGGCAGCGGATCAGGAGGAGATATGGCTGACCAGGGATGCGGTGATGGAGATGCTTTGCATTGGCGTGAGGACTTTTTATAGGAGGAGGAAGACGGATGGCTGGGTGGTGAGGAAGAGTGGGAGGCAGGAGTATTATTTGAAGAGTTCGGTGTTGAGGTGAGGGGGGATGCCGCATGCGTCAGTATTTTGATGGTTAACTTCGGGATCTTAATCCAAAATATTGATATGGCGATCCTAAGATTTTCTACTGGTGAAGGGACAAACACTCATGTTTATTTGCCAGAGGGTTGTGAGCAGGTGGATCCTTTTTCCAACTATATTGAAAATATCGTGCATTTCGATATGAACCTTATTAGTGCATTTTAGTAGAGAATTGTCAAGTGCTCCATTTTCGCAAAGACAGGCTTTGCTATATAGGCTTAAGGAGATGGCCGCAGACGAAAATTTATTAAGAAGATCTGATCTCAAGAGACTCGGCTCTGCAGCCCGAGCTTGTGCAACTCTTGGTTGAGAAAAAGAAAAAGCAGCAGCAAAAAGCAGATTAAAAATACAAACTATCTGCGGATGATCTATATGCGCTACTACGCTTGGCATAAGCACAAAATGGCCTATAGTGCTTTTGCTGTCGACTATTCGCCTAGGGAGTTTGACCACAAAATATATCCAGCTCAATCAAAAAAAATGATGATGGTAAAATTGAGTATCAAGGCCCGACGGATATAACGGAAATGAAATGGAAGCAGCACTAAGCGAGCGCAACCGGCAATCACCGAATTCATTGGGGATGGTTCTTCTTGTATAACTTTCGTACACCGTGAATAGATGGTACTATAACCATGATTTTATTTAAAAATATTTCATGTTGATACGTTGGTTCTGCAACAGTAGGATGCTATGTGAATTCTCCTTTATCATTATCTTTAGCTTACATTATCAAACATGGTAGCTAAGAAATTCAGACAAAATCTGGTAGTGGTATATATGACCAATCCCGCAAACTTTCAAATACCCATCCAAAACATCATCAGGCATCTGGCATGGCTTTACCATTTGGAGTATTCTATTGTTGATGGAAATGAAGTTTTTCCAGAGGGCGCTGTTGATCGTCCCTGTGATATGATTTATCTGCGTTCCACTAAACACACAAGTATTACATCAAAAGGCTTCCAGCAATTGGTAAACAGTATGTTTGATCAAGGCGCTTTGTTTGGTTGTGTTGACATTTTTTTCCAATTACAGAAAAAGCTTAAGGATTATCCGTTTCCAAATGTGTTTATCAGGCCGTTAAACTACCCTTATTCCAATGTCTATAATGGCAGAGAGGGAAAATTGTATATAGATCCACAAGCGCTAAAGGATCTGAATGTTGAGGATTCTTTTGTTAATTGATTACTTCTGTTGCCAGCCGGATATAAGGTCTTCCATAAACTATGGCAAATTAGAATCACGTTCATAATCCGATCGTTTTTCCTTTAACAGGAGTTACACTGAATTTTAAATCTAATATATCAAGTTTAGATTAGTTAATCTGAACGTCATCGCCGGTATACTAACGTTGAATATCCTCGCAAGTTCACTAATAACGTCTGATTCGGAAAGATTTTTGAGCATTGGACTGGTGATTTCTTCCAAAACAAACTCCTTTGGCATTAATAAAGATGCGGCAAAAGCATTGGCCTCCTGTTCCTGCTTCAGTTCTAGCTCTGAATATGATTTGTTACTTCTATATTTTACAATAAAGTCTTTATCAACAAATACGGTATCCGCACCATCATTGCGATGGAGTACAAAATGACCAAGTTCATGGGCAATTGTGAAACGCCTCCTTTGCTCACCTTGGTGGGGGCTGTAAGCAATTATACCAGTCTCTCCCTGAGCGACCAGCAAACCTGTTACATCTTCTCCTAAATCAGTTTTCTCTACAGTAACTCCACAACGACGTGCAATCAAATCAACATCTACAGGAGCTTTGGTAATGTTTGCGCTCGTCACAATTTGAAAGGTAAGGTCAGCTACCTGCCTTAGCTTAAGCCCTGAAATTGGTCTAGACATATTAACTATTGTTTTTCATCCTGGATAAGATATAATTCGTCACTTTTTCTGCAGAATCTGTACCCGGGTCTGTTTCCTTTTTTATCTTATTCAAAATAGCAGAATTGATACTATTCTCAATTGATTGTGGCACAAGATCATTCATGGATACATTAAGCGCCTCGCAGATATCTATTAAAACATGTAGGGGGACTCTTTGTTTGCCTGCTTCTATATTGACAAGAGATACGCGGGAAATCCCAAGAGTGTTTGCTAAAACGTCTTGATTCATTTCCTGAACCTTTCGAGCCTCCTTAATACGTTCGCCAATTCGTTCGTAGAATTCTGTTTGTTGCTCTTTATCAAGCATATAAATTTAATAGTGTATTCAAAATTAATCAAAATTTTTGTGTAAACAAATATTACACAAAAAAAAGTAAGATTTATTTTGAGATTGACAATTTTACCATATATTTGTAAATAATAAAACCAGACTACTATCAAGGCGCCTGGTTCTAAAGTTGTAATGCCAAGGCAGATTAGCTCATCTGCTGGCCGTGTATTTTGTTTTCCAACTCAAATATAAGGCGCCGCATCGATAACTCCAAGAATCTAAACGCTTTTTTTAACCTTGATAGGTGGTGCATTTTAAAATTTAAAGCGAGCTATAGGTTTCACACGTCAAAATTCCCTATTGAAATCAACCGATCTCATTTTGAGATCATGTGCTAAGTTTTGCAATAAATTTTAGAATTAAAAAAATGAAAAACATTAATAATACTTCAGAAACAACTAACAGAGAACCACTTCCATTTACGGTTAATGGTAAATTATATCATTGGTCGAAACAGTTTATTTACCAAGCGGAGATCCGTGAACTCGTTGGTGCACCACAAGATTCCTTAGAGTCAAAACTGTACCTTGCAATTCAAAGACCTTGGGAAGACGAACTTATAGAAGAGAATCCCGTAAACCTTGCTCGTCCTGAAATTGAACATTTTTATTTTAAAAATGTGTTGTTGTTGACCATTAACGGAAAAGAGTTCGTATGGGAGAAACAATATATAACAGGGAAGGAAATCAAAGTGCTTGGGGGAATCAGTTTGGAAGATGAGCTCTACTTATCCATTCGAAAACCATGGGAAGATGAACTTGTTGAAAATGATGAACAAATCAATCTTGCACGTCCGGGAATTGAACATTTTGTTTCAAAAACAAGAAAACATGTTAAGCTCATCATCCAGACTCCAAAAGGAAAATGGGAGAATGCTTTCAATGTTGAGATTTCTGTACAGGATCTGATACATTTGGTCCTAGGACATTTCCAATTTGCTGCTGACGGCAACTATGAGTTAAAAATCAAGGGCACTACTGAGACGCTCGAGAAGGCTCGGACAATTGGAAGCTACAATTTTCCTAATGGCCAGGTATTGGTATTTACTGATTTAGGAAAAGGAGCATGAGTGTCCCAAGCTATATTTCAACTGCAACTGTTGCAGTTGAAATAGAAGCTTGTCAGGATAACTGTAAAGATTATAACTGGTTGATCTCACCTATAGATGAGGTCAACCAGTTGTTTACAGTTTTTATGACATCTTCTATTGACGGTGAAACATATATCATAGAGTTTAAGTTCGATAACTATCCTGAAAGCCCATATCTCATCGACTTTAGATGTCCTAAATCAGGTCATACAGGAATTTCTGCGGCTTATCCGAAGTTTAGTGGAGATAGCTTCTTCAACCAAACAAACGGTCAGGGTGTAATTTGTCATCCCTGTTCAAGGAAGGCTTATGCAGGTTATACTGGTATACATACGGATTGGCAGGCACCTAATTGGAGAGCAATTGCAGGTGGGTTGATAAATTTAAACGCAATTCTGGATACTATTTACACAAGAATTTCAAACAAAACCTATTACGATGGCAGGATGGTTTGACTGGATACTTAAAAGGCCTACTGGCTTTTATCCCAATGATAATAAACAATATTATGTAGACTCACAGGTTTTGGATTTCACCCATCGGGTTCTACAAGATTACGGAAATAAAAAACCTAGCTGTGAAGGACTAATATATTGGGCTGGTCGAATCGAAGGCAATAAGCACTTTATTACTCACGCTATCGCGCCCAAGACGAAGGCTTCCCGATACGGGATATTAACTACCCATGAATCCAACGCATTGGTGGTTGAATACTTATGTGATAATGATCTCGTTTACATATCACAGGTGCATACGCACCCAGGGAAGTGGGTTGATCATTCGGACGTGGATAATGAAGAGACAGCCTTTCGATCGGATGGCTTCCTTTCTATTGTCGTTCCCTTCTTTTCAAGGAATGGCATTTTGCCCTGGAAACAATGTGGTATACACCTCTTTGTGAATGATGAATTTCAAAGGCTAGGCGACAAGTATGTATCAAGGCGGTTTATCCCAAAAAAACTGAATAGAGATAAAATGGTGTTTAAAGATTTTCGAAATGAAAGAGGAGTGGTATAGCGAAAGAAACAAGAGGACAGACTCATTTACTGAAACAAATCCCGACTGTCACAATGTTAAAATTAAGGTGATTGTGACGTTAAATACCTCCGAATATGTAACGCAGGTTATGTTAACTGTATTGGTTAACATACTAGCTCGGTGGTGCCATACCATCCAAATTATTTGCGATGATTCTTCCAGCATAATTACACCTTCTAAGTCCGGTACTATATTGAATAATCTAAGGGAAATGCTTACGGGTATCGACCCTCACGGAGAGTTCTATTTCAATGGTCAACCCGCTTTTGAAGAAGATATTTTGATTTCTATTGGTTCACCAGGTAGTAATACTAAGAGTCCTTTTGTAGCTATTGATGCTAATGGATGGGTTGCTAGCTGCGCTTTCAATAATTATGCGGGATGTGATTCTCCGATAAAAGACACAAAAAATCCGTTAGGTGCTGCATTTGCAGCATGCCTGGGAAATGCTGAGTTGTTTCGATGGGCTAATAACATAAGTTCAGGAAATTATTGCCAATGGTATGATCTGTATTCAATGTCAGTAGAAGATAAGGTTATCGCTAACCCAGAGTTACTGACTGATTTAGACCTTGGAAGAGTTCATGTACTGGGGTGCGGCGCTATCGGATCTTCCTTTGCTTACCTCATGGGGCTTGTGGATTTTAGTGGTGAAATACTCTTTATCGACGCTGACGCAGGTGTGGAAATTCATAATACCAGCAGCTCTTTGCTATTTGCAGCTACAGATTGCGATGGGCGGACCAAAACCGAAATCTGCAAATCCTACCTTTTGGATTCGAAATATGTGGTTGAAACTTTTGATGGTGATTATAAAAACTTTAATTATAACCACCACAGTAAAACGCAATCTGCTGACGTGATTATGTGTTTTGCTAATGACTTCGATATCTGGTCTACTGTACAAAACCTCTATCCGCCACTTGTATTCCATGCTACTACAAGCCGATCCTGGGGAATAAATGTGGGTCGTCATATTCCGTTAAAGGATAATTGCATAATGTGTACTTTTAAGGATTTGGCCAGAGTCGTATTCGTGCCAAAATGTGCGGAGGTAGATCTGCCCCAACGTCCAATAAAAGAAGGAAGTGGAAATGATGAGCCCCATGCCAGCATTTTGCCTTTTTTATCACCATCTGCCGCCATCATTGCGTTTAGTCAATTGATCAAATTAAATCAGGGGAAAGTTGTTGAAGAAAATTCAACGCAGTTTAATATGTCAAGTAGCGGCGGGATTTTTATAGAGGATCAGCAAAAATCTCTTAATTGCGATATATGCCGTTCCCAAATCCCAAGCCTTTACAACAACTTAAATATCCGACTGGCCTACTGATATATTAACTTTTAGAAAGGCATCGATCATTATAAACAGATTCGATGCCTTTTGTATTACAAAATATGTTTTCTACATTAGTAGAATGTGCCAACTTTGTGTTTCAAGTATATACAAAAATGCAAGAGGAGAATAAATTAGAGTTTATTATAAAAACCGACTCTTCCAAGCAAAAAGTTGATTTGGACGGTATGTCGCTGGAAGCTGCAAAGGCATTTTCGGTGTTGTTCAGTTCTGTCGTAAATATCATCAGATTAAATGACGATAGGGAGGGGATCAAAATAAATATAAAGTCGGGCTCGCTTGTGTTAGAGGCGACAGGGACTGAAGAACAAATAGAAAATATACAGGAGGATTTGACTGCGATCATTAGTAGCAAATCCGACAATAAAGCGCTTGTTAAAGAATGGCGAACAATACAAGAGCTTTTTAAAGCGAATGGCCTAGCTTACGAGGCGAACATATATACCGGAAAGAACATTCACTCTGTCTTTGAAGCTTTAAAAACCGGCAAGAAATTAAGGGCTAAACCGAAATTTATTACGCTCAAGTCGTCGTTGGTCTTTATGACTGGCAAGCTTATAGCTGTGGGTGGTTCCAATCCAAATATCCATCTTGAACAAACTAATGGGAACAGGATAACAATAGGTTGTACTGAAACGAATGCTAAAAAAGCTAACCGGTTTTTATATGAAAAAATTCGGATTAGTTGCTGGCTAAAAAAAGGCGGAGACGAAGAAAAGTATGAGCTATGTGATTCTTATTGGAACGATCAGCAATATGATATACTAAATAGGTTCTTGACTAAATTTATGTCTATAACTAACGAAATTGATCAATTGAAATTTATCCACTACACTTCTAGGGACTATTTAGATATAAAGGATTATGGTAGCTTTAGAAAGTTTCTACGCTTGTTTATCCATGAAAGTACAGACGTTAATATTTTAAAAACCATTTTAATAGTTAGTCAGGCATTCAAAGATCATGAACAACTGAAGGAGATGAGGAATGATATCAAAATTCTGTTTGAGAAAAAAATAAGGGAGTATAATCGAAAAAAGCAGTCAATTAAGTGATAACAAAAGAAGAACTTACCAATCGCCTAAGACATTGCGACGAAACCGATCTTGAAGAAAACATGGTTGGAGCCGCGATTTTAATAAATCCGGATGGAACACAGCATGCCGCAATCTTTTTAAGATATAACAGCGAATCAAAACTGTTTCATTTCACCGGCAAATCTGTAATTATTGAAGATGTCTCCGGAATGGAAGATTATTATCTCAAAAGCTTAGATTTTTTGCCGGCGATATTGCTGCCAGCTTTTATGGCACAATCGGAACTTATTTTGGAAAAAGCGCAGCCTGAATTTGGGTACTTTTACGAAGGCTCTCTTTATGATACAAATGGCGATTTTGTAAGTCCAGGCGCATCACCACAGTATATGACATGTGTTGGTTTTTGTTTGAATGTTATTAAAGGATTTTTAAGTGATCAAGACTTTTTTCAATATGAGGATTGGGATGAAAAGTCTTTGATTGGTAAGATGGAACATGTAGAGTCCTTTCTATCAAGGGTTAATGAATCGTATCCAGACATTAAGTTAGAGGATTTTAAAGTGAATTTAAGGCGGATATTACCTATAGAATACGTTGCAGGGGCATTTAGTAGGGATCTTCCAGTAAGAAAAGCTTTTACAGATTCGATAGTTGAAGACCTTCAGAAATCATTGGATGAAAAAAAGGTAGCTTAATTTACTGGAAAATGCACAGTATAAAGGCTGCTAAGTATATTGCAGGCGCTACCCATTTAATTTTAAATCCATTTCTCTGAGCTAGGCTTTTTCGGAAAATCTTTCATGGGGTAACGTTCTCCAACGATTTACTGCCATGGTCAAAGCATACATACCATAAACCGGTTTCGTTATGTGAATGCCGATAAAAAAGTCTGGGTCAAAATCCTTGTGCATTCTGCTGATGGAAATGTACTCATAACGCTTTCGGTCAATTGTTTTAATAGTCCGCTGTATAGTACACGAGTATTCCGTAGAAAGTGATTCTTCGTCACTTTTGGTGACGGATTTACAGACTGGGATGAGCTTAAAGCGTGTGTTATACACTCGAGCTGCTGTTAATATGAGATAATTTTGTCAAATATTTTTCCCATCTTTCATTATAATTAATGCTATGGCTAATAAAAATCCTCTTATAGACTTCAAAATTATTGCAATTAAACCACTTAAAAATTGCCGTGAGGATTTATTAAAAGTTTTAGGTGACGATCACCCATACTATTTTTACAACGATTACAAGCTCGATGACAACGATAATTTTACCTACACACAAAGCTATCCAAGTTGTCTATACGATTATGGTAATCTAAAGATCAATGTCTGTGCGGTAGCAGGCAAAAACGGATCTGGGAAAAGTACAGTAAGCGACCTCATACTTATGGCGATCAATAACATTGCCTGTCATTTTGGAATGAAAGAGGATTTGAAGCCGGTCCAGGGCCTCAGAGTCGCGCTGTATGTCAAGTTTGAAACTTTGCACAAAATCGTTGTTGAAAATGAAATAATATCTGTTTTTGACTATGATGAAAGCGGCAGGCTGTTGCCTGAGAACTCCATAGTCGAAGGCAAATTTAATCGATCTTCGATGTTCTATTCCATCTGCATTAATTACTCACATTATGCTTACAACTCTGCAGACTACATTAGCACAGGGCAAGAGGACTGGCTAAGTGCACTTTTTCATAAGAACGATGCCTATCAAACGCCTTTAGTTATCAATCCTTGGCGTGATGAAGGAAATATCATCATCAATCGGGAAAATGAACTCGTGAAGTCTAGACTTGTAGCAAACCTTCTTCGGAGTTCTGGGGACAAAAGTTACGATTTTAGAAATGTCACGGAAAACCACAGAGCCAAGAGATTGATATTGACGGCTAACAGTGATCAATTTTATAGAAAAGAACTTTACAAAATTTCTAAAACTGACAAAAAAGGTATTACGACAACTGAAATAGTTGACTTTGATTATCTGTTGAACAATAAAAAGATAGACACACACGACGTGTTACAAAAGATCAATAAGGTATTTGAGTTTGGTTATAATGAAAAGAAAAATGATCAAATACAGGAACTCGATCTGTTTGCTATGCATTACCTAGTTAGAAAGCTTATAACTGTTTCCATAAAATATGAAGAGTACAATGGTTACTACATTGTGGAGAATCACAACTTCAGCAAAGATCTCAGTAAGTTTATTAATCTACTGATAAAGGATTCAAGCCATATAGCCTTTAAGTTCAAGCAAACTCTTAATTATCTGCGACACAAACATATTCCTTTGGAGGAAAAAGATCAGACACTAGATAATATTTCTAGCCTGATCCAGCAAGTTATTGCAAAAAAGCAGACACATAAGGATAAGCTCATTGAACTAATTCCGCCTCCAATATTTACTATTGATATAATTTTAGAGACGATAAAAGATAAAAAAGAAGAAATCGCTTTTAGACTGCTAAGTTCCGGGGAAAAGCAAATGGTCTATTCTATGAACTCCATGTTATATCATCTTGTAAATCTTGATTCTGTACGGGTTACTACGAAAAAGAAAGTTAAATATAAATGTGTGCAAATAATTTTAGAAGAGATTGAACTATACTTTCATCCGGAATTGCAAAGAAAATATGTCAATTTTCTACGGCGAAGCATTATAAACCTACGACTAAATTCCATCAAAAACGTCAGTATTTGCTTTGTCACCCATTCACCATTTATCCTTTCCGATATTCCAAATTCAAATATCATGTTCTTGGCACTTGAAGGTGGAAGCGCTATACGCGTGAACAAGCAGCAGAAAACTTTCGCTGCAAACATACATAACCTTTTGGCAACTGGATTTTTTATGAACGAAGGGCTTTGCGGCGAGTTTGCCATTGATCAGATCAATAATACAGTTGTTTATCTCAACAATGCAATTAGGTTGAATGAAGTTCGACGGAGTCTTGAACTGGATAAGAAAAACTATGAGCTTTTAAAAGAGAAAGAAGTGTTGGAAGCTGAACTGAGTAGAGAAAAAAAGGAAGACCATGCTTTACTTATCCGAAATGTTGCGGAACCTGTCCTTGCCTCTAAGCTTATCGAGATGTATGATGAAGCTTTTTATAATCCAGAAAAAGAAAACATACGTGAACAAATTGCCTCACTTCGTGAGCAATTGCTTAATATCTAATTTTATGCTCTTCATAAATAAAGACTTACCGGAAATCATTGGTGCAAGAGAGAAGCATGTGAAAAAGGTGACGTGCCGGATCAGAAAGAAACTTTTAGCTGGCGGATGTGATGATGATTGTGATGTCTGCAAAATACACTGTCACAAGGTGAAGGGAATAACCGGAAGGGCTATCCAGTTATTTACCCAAGGAGATACGTTGACAAATATCATAGGCGGCTTGCCTGCTGAGCTACTAGTAGAAAGTGCCTATGTATGGGAACAGTTAGTGGGCAATTTTAGCTGGGAGGAGTACAACGCATTCTTAAAATGTAAAAACCTGAGGCTGCCAAATGCAGATGAGCAGCAACTAGTTAATAAATACAAAGATTCCTATGACTTGCTAGAAAGACTCTTTGATTACGATACTTGGTTTTTAAATGGGAAAGATGAGAAAAGATACGATATTTATACGCTTGCTCAGAACCTGAATAGGCAAACTTGCACGTATTGTAACAGACTTTATACCTATACGATAAAGACTGAGAAGGGAGAGAAAATCATAAGACCAACCTTCGATCACTGGTACTCACATTCCAGACACCCTTTATTGGCCTTATCATTTTATAATCTCATCCCCAGCTGTACACTATGCAACAGCTCAATAAAAAGGAATAGTGACTTTTCGACTCATTCACATTTGCATCCATACTTAGACCAAGATTGTTGTGATCAGATCGCTTTTGACTATAAATTAGATAAAGATTCGAAAAGTTATAATATCCGCTTGGTAGCAAAACCGGGAAAAGACCGTGCTGTTAGAAGTTATGCTGATATGAAATTGGCGACTATATATGCAGGTCACCAGTCAGAGTTGGCCGACCTTATAAAGATAAAAGATGCCTATTCGGAGCAATACATTTTTAGTCTAATACAAACATATTCTAAACTGGGATTAGCCCATCAGGAAGTTTATAGGTTAGCATTCGGAGTGGAATGGGACGCTGAAGACTTTCATAAACGTCCTCTTAGCAAGTTCAAAAAGGACATTCTGCGAAAACTTGAAATGATTTGAAAGATAAATTGCGCAGTTCGTCAAATTTTTCAGTTGCATCGCTTCGATCTTCGAAGCTCAGATCTGAGTCAGCGATATGTCGAATCTCTATTAATATTGGTTTGGCAGACACATTCAAATACTGACGGACTTTCAATACACCAAAATGATTTAATATCCTTGGTGACATTTACGTTTTCCATGGGTTGAAGCTATAGATCGCTGGATCTCCCAAAATGCCTCGGCGGGTCGGTGTTATCTTTGTAATAGCGATAAGTAGGCCGTCCACCTCCATTGCGTGAACATGTTTTTGACAAATCAATGTTGCCACCTGAGAGTCGTCGTCAAACGCAATCCCATTCAATGCATCTAGTACGCATTTTGCCAAATTATCGACATCAACTTCATTGTATCTGCGTTTTAAAGTGCTAACATGTATGATCACCTCTACCTGTTCCGGTCTTTTTACACGGTTTTCCACTGTAAAAACTTCGAACGCGGCTTTCCTGACATGCTCATTGAACTGTTTTATCATATCAGTATCTTCCAACTTTTTATACAGGTTGGCTACAGGTGCCTCTGTGCCATCTTCATTTTGTACAAATGCCTTAAGCGGTTTAAATTTATCCTGTTTAGTTGGTACTGGTGAACCGAGCGTTAAAATGATCAGATGGTCAATAGCGGGATTTTGATAAATAGTGTAACTACCATCAGCATTTGCATATTGCTTCATTTCCTCTTTGTATTGATCTAGCCGCTTTTTTTTCATTCTAATCAAATTAGGTTGTCAAGTAAACCTGGTGCTAGGAGCGATAAGACGTCAGGAGCTTGGATCTTTTGTGTCGTTGAATTTCGGGAATCTTGGCATTCCGTCGCCTTCATAAAATGCCATCCTTACGAGTTCTTCAGGTTTAAATGCTATTCCGGTAATTTCCCCAGTATCGGGATTCATTACACCAAGCTGCGTTAAATACTCAGGATCCATATCGAAACTCATCTGCTCCTCTTCCTCTCTTTTCTCGTGAGATGAAAGATCACGGATTTCTGAATAGCAAGTCGCAGTTGCAGGGTCGCGGTACAATATCGGCGGGCAAAAAGGCAGATCAACTTCTCCGGTTTGATAAAGGCCGCTTTGGATGTCTCCAGCATGGAAATGCAAAGGAAACTGGAATATCATATGTTGAAAATGAAGCATGAAGATGTGAGTTGGAATTTTGGCACCTGGGTCACGCTTCTTAAATAAATAAGAAACTGGCTGTGCCATTCGGAAATCAAAAGGCAAATCGAAATATAGAGTTTTACACATACCCGATACCCAGTCAAACTTTTGATCACTCAGTATAAACTGGTAGGCCCTTGAATAAAGACTAGCTTCCTCTTCCGGTAAAATTGATAATGCAATCTTGAATAATATTTTATACAGATTGATCGGGACATAACTGTGCTTCTTATAAGTAATCGTACACCTGCCTTTTTCTTTGTCAAATTTGAACGACTTATATTGGTGATTTGTTTCCTCGACATTAAATGCCCTAACACCATAAAAATCTTCATCCTTTGCTCTGATTGTATTTGATTTCGAATTAAAGGTAGGAATACCCCTTTTGCCTTTTATCCGAAATAGAGTTCTGAATATTCCTAAAAAATAGGCCAAGTCATTTTCATATTTTGATAGTTGCTGATTACATTTATCGCACTCAAAATCGGAGAAAAGAAATTTATTTCCAAGCATTTCTGGTAGCAGGTGCGGCACACTTTTAAAAGCCCCCGGATCATCCTTTTTCCCGCAGAACCGGCACACCCGTTCAGACTTCGATTTACCTTTCGGCTGTGCTTCACTAGGTGTAACAACTATATTTTGAAAATCATAGTGTTGTTGGAAATTCTCTAACGCCTCCCAATATTGGGAAAAAGTAAAAAATGCTGTGTTTTCGTTGCCGGTCATATCCGTAAATATAGGTATAACGGGACATCGTTGTTTCGATCACTGAATTTCTTAATAAAAAAGGGTATGGAAACTTTTTCAATGACTTTTAATTAAACTTTGGCACCCTCGAAGGCTGATAATTTTAATGTTAACGCTTAGAAAACTATTCAAATGATTAATCTGGCACTAGTTAGCTGCGTATGAGTTGAATT
This sequence comes from Pedobacter faecalis, assembly GCF_030182585.1. Lineage (NCBI taxonomy): Bacteria > Pseudomonadati > Bacteroidota > Sphingobacteriia > Sphingobacteriales > Sphingobacteriaceae > Pedobacter > Pedobacter faecalis. The sequence continues at coordinate 1,986,098 of NZ_JARXOW010000001.1, read as the reverse complement.
ATTAAAACATGACCTGGACGCGGAGTCTACATCCAAGACGGGAGCAAGAGAAATTAAAGACCTTTTACAATGGGATAAATACAATGTGTTAAGCAGGCTGGAAAAATTTCAAGAGGAAAAGTGGTTGAAGTGGACTAAAAATGAACCTTACAACGTTAAGATCAGTTCCCTAGCTCCCGACATGCGGTAACCTGCGAAATTGACTATCAACCAACTGAAGTCGCCGCAGGAACGCCTCATATACCGGCTTAGACGATTCCGATATCCTAAACGTCAAATTAATCCTTGGGCCAATGGCTCTGGCTGTTTTTGGGACGTGGTGTTCGTAGTGTTCCTGCATGGTTTCGCCCATAAGCAGCAAGCTTCCGTGGGTTAATGGAATGTCTAGCTGCTTGATCTCTTTATTGTATTTATGGCGGACTTTGAAGATCCTGGTATCGCCAAAGGTTACGGAAGCGATGTGGTGGTGCTTGCCGTCTGCCGGCAAGTTGTCGCTATGCCAGGCTACGGAATCTTTGCCGTCGCGATAGAAGTTTAACAGTACGCGGTCAAAGCTGATCTCCGTGATTTCTTCAATGGTTGCTTTAATTTCCAGTAACATCGGTGTCCAGGGGTGGCCGTTTTCTCCGCCATAGTAGGCGGTGAGCCTTGGATCGGCAACGATCTTGTCGTACATCTTCCTGGAGCGTTGCTGCCAGGGGGATTGTTTAAATAGGTCTCCGCTAAAAGGTTCATAATACAAAGATATCAATTCTTGTGGAATAACTAAAAATATTAGTATAGTTTTCAACATTTTGTAATTTACTAACAATTTTAGCTTTACTTTGTTGTGTAATTGGTGATGGATTCAAAAAAGGAAATATTTCTCAAGCTTCAGCAGGATCTCCTCCTCCTGCAGGGCTTCAAGCCACAGGCTTCGGGTAAGGCCGAGCGGGTGGGGCTTGGGGAGATTGAGCAGGCTTTTCCTTATGGGGTTTTTCCGCGCCAGGCGATTCATGAGTTTGTTTGTCACACCCCCGCCGAAGCTGCCGCTGCGGACGGCTTTATCGCAGGGCTTCTTGGCAGTTTGATGACTGACGGGGCGGGCTGTGTCTGGATCGGTACGCGGCGAAGATTGTTTCCGGCGGCGTTGGCATCTTTTGGTCTGGAGCCCGACCGCATCATCTTCATAGATGTAAAGTCGGAGAAGGAGGTGCTGTGGATTATGGAGGAGGCTTTGCGTTGCGATGGTCTGGCCGCGGTGGTTGCTGAAGTGGATGGTTTGTCGCTCATCGATTCCAGGCGCCTGCAACTGGCGGTGGAGAAGAACGGGATTCCGGGCCTGGTGATCCGTAAGGACTTGAAGCGGATGGCGAGTACGGTGTCTACCGCGCGCTGGCGAATTGTTCCGGTGCCTTCCATAGAGGAGAGCGGGATGCCGGGTGTTGGTTTTCCGCGCTGGGAGGTGGAGCTGCTGAAGGTGCGCAGCGGGAGTCCGGGTAAATGGTTACTGGAATGGCAGGGGGATGGTTTTGTGCAGCTGGATCGCGCTGCCACAGAAGCGCCGGTATACCTGCCCTTTGAAAATATTGGTTAGTGATGGGGCGCCGCTATGTTTCCATATGGTTTTATCATTTGCTGAGCGACTGGCAGGTGATCCGCAGACCGGAGCTAAAGGAGGTTCCTTTTGTTTTTGTATTGCCCGATCACGGGCGTATGCTGGTAACGGCGGTTAGTCCCCAGGCCGCCGAACGGGGCGTTAGCCTGGGCATGCGCGGTGCAGATGCCAGGGCGATTTGTCCCGGCCTTGAGGTGCTGGATGATAAGATTGGCCGTGCGGAAAAGTTGCTGCGGGCTTTGGGGGAGTGGTGTATCCGCTATTCGCCCATTGTGGCGGTGGATGCCTTTGGTAAAGATGGTTTACTGGTGGATGCTTCGGGCTGTACGCATTTGTGGGGCGGTGAGCGGGGTTATCTGAAAGAGATTATTTCCAGGCTGAAGTCTAAGGGCTATTCCGTGCGCTGCGCAATTGCGGACACCCCTGGCGCGGCATGGGCGGTATCGCGTTTCGGCAAGGTATCTCCGCTGGTGCCTGAAGGCGGGATCGTGGAGGCTATTTCTCCGCTGCCACCATCGGCATTGCGTTTGGAAGAGGCGACGCTGGCTAAGCTGAAAAAGCTGGGATTTTACCAGATCAAAAGTTTTCTGGGGATGCCGCGTTCGGTACTGCGCAGACGTTTCGGCGAAGGCTTTCTGCTGCGTATCGCCCAGGCTTTGGGTACGGAAGACGAGGTACTGGTGCCCTTGCAGCTGCCGGTGGCTTTCCGGGAGCGTTTGCCCTGCCTGGAACCGATCCGCACCCGCGTAGGGATTGAGCTTGCCATCAAAGAACTGTTGTCGGCCCTGTGCAAACGCCTGGAAGCGGAAGGCAAGGGTTTGCGTAAAGGGACCTTGTCGGGCTACCGGATCGACAGCAAGCTGGTGCAGGTGACCATCGGGACGAGCACGGCCTCGCATAGTGTGAGTCATTTGTTTACGCTGTTTGCCTTGAAGATTGACCAGATCCGCCCGGGTTTGGGCATAGAGTTGTTTGAGCTGGAAGCCAGCCAGGTGGATGCAATGGAAGTGCCGCAGGAGGCCTTATGGAGTTCGAAGCCCGGCCTGAACAATAAAAGTGTGTTGCAGCTCATCGACCGGGTAGCCGGTAAGGTTGGCCCCGGAGCCGTGCACCGCTATATCCCCGCCTCCAGGTACTGGCCGGAACGGAGCATCGGCCATGCACGCTCGGTCACGGAAGTGCGCCTGGACGACTGGCGTGTAGACAAGCCCCGTCCGACGGAACTGCTGGAGCGACCGGTAGCCGTGGAGGTGATGGCCCTTGTTCCCGATCATCCGCCAAGGTTTTTCGTGTACCAGGGTAAACAGCACCAGGTGATTCGTGCCGACGGGCCGGAAAGGATAGAACGGGAATGGTGGATGGATGAGGGCGAACACCGGGATTATTACCGGATCGAGGATGATAAAGGTCAGCGTTTCTGGATGTACCGCTCTGGTCACTACAACGACCGCAAGGGCTGGCAGTGGTTTTTACATGGATTTTTTGCCTGAGAGATATGGAGTACAGTGAATTGCAGGTTACCTCTAATTTTAGTTTTTTGCGCGGGGCTTCCCATGCCCATGAGCTGGCGGCGCGTGCGGCAGAACTGGGCTACAAAAAGATCGCGGTAACCGACCGGAATACGCTGGCGGGCATCGTGCGGGCGCATGTGGCCTGTAAGGAGAAAGGGATCGGCTTTATCCCGGCTTGCAGACTGGACTTGCTGGATGGGCCGAGTTTACTGGCTTATCCTACCGATAAAGCTGCTTATGGCCGGCTTTCCGCCTTGCTGACCCTGGGCAATATGCGGGCAGAGAAAGGGGAATGCCATTTGTCGAGAGCCGATGTTTTTGCCCATTCCGAGGGGATGCTGTATATCTTGGTGATGCCCTCGGTGTTGAACAGGCGTTTTGAATATGAGGAATCTTTTATTGCTGCGGTGCGGGACTACGCCTGGAAATTGCAAGGCCGGCTCTATCTCTCCGTTTCCCGGATGTATACCGGTTATGATGAAAAGCTGATCTTTCGCACGCAGCAGCTGGCCGAACGTTTTCACCTGCCTATTGTGGCTACGGGTGATGTGTATTATCATGATCCCTCGCGGCGGGAATTGCAGGATGTGCTGACCTGCGTGAGGGAGAAATGCACGATCCAGGATGCCGGGTTCCGCCTGCATGCCAATGCGGAGCGGTATATGAAGCCGGTCGCCGAAGTGCATCGCTTGTTCCGAAAATATCCCGAGGCTTTGCGCTCGGTTTCGGAGATTGTTTCTGCCTGCACTTTTTCGCTGGATGAACTGCGGTATGTGTATCCTTCGGAGATCAATGCGAGCGGTAGGACGCCCCTGGAAGAACTGGAATATCTGACCTGGAAGGGCGCCCATGCCTTTTACGGGGAAGAGGTGCCGGAAAAGGTGGTGAACATGATTGCCCATGAGATGGAATTTGTGCGAAAGATGGATTATGCGAACTACTTTCTGTTTGTGGAGGATATTGTCAGCGAAGCCCGGAACCGTGGGATTTTATGCCAGGGCAGGGGATCGGCAGCCAACTCGGCCATCTGTTTTTGTCTGGGCATTACTTCCGTTAACCCCATGAAGTTTGACCTGCTCTTTGAACGCTTTATTTCATCGGCCAGGAATGAACCCCCGGATATTGATGTGGACTTTGAGCATGAACGCCGGGAGGAGATCATTCAGTACATCTATGATAAGTATGGTCGCGACCGCGCAGCGATTGTAGCCACCGTGACCCAACTGCACCAGAAAGGCGCGATCCGGGATGTAGGCAAGGCCATGGGTTTATCGCTGGATACGGTGAACAAGCTATCCTCTTCCCTATGGGAGTTTACCGACGAATGGTTTGAAGGCAAGCGGGTGACCGAATCGGGGCTGAACCCGAATGATCCGCACCTGAAAAAGACGCTCGAGCTGACCGCCCAGATGATGGGCTTCCCGAGGCAGTTAGGTCAGCACACCGGCGGCTTTGTGGTCACCAACGGCAAGCTGACGGACCTCTGCCCGATCCTGAATGCGCGGATGGCCGACCGGACGAATATTGAATGGAACAAGGATGATATTGAAGCCCTGGGCTTCCTGAAAGTGGATGTGCTGGCTTTGGGGATGCTGACCTGTATCCGCAAGGCTTTTGACCTGGTGAAGCTGAAGTACGGTCGCGAGCTAACCCTCGCAAACATCCCCCAGGACGACGATGCGGTATATGGCATGATCCAGCTGGCCGATACGCTGGGGGTGTTCCAGATTGAGAGTCGCGCCCAGATGCAGATGTTGCCCCGCCTGAAACCTGCCTGTTTTTATGATCTGGTGATCGAGGTGGCGATTGTGCGTCCCGGTCCGATCCAGGGTGATATGGTGCATCCCTACCTGCGCAGGCGCAATGGCGAGGAGCCGGTGACTTATCCTTCTAAAGAACTGGAAGAGATCCTGGGCAGGACTATGGGTGTGCCGCTGTTCCAGGAACAGGCGATGAAGATCGCGATTGTAGCGGCGGGTTTTACCCCTGCTGAGGCAGATGGGCTGAGGCGCTCCATGGCCACCTTTAAGTTTAAGGGGATGGTGAACCAGTGGGAGGAGAAGCTGATCAGCGGCATGGTGGCCAAAGGCTATACCGTAGAATTTGCCAAGCGGATCTTTAAGCAGCTGGAGGGATTCGGGAGTTATGGCTTCCCGGAAAGTCACGCCGCGAGCTTTGCCCTGCTGGTGTATGTTTCCTGCTGGGTGAAGCATTATTATCCGGATGCCTTTGCCGGGGCTTTACTGAACAGTATGCCCATGGGTTTTTATCAGCCTGCGCAGATTGTGATCGATGCGCGCAAGCATGGGGTAGAGGTGAGGGAGGTGGATGTGAATTATTCTTTCTGGGATAATGTGCTGGAGGAGCAGTCGGGGAAGTATTTCGCGCTGCGACTGGGTTTCCGGCAGATCAAGGGGATCCGGGAAGAAGACGTGGAAGCTTTGGTCGGAGGCCGTGGTTCGCGTTATGCGACCGTAACAGCCCTGCGGGATGCGGGTGTTTCCCTGACGGCTTTGCAGGTGCTGGCAGATGCCGATGCTTTTCGGTCTTTAGGATTAGATAGGCGTAAGGCCCTCTGGGAGGTGACGGCCCTGGCGGATATGCCGGTGGAGATTTTTAAAGGGCAGGTTTCGGAAAGTCAGCTGGAAGCCCAGGTCGAATTGCCCCTGATGACTAAGGGGGAACACGTGGTGCAGGATTACGCGAGTGTGGGCTTGTCGCTAAAGGCCCACCCGGTGAGCTTTGTGCGTCCGCAACTGGAGATGCTGAACATCCGTTCCTGCCATGCGATCAATAACGATGCAAGCGCCGGTCAGCTCGTCAAGGTGGCTGGCTTGGTATTGGTGCGCCAGCGGCCGGGAACTGCCGGGGGGGTGTGTTTTATTACCATTGAAGATGAAACGGGCTATGCCAACCTGGTGGTGTTCGAGAAGTTGTTTGAGACGTACCGAAAGGAGATCTTGCATGCGCGGCTGCTGATGGTGGAAGGGCGTTTGCAGCGGGAAGGCCGCGTGGTGCATGTGATTGTGAGCAAGTGTGTGGATCTGACGAAGATGCTCGGCAAGCTGGTGCAACGGGAGGTGGATGATCTGCCTGTGCTGACTTTATCCAGAGCAGATGAGAAGGAGGTGCCTTATCCGAGTCAGAATAAGCGGTCGCAGGTGAGGGAAGAGGTTACGAAGGAGGCGTTTCATGGGGGGAGGAATTTTAGGTGATATCTCCTGCTAATTCCTCTCTACAAATGAAATGATTGAACCCATACCTGTCTTTGAAATCGTGTGCCCACTCTTTCAGAATATTTTTTGCTATGTACTGGGTCTGCGATAAGTCCTCCAAGTCGAAGAAAAATAAAAGCTCCATAGCGTCGGCATTCTGCCCTAAATTAATGAAGACACTTGATATGGATTTGTCCTTCACTTTTAACATATGTTGACCTAAATTAGTAAATTGGGGGTAAGCTTTTGTTATGATAAAATCTGTTTGCCCTAAACTTCCGATGCGCGACAAGGCTGCGACATTGGATTATTATGTAAATCAACTTGGGTTTGCGGTTCTGGGTGACGCAGACTATCCTGAGTACCTGATGGTAGGCAGGGATGGGGTCGAGCTTCATTTTTTTCTATTCAGGGAGTTAAATCCAACGGAAAACTACGGGCAGGTGTATCTCCGGTGTGTGGGTATCAGCGAGTTTTATCAGGCGTTGGTAGATCGGGGCGTAGCGATACATCCGAATGGTTCCCTGATGCGTAAGCCCTGGGGGCAGGTAGAGTTTTCTTTGCTGGACCCGGATCATAACCTGTTGACTTTTGGGGAAGCTTTCTAATGGGGGAACCTAAGATTTGGCAAGAAAAAAATAAAACAAGAATAAATATCAAAAAAGGACTCTCATTTTATTTGCAAAAATCTGTTTATTAGTAACTTATATTGTTCCCATGTTGATTTTTGTAATAAATAACTTGTGATGCATTGTCAAGTAAAGCGAACATAATACTTGACATATTTAAATAGACTCCGATATCCTAAACGTCAAATTAATCCTTGGCCCAATGGCTCTGGCTGTTTTGGGGACGTGGTGTTCGTAGTATTCCTGCATGGTTTCGCCCATGAGCAGCAAGCTTCCGTGGGTTAACGGGATGTCTAGCTGCCTGATCTCTTTTTTGTATTTATGGCGCACTTTGAAAACTCTGGTATCGCCGAAGGTTACGGAAGCGATGTGGTGGTGCTTGCCGTCTGCCGGGAGGTTGTCGCTATGCCAGGCTACGGAATCTTTGCCGTCGCGATAGAGGTTTAGCAGTACGCGGTCAAAGCTGATCTCCGTGATCTTTTCAATCGTCGCTTTAATTTCCAGTAACATCGGTGTCCAGGGGTGGCCGTTTTCTCCTCCATAGTATGCGGTCAGTCTTGGATCGGCAACGATCTTGTCGTACATCTTCCTGGAGCGCTGCTGCCAGGGGGATTCTTTGAGTAGGGTATTGTAATATTTATCTGCTTCCTGCTTTTCGAAAAAATGCTGCCATAGCCGTAATTCGGTATCCGGCAATTGGAAGTCGGTATACTTCTCTATGCCTCCGTCAAACAGTTCGGTCTCTGCAAAAAGGTTCATGATACAAAGGTACAATTTTTTGCAATTTAGCTAAAAATGTTAGTAATGCTAGCCGACCAGCATGGATTTCGGCTTGGGCATTTGCTGAAGCCTAAACGCTGCTTTATGTTTTAGAATAGTATTTTCTGAACCAGATCGAAACTTGATCTTCAGGAATAGCATCCCATTCCTTTTTTCCGGCTATCACTTTGAAGTGGCCTACAAGCCGGTAAGGTTCATCATTGATAGAGTTATCAAAGAAATATCCTTGGTAAGCGATCTCTGCAGCTTCTTTAAGAAGTTCCATAGAGCGCACGTATCGCTTTTCAATCCGATCAGCGGGAACATGATGTCCCCCTCCCTTGACCCGCAGTGCTACGCGAAACTTATTAATTTCAGGAGATTCGGTCCCAACGAAATAAAGGTAAACCTTATAGCCTGCTTTAGCGGCTAGGCGCATGTCATCTAGGTTAGATTCGTGAGAAAACACGGTTTCAAACGAAAATCGTCGCCTGGCTTTAATAAATGCATGCCTTAAAAACCTAGCAATAATCTGCGCCACGCGATCCAGGCTTTCTGGTATGATTAAAGAAAGCTTCGGTCCCGAAATTTTAATAGAATTGCGAAATTGATCTGCCGGAAATTCGTTGGACAATAATCCGGATGTCTCACCAAATTTAACGAGATCAGTGGCAGTACACTCCACGCTGTATGATTGAAAGGAAAAATCTCCAGCACTTAAATCTTTTGCTATATCGTCTGCATTAATGTAAACCCCGACATCAAGCTTGATGTTGTCGTCTACCTCAGTTTCACGAATGCTTTTAATAACAGTGCTTTTACCGGAGCCGTTGGGGCCGGCAAAAACCCTAAGACGAAGTTGTGGTGTAGTTTGCTCCGACAAAGATGATAGAATTAGGCCTTTTGAAGTTTTTCAATTCGTTCGGAACTTCCATCCTGATATTCCTTCACTACCCAGTCACCCTTAACAGTTACGACATAGCCCATCAGTTCCATTGCATTCTTAGCAGCGGCTTTACCAGCACTTTTTGCTTTACTTACAACTATTCGTTTAGTAAGATAAGCAAACCCATCACTTGTTCTTGATCTACTTGCCATAATAGTTAAAGATACAAAAATAACATCTTGTTTTAAAACTTCCTTTTAATTCAACCTGAAATAGACCTTTAAATTCCGCTTTTCCAATTCTTGATGAATGATATGTTAGAGGGATTGCGCTTCACTTTTGGGGAAATCTGGCGAAGTCAAAATAATTAAAGATATTGCATCATAAAATACAAGGGCTTATGATGGCATGGCAGGGGCAAAAGAACTGGACAGAATCTCTACGTAGTGGTGATCATTCGGCCTTGTCTTTTTGTTTTAAGCTTCATGCAAGGTCGCTCGGCTTTTTTGCTAACCGTCTTATTAACGATCCGCTGGAGGCTGAAGATGTTGTAGCGGAGTGTTTCGCGAAGCTTTGGGAGCGAAGAAGGGATTTTAAAACGGAGGAAAACATCAAAGCTTTTCTCTATATCAGCTGCCGAAATGCCTGTCTGGACGTTATACGTCGCGCTAAGGTGAAAACCCGTGCGCAAAAAGCGTATTCCGATGCGCAGGAGGGAGGGGAAAACACGATTTTAAATCACATGATTACGGCGGAGGTCCTCGCGATACTGGACGAGGAGATCGAGATGCTGCCGGATAACTATAAGGAAGTTTTTAAGCTGATTTATTTTGATCTCAAAAAGACAGAGGAGATTGCAGATCGGCTGGGCCTGTCTGAGCAAACGGTGCGAAATTATAAAACCAGGGCGGTAAATCTGCTCAAAACGGCAATGCTGAAAAGGGGCATTTCATCAATGGGCATAGTAGCCCTGCTTCTTTTTATTGAAAGCCGCTAAAATATTTTTCAGGTTTTATGGGTTGAACCGGAGGCTGCTTCGTTTCTATATTAAACGCAGGAACCAAACCCGACCGATGCTAAAAGAACCATTTTATATTTCAAGGCTTATCGCCGGCTACCTAAAGGGAGAACTGAGCGAAGAACAGGCGGCTGAATTGAACGCATGGATCGCTGCTTCCCCTGAAAACAGCAGGTATCTCAGCGAGCAGTTCGGTACTGAGGAGCGGCTGCGGGATTTGCTGGTTCAGTATAATGCTTTTGATGAGGATGCCGTATGGAACAAGACGCTCCAGAAGCTTGAAACCAAAAAGCGTTATCCTTTCTCCTATAAGATCATTGCCGCAGCTATGCTATTGATCGTTGGATCGGTTGCGCTGCTATGGTTTAGCTGGAATACGAGGGAAAGGGAAATTGCAGGTATAAGCCGTTCGAAAGACATACCGGCCGGGACAAATGGCGCTACCTTAACCCTGGGTGACGGTCGGCACATCAGCCTTTCTGATGCCCTGGAAGGTAAGCTTGCAGAAGAATCCGGGACGAGCATTGTTAAGGCCACGGATGGTCAGGTATTGTACCAGGCCAAGGGAATTGAAGCGCAGGGCGGGGAGCAATCTTTTAATACGCTGACTACATCCAAAGGACAGCAGTATCAGCTGATCCTGCCCGATCAGACTAAAGTGTGGCTGAATGCAGGTTCGTCTATCAGATTTCCAGCCTCCTTTGCGGGACTGAAAGTCCGTAAAGTGGAGATCACCGGTGAGGTTTATTTTGAGGTTGCGAAAACTGCACAACGTGTGCCATTCCTGGTGTCCTCTAAAAATCAGACGGTAGAAGTGCTGGGTACCCATTTTAACATTAACGCCTATGATGACGAGCCGGTCATTAAAACCACCTTGCTGGAGGGCAGCGTGAACGTATTGTCGTTACAGAAGGCCAGGCTGCGGCCCGGTGAGCAGTCGGCCCTAACCCCCGCTGGTAAGATCCAGGTAAATGCTGTAAATACCGCAGGTGTTGTTGCCTGGAAGAACGGTGATTTTGTGCTGAGGGATACTGATTTCGATGTTTTGATGCGGAAGATCGCAAGATGGTATAACGTGGAAATCGTTTACACGCCGTCTGCCCCCTCAAACCTGAAACTGGTAGGCGTGGTTTCCAGGTCTAAAAATATATCTGCCATATTAAAAGTCATAGAAGCAACAGGGGAAGTTCACTTTGAGATAGAAGGAAGGAGGGTTACTGTGACGAAATAGCTACCAACACTATCTCTCAATGATCCATGAAAAAGCCAGATGTGGTTGCAACACAGCTGGCCAATGTCCGGATCAGGCGAAAAAAATTGACTTATCAACTAACCAAGACAAACAAATGTATAAAATTTACACCAACAACCGTGCGGTGCCTAAACGCTATGCCGCTAAAATTCTGCTTATTATGCGACTAACCACCGTATTATTGCTATTCACCTTTATGCAGGTCGCGGCTGCCAGTTACGGGCAGAGGATCTCGCTGAAAGGAAAAGATTTGTCGCTTGAACAGGTCTTCAACGCGATCCGGCAGCAAAGCGGGTACGATTTTGTCGTGAAGGAGAACCTGCTGCGGAACGCCAGGCCGGTTAGCCTGAACATCCACGACGCCAGTGTTCAGGACGCTTTAAGTGCCTGCCTGGAAAACCAGCCGTTTACCTATGTACTTCTCGAAAAAACGATCGTCATTAAAAAGAAGGAGCCTTCCATTTTTGAGAAGGTGAGCGCCATTTTTGCAAATATTGATGTGCGCGGCCGTATTGTAGACCGGGACGGTAAGCCTCTTGCAGGCGCCAACATCTCGGTAGTAGGAGAAGCTAAGGGCACGAAGACCAGCTCAAACGGAACCTTTTATCTGGGCGGAGTGAATGAAAAAGCTGAGATCGAAATTTCTTATGTGGGCTATCTGACCAGGAGAGTCGTTGTAAGACCAGAGCTTGGTGATATTGCCCTGGAGCTGATCGAGTCGAAACTTAACGAGGTGCAGGTTATCGCTTACGGCAACGAAGAGAAGCGCTTTAGTGTCGGCTCCGTTGCTTCAGTAAATGCCAGTGAGATCGAGAAGCAGCCGGTGACCAATCCGCTGCTTGCCTTGCAGGGCCGGGTTGCGGGACTTGCCGTGAACGGCACCAATGGTGTACCCGGTTCCACAGCGCTGGTACAGGTGCGCGGGCAGAATACGCTGGGCACTACCCTCCAGGTTAAGCCTTACGACCAGCCCCTGTTTATTATCGACGGTGTGCCTTTTGCACAGCAAAACGTGAACATCAACCAGCTTAACAGTCTGGCCACGGCACAATCCTTTACCGGCGGTATCAGTCAGGCCACAGGGATCAGTCCGTTTAACAGCATTAATCCCAACGATATTGAAAGCATCACCATCCTTAAAGATGCCGCTGCCACCTCCATCTATGGTTCGCAGGGCGCAAATGGGGTGGTTTTAATTACAACAAAGCGTGGCAAGTCCGGGCAAACCAGTCTTGACGTGAACCTCAATACGCAGTTTAACTATGTGGCCCGTCCGGTGGAAATGCTGAACACGCAGCAATATCTCCAGCTGCGGAGAGAAGCCTTTGCCGCGGATGAAATTACACCTTCCGGTGACCCGGACGATTACATGGGTTATGCCCCTGACTTAACGCTTTTCGACCAGAATAAATATACCGACTGGCAAAAGATCATCAGGGGAAGGACAACAAATAATACCGACTTCCATGCCACGGTATCTGGCGGAACTGCGTCGAACACCTACCTGGTGGCGGCAGGCTATACCCGCTCGAACTATAATTATCCGGGAGATTTTTCAGATCAGCGGTTTACTTTACACAGTGCCTTGCACAGCGGATCGGCCAATAATCGCCTTTCCCTCGACCTGGTTACCGACTATGGCTATGACCAGAACAACTCTGCCGCTTATGGCGGGAACCAGAATATCGTACTTGCTCCGAACCTACCCGATCTTAAAGATGCCTCGGGCAACCTGATCTGGAACTATAAGGGATATTCTTTGGATGGGCAGAATTTCTACGCCGGGCTTTTGCGGCCTGTATATCTTCAGAATTACAACTTTAACACGGCACTAAATGTTTCTTACAAGGTGCTGACCGGCCTGACTTTAGGTGCTAACATCGGCTTTAACCGGAGCAGTACCGTGGAGCGTTCTGAAAACCCGGCCAGTTCCCAGGAACCTACCTGGGCGGAGCCAAGTGCAGCCTTTGGCGATAACGTGGCCCAGACGATTAACGTGGAGCCGCAGCTGAATTATACCCTGCCGTTAGGTAAAGGTGTGCTGACCGCCTTACTGGGTGGTACCTACAAAAAGGTGAGCAGCGATGCCTACCGCGTGGAGGGCTACGGCTACTCGAGCGATTATTTTTTGCGGACCATTGTTGGTGCTACGACGACCTATCCTTCCGAAACGTTAAATCTGCTCAGGTACAGTGCGGGCTTTGCGCGACTTAAATACGTGCACGACGAGAAGTATATTGTGGAGGTGTCGGGCAGGAGAGACGGTTCCAGCAATTTCGGTCCGGGAAGGCAGTTCGGAAACTTTGCCTCTGTGGGTGCCGGCTGGATATTTTCGGAGGAAAGCCTGTTTGATACCTTCCCGATCCTGACCTATGGAAAGTTATCGGGAAGTTACGGAACATCGGGAGGGGACGCTTCCAGGGCTTACTCTTATCAGGCGCTTTATCAGAACTTATCTAGTGTGCCGGCATTCCAGGACATTAAACAAGCTTATGCCTATAATCTTTATAACCCGGATTTCAGCTGGGCCACCAAGAAGTCGCTGAACCTGGCGCTGGATCTTGGTTTTATCGATAACCGGGTGGTATTAAATGCTACGTATTACCGGAACAGGGAAGGCAACCAACTGGTAGATATGCCTCTAGCTGCGCAAAGCGGTTTCACCCGTGTGTTCGGAAATCTGGATGCGGTTGTGCAAAATAAGGGCTGGGAATTTACGACGACAACCGCCAATGTTAAAGGACGGCATTTTACATGGTCGACCACCTTCAATTTAACCTTAAACCGGAATAAACTGCTTGAGTTCCCGAACCTGGAGTCGTCGGCGTATGCCAATAAATATATCGTCGGACAGCCCGTCTCGACCATCATCGGCTATAAGTATAAAGGGGTAAACCCAGAAACCGGGCTCTATGAGTTTTACGATAGAAACGGAGAGGTGACCTCCAGTCCGAAATCGGGCAGGATAGCCAATGGCGGCGACCAGGTCCCGATAGGGAATATGGAAGTGAAGTATATGGGTGGTTTTGGTAATAATTTTACCTACGGAGATTTCGGCCTATATGTTTTCTGCCAGTTCTCCAGCAGCAATGCGCCGAATTATCTTGCAGGGCTTTATTACAGTGACTTCCCGGGTTCGCAGGTGAACCAACCCGCAGAAATATTGGGCAATTACTGGAAAAATCCCAACGATCAGGTCACCATACAGCGGTTAGGCAGCAGCTTTTACTCCGGTTCACTGAGTACGATTCCGCCCTTTACGCAGTCGGACGGCATATACAGCAACAATACCTATCTGCGCGTAAAAACGGTCGCCTTGTCGTATGCCCTACCGGACAATTTTCTGAAGAAAATGCATGTGCGCGGCGGCAGTATTTATATAAACGCACAGAACCTGTTTACGATTACGAATTATAAGGCGGGCGATCCTGAACAGCCGGGCACGTATACAGCCTTCCCGATTCAACGGATCGTCGCATTTGGTATGAACTTTAAATTTTAACTCGTTGTCATGAAAACAAGGTCATTTAATAAAAATATATTTAACGCAGGTTATTTGCTGATCATGTTAGGCATACTTGCGTCCTGTAAAAAACTGGTCGAGTTACCGGGTAACCCGCCATCTTTTATTAACAGGGAACAGCAATTTGCAGACAGCGCCTCAGTGATGTCGGTCGTAGCCGGCGTGTATACCTATAACCAGTCGAAAGGCTTTGGCTACAGCGATGCCAACTTTACCATAGCGACAGGACTTTCCGCCGATGAGCTGTCGACCACCCTCAGTTCTTCAGACAGGCCACAGTTCTATAACTATTCCCTTACCCCCTTAAACGGAAGCATTATTGGCTTGTGGCAATATCCCTATCAGGCCCTTTACAAGGTGAACGATGTGCTGGAAGGAATTTCTGACAATAATAAGCTCTCGGCCTCCCTCGTAAATCAGCTAACAGGAGAGATGAAGGTGCTGAGGGCATTGTACTACTTTAACCTGGTCAATATTTTCGGCGGGGTGCCCCTGGTCACGTCGACCGACTACCGCGTAAACGCACGTTTGCCCAGGGCTTCCGTGGATGCGGTGTATGCACAGATCACGGCCGATCTGAATGACGCGCTCAACAGGCTGTCGCCCGATTACCCCTCAGAGGCAAGGTACCGGCCGAACCTGTATACCGCGAAAGCTTTACTAGCCAAAGTATACCTGTACCAGGGCAAATGGCAGGCGGCGTATGATGAGGCCGATGATGTTGTCGGCTCGAATGTTTACCGCCTGAGCGAGGTTCCTTTAAACGCAGTGTTTCTTGACGGAAGTGAAGAAGCCATATGGCAGATACCAGCGAAAAACTCCTATCAGCAGACCGCCGAGGCGCAGAACTTCATCCCTTCCGGTGCAACAACGCCAAGGTATCTGGTGACGCCTTTTCTTTTGAACAAGTTTGAGGCAGGAGACCAGCGCCGGCAGCGCTGGGTGGGTACCACGGTCGTTAACGGTAACCCGCTCAGCTATCCCGCCAAGTATCGTAACCGACAGGCAACCAATCTGCCGCTCGAAGGATACATGATCTTGAGGCTGGCCGAAGTGCTGCTGATCCGGGCCGAAGCCGCTGCCCGTCTGAACAACCTCGCCAACGCTTTATCAGATGTTGATATCATCCGCGAGCGCGCGGGTCTGGAAGCCAGCACGGCAGATGTGACCTCACAGGATGCGGTATTAAATGCCATAATGCATGAACGCCAGGTGGAGTTGTGTTTTGAATGGGGAAACCGCTGGTTTGATCTGAAACGTAACGTGACACCGTCGACCTCAGCCGCAACTGTACTGAACGTCGTGAAGGCCGGTTACACCCCAGCGGCAGCCTTGTACCCGGTGCCCCAGGCTCAGCGGGACCTTAACACCTCCCTCGACCAAAACGACGGATACCGCTAAACACTAAGAGGCTTTTATTATTCCTGTAAAACACACATTGATGAAAAAACTGAAATACCTGAGTGGTGTATTCCTTGCACTGCTTACCCTGACCATGACTTCCCGAGCACAAAACACTGTGCTTTCGGGAAAGCTCAAGGGACTTGCCAACGGCACCATTGAAATCTTTTACAATAAGGACGGGGTATCTGCAACAGATACCCTAACCGCATCCAATGATGCCTTTATCTGGAAAGCGGACCTGGAAGAACCTGTGCGGATTGCCCTGATAACCGGCCGTAAAAATTATTATTTTTTTGCCGAGCCCGGTCGCATGAAGCTCACCGGAATAAAGGACTCCCTGGCATCTTACAAACTGACCGGCGCACCGATGCAACGCGATAATGATGTGTTTGTAGCCATGACCAAGGACTTAAGGGTACAGTGGGATTCGCTGTATGTGCGCTTAAAAAGTGCCACTTCCGAGGCGAAAAAAGCTGCGATTGAGCAGCAGCGGGATGAAAACCGAAAGCAGTTTGCACTTAGAACGGCACAGTTTATTGCCAACCACCCTAAAAGTTCATTCAGCGTGTATCTGGTTGGGCTGGAAGGTGAATACCAGGAGAAAAGCCGCTTGTACGCCATGCTTCACGAATCGGCAAAACAGACCCGTGCCGGGAAGAGAATTGCCGGACTATTAAGTGTTATGGCCAACAGCCAGATCGGGACGCAGGTAAAAGATTTTGTACAGGCGGATACTGCCGGTAAGCCGGTAAGCTTCAGCGAGTTTAAAGGCAAGTACGTGCTGGTGGACTTTTGGGCGAGCTGGTGCATGCCCTGCCGTGCAGAAAACCCGAGTGTACTGAAAGCCTATAATACTTTTAAAGAAAAAGGCTTCACTGTTCTGGGGATTTCACTGGACGACAAAGCGGCCAACTGGAAAAAGGCTATACGGGACGACAAAATGCCCTGGACACAGCTGTCGGACCTGAAAGGCTGGGACAATGAGGTGTCGGTATTTTTTGGTATCCGGGCCATCCCCAGCAATTTACTGGTAGATCCGTCAGGAAAAATCGTAGCGAAGGACTTAAGGGGAGAGATGCTGGAAAATAAGCTGAGGGAACTGCTGGATTGATAGAGAGAAGCCATGCTTTACTTCTCCGTAAGAAGATCGCCTAGTCCGGCTTTCTCAAGAAAGCGTACGAATTCGAAAATGAGATCTTCATCCATGCCACGTGTTTCAAGTTGGAATACGGACAGCTGCAGCATGTCTGCGGGAGTGGGGAACTGCTCTTCCGCTGCAAATTCAAGGAATTTCGGGCTGAAATTTAAGTCAGCAAATGTTCGCTGAAGTATAGGGTGGCTGAAATTTTTCATTTTGAACTATTTTAATTTACGGCAAAGTTAATCAAAGAAAACACAAAAAGCCACTTATGAGGTGTTTCTTATAAGTGGTTGTACGGGAGGGGCTTATTTGCGTGTTTTGCATCATGCAAGGTGACAAAGATATCTCAACCCAAGAAGACTTCAGTCCGGAGGATCTCAGGAAATTGGCCGAGAGAATTAAAAGTCTTCGTCTCAAAGCAAACTACAAAAGCTACGAGGCATTCGCTTATGACCATGGGATCTCCCGCTCGCAATGGGGGCGTTACGAAAAAGGTATGAACCTTAAATACATTACACTGGTGAAGATTGTCAAGGCCTTTGATATGACCCTGGAAGAGTTTTTTTCAGAGGGGTTTGAGGAGTAGGATCCTCATTGGCACGACCATTGCTTTCTGGCTAGCAAAAATCTGCCTTATGTTTAAATCGTTCACTTCAGTTGATTGGGTTCTTATAGTGCTTTTCGCTTCCGTGGTTTGGTATCTGGCCATAGGGACAACTGGTTTTTGATGTGGCACTGTGAATGGTCTGGTCACCGGGAATGCCGAAATTGACAAGACTTGCCGCACTGGATCATGCAAGCGCGGAATGGAATTGTTATATTTGGGTATATCTCTTGTCATATGAAAGCTTTCTCCATATTAATTGCGCTGGTATTATCTTCTCTGGTATCGGACGCTCAAGTGCCGGATTTGATGAATTGGAAACTTGATAGTCTTCCTGTCGGCGAACGTTTCTATACGGCTAATCATTCGGCTGACAACTGGCTTTTTAAGTTGACCGGTGGCAAATGGAAAGTTGTTCAAAACAAAGATGGGCAGCAAAAAGGTGACAGCATTCCACCAGGTCTTATTACTTCTGATGTGAAACGTAAAGTTGGGCTGGAGAGGGGACAGTCTTTTGTAAAAAGAGTTTCTGACGGCTTTCTGGTGGGGAA
This sequence comes from Pedobacter faecalis, assembly GCF_030182585.1. Classification (NCBI taxonomy): domain Bacteria; kingdom Pseudomonadati; phylum Bacteroidota; class Sphingobacteriia; order Sphingobacteriales; family Sphingobacteriaceae; genus Pedobacter; species Pedobacter faecalis. The sequence continues at coordinate 1,968,008 of NZ_JARXOW010000001.1, read as the reverse complement.
GGATGGCGGTGAGTTTGGCGGCGGTTTGTTTTTTATTGGTCTCGATGGAGGACTGCAGGTGGTTCGGGACCGTATCAATGTTCGTTCCATCATTGAATATAACGGAAAGTTACTGGCTATTGAAGGGCTTGCGCATTTAGGTAGCTACAGCGGGCAGATTCTGGAAATTTTTAAAGAAGGCGATAGATGGTCTTGCAGATTGCTTACCACGCTTGTCGATGCACCCATACTTATAGAGCGCTTCGGGGATGAGCTCCTGATCGTCACTTCACAGCATCTACTTAAGTTGGGAAGAGGCTTTAAAACTACGGAAGTCCTGAAGTCGCCGATATATTGGGGCTCTCTATATCCAACGTCGATGTTGATTGATAGGACTGACCTGTATTTAGCCATGCGACAGGGTGTGTTAAAAATCAAGGATTTTGAATCGCAACCGGTGTATGCATGGTATGTTTTATGATTTGGGAACTCACCGAAAGGTATTTTGACCTTGAATTTTCTAAACGAAAGAGCTATGAAAGTCCTCACCGTTATTTTAATTGTTTTGCTTATTCCCGTTTTGCTGATCTTGATCAACCGGATTAAGTCGGGAAATCTGGAAAAGACGTACCCGGCTTTGGGGCAGGAGGCAGGGAGTGAAAACTTCGTCTTGCTGGAGCTTGAGTTGAAAGGCCAGAAACTGGAATATATGCGTGAGGAAGGGATTGCCGACCGTTCTGAGGAAATGCGAAAAGCATATCCCGGACTGGAGCCCGGACGATACTGGCCGAAAGATGGAGGCTATGTTTGTTTTGACACGTTGAAGAACCTGTTTATGGTTGCCACGACTGAGTATGTTGTGGACAAAAGTGGGATGATGGATGAACTGAAACACGTTTGTTTTTTCGACGTTGACGGGAGGGCGTCTGGCCACATCAGCGAAATGTATAACATTAAGCAGGAATGGCGTAAGCATAGTATTCTGTTACCAGACCATATCCCGAATTTCCCGAACTGGAAGGCGGATCGCTCAGAGCTGCAGCTCCGGCATTTTGGCGTGGAGGAATTCAGGACGCACTGGTTGAATCCGTTTCGGGGAATGGGTAGTCCGACAGGTGTCGGATCTGCTCCGGCCTGGGCAGGAACGGGTTATTTTGATCTGCATGTAGAAGGAGAGACGATCCGTTTCAGGTCGCCCGCAACGAGGGATGGCTTTCTGCTTCAGGAACCGCATGATTTCGGGACGGACCTGTCTTACTGTAAGTTTCCCGGATCGTTTGCCAAAAAAGTTCCTGCGTTTCTTGTTTACAAACCCTCGTTTGGCCAGGGCCGGGTGTTTATGGTGAAACAGAAGCGCTGAGCTTTCTCCAGGCTTCAAGGCTGAAGTCTGTGTCCTGCGCAGGATCGTAAACCTTGATTTCGTAATGCGGATAGATGTAGACCCTGAACATCATGAACCTTGAAAAATTATCCTCTTCCCTTGATCCGGTTTCAACAAGGTAGTAGTTTTTCCCTTCGCTGGGTCGTTCTGCTATACCTGCCTGATCTGCACCGCTGCGTACTTCGGGGATATTCCTGATGTCCCGCAGAATCTGTTCTTCGGTAATAGGCGCTACAACGGGTTTTCCTTTGAGGGGCCTGAAATGCGACATGCGGTTCGCGGTGTATTTACTGTCATTGTCGCCAGCCTCATAAAGGGTATCAGCGAACCATTTGACCTCGAACAAGGTGTTTTTAAAGCGGTCGTCGATAGCGCTATCGGTAACGAGGCTTATGGTGTCTTTGGAAGCGTTCAGAAAGATGTTATACCAATAGTCGAAGTTTCCTTCGAAATGAATGAACTGCAGGGTGTCGGTATGGGTAACAATCATTTTTTCGGGTTGCCGGGTTTCTACGGAATCCGATGCGGTTTCAAGGGCCTGGCCGGATGGTTTTTTGTTTCCGCAGGATGAGAAGATAAGGGCGCAGGCCAGGAGTGGGATGAATCTTGTCATTTCTATTTTTGATACAATATCAAAAAAAATAAGAGAATCATCACACTTTGAACAGTGAAGTGCCTTTTGTGTAAGCAGGATTTGCTTATCAGGGCTATTTTTCGTATCATTGTAATAATGGTCTATTATAGCATACTTTATTCTTTTAGCGTGCAGCTTGCTCAGCAATTGCGTATTGCCACGGGTATGTTTGGCCGGTTTTTGCAGCTGCAATACAGCCTTGGAGATGCTTTCCTGAAAAGCAGTAAGGACTTTATACAGTAAGCCCCGCCCGGTCCGGGTCGGGGATACCTCCATTTTTTATTTACTTAAATTTTTACGATATGGGCTTAATGAAGCTGGCTTTTGCATTGCTTATTGCTTTGGATTTGCTGGTCATTTCACTTGCGGTATTTGTAGGTAAGCCGCTATTGATTTTGCTGGCCATCATTGGCTGCGCTGCTTTGAGATGGCTTCACAATGAACAACAGATCCGGTATAAGCTTAGGCAATATCATCAGAAACGATTAAAGAATTATTATGACAACTATAAATGAGATGAATGAATCTCCTGTAATACTTACTAAGGGAATGTACGACTTATTGAAAGATCACATCAGACGAAAGAAGCTGAGTAAGCTTAACGAAGCGGAACTTGAGGCGCAGTTGAGGAAGGCCACTCAGGTGGTGACAAGGGATCTGCCTCCGGATGTGGTGGCGATTGGAACGATGGTTACGGTGCAGGATACGACTACAGGGGAGCAGGAGGTGTTCAAATTTCTTGCTCCGGACCGTGCGAGGAAGAAGAATGGTACGGTTTCTATCCTGTCTCCAATGGGCCTTGCTATGGTGGGCTACCCGGAGGGGGCAACGGTGCAATGGGAGTTTGAAGGCAGAATGAAGACTTATGAAATCGTAAGTGTTTCGAGGATTTAGTTGCTTTAGATTGCACGAAGTTATATCTTGACTAAATGATCAGGATGCAAATTCGACTTACCCTTTGGGTGCTCGGGATCAGTTTTGCGGCAATAGTTATGGGCTGCTCTGCAGGGGGTGGCCAGACTATCAGTGATGAGGATTTAGAACGCCTGAAGGGTAAGTATGATGTCGAGACCCTGAATTACTTTTATGAGACGGTGTTCCATGAGGACTTCAGTAGTGAGAAACTGAATAACATTTCTAAGTGGAATGATGATCCTACGATTGCTATCTCCGGCAATCAATCGGCCGAGCATAAAAGTTTTGTGAAGGAGGCCATTGCGGAGATCAATCAGTTGGGTTTGCCGATAAGATTGTCTTTAGCTGATTCTGCTTCTTCTGCATCAATAAAACCGTAAGATTGATGACAGTTTGAGACAGCGGAGTATTATTGATGCCTTGTACTTTAGCTTGATGCCCATGCCGCAGGAACCGGGCACTGCCATCAAGCTGTTTGAAGTCAGGCAGGATAAAGTAGTGTTTGCCCGTCGATATGCTGACTTATTTAAACTGATCTATTCCCCTGGGTTTGCAGACGGCTGTTTGTTGAAGGATTTCAGGCTTGCGCAGTCGGGCAAGTAATATACAATTGATGGCAATTCCTTATCTTTGTAACCTCCCGAAAGGGAGTTCTTAGGAGGAACGGCCTCCCCCATAGTGGGAAAAATACTTCGGGACGACCCGATATTATCCTGATTAAGCAAATGGCTTGGTTATTTTTAATTCTTGCAGGAGCCCTGGAGGTTGTGTGGTCTTATGCAATGAAGCAGTCGGAAGGTTTTAGCCGGCTTACTCCTTCGCTTGTGACCATTGTAGCTATGGTGGCAAGCTTTGGTCTGCTGTCAATTTCTATGCGTACGCTTCCCCTCGGTACCGCGTATACCATCTGGACAGGGATTGGTGCTGTGGGCGCCTTTATCCTTGGCGTAGTGTTCCTCGGTGAGCAGTTTACCGCTACCCGCGTGATTGCGGCATGCCTGATTGTTGCAGGCCTGATCTTAATGAAGTTTTCTTCTGTGGATTAGGGCTTACGTAAAAGCACTGCGTACTTCGAGCTTATAGCCTTTACCGCGGATTACAACGATATTGACATCAGGCTCGGGTTCGAGTTTCTTTCGTAGTTTTGATATGAACATGTCGAGACTTCGCCCAACAATAACCCCTTGGTCTTCCCAGATCTCTTTTTGCAGGCGGCTTCTGGGTATGACTTCATTGGGTGACTCTGCGAAGATGCTAAGTAGCCTTGTTTCAGTTCCCGTCAGGTCGGTGGTTGTGCCATCCAGGGTAATTGTTTGGCTTTCCGGATCAAACAAAAGGGCGCCTAATCTGTGGATCCGGGTGTGCTGAGTGTATGGTGTAGATCGCGGGGGCCTGGCTGATTTGAGAAATACCAAGCCCACAAAAGCCAACATGGAGAGGCCGCCCAGAAAGTATTCACGCTTTGTCGCAAATGTTCCTGTGGGCTTAAATTTGATGTTTATCGTATAGCGCGCTGTGGGTTGCTTTCTTCCTTTGCAGGCGACGATATCGTCTTTTTTATTTTTGGCGATTGCAAATCCATACGCTACACCGGCATTATGGGGGTTCAGTACATTGACGATATACTCATCTGAATGCGGATCCCGGCCCAGCACACGCTGCGCAGTATTGACCAATGAATCGGGCTGAAAAGTAAAGGCCTTTTCGAAAGTAATCTGATATTCGTGTTCAGCGACTTTTTGAACCGGGAGCACCCTTGAACTGGTGTCGCCCGATTGTAAGAGTAGCTCATGTCCGATACTGCGTAGCAAAACCTCCCTTTTGGCCAGTCTGAAATCGTCGCCCTCCCCGGGGCCAAGGATCACCCAGATGATAGCGATAAGGGGAAGCAGTGTCAGCGCGAAGAGATATCTGCGTTTGCCCGGCGTTTTTGAATCTTGGCCAAAGTCCATAAGGTCAGGTTTTTATTCGTAAAGGTCGCATTTTTATTTTGCAATCTGTGCCGCATGCTGCTGAATATATCGGGATATCAATCTTCCGGTTTTTCTTTAGGATTGGCCATTGTGACGATTCGCGGTTCAAATCTGGCAAGTATTTCTACGAGGTCGTCCTGTGCGGCCATGATGGCATGGATGTCTTTGTAGATGGTTTTCGATCATCGCGATCGGTCTCGTTCCACGTTTTCTTGTCGAACAAGGAACTGTCGAAGTATGATTTGGTGGTACAGCCCATGCCGAAATAGGTGTTGTTTACCAATATCCTTTTTAGCTTATCTTTTTCTGTATCCACGGCTTCGGCCGGCAGGTCGTAAATGCTCAGGCACATTCGGCAAGCAATATCGACGCCCACGGCGAAAGGGATGATGGTGTTGGCTGCTGTAGCCAGCACACCGCCGATAGGGAGGCCGTAGCCCTGATGTGCATCGGGCATAAGCGCACCTGCAACCGCTATGGGCAGGTTTATGGCGGTCCGCATTTGTGCAAGCGCGCCAGACTCGATATGTTCCTGACCCCATATTGGAAATTCGGTCAGTTCCTTATTTTGTATCTTCTCCTTTTCCATACTGAGATAACTGCTAATGCTGAGCCAAATATCGACAGGCAAAGTGAAGGCAACAAGTTTTCGGTGTTTTCCGCAAGCCGTCCGTAAAACTACTTGTTTGGCAAAGCAATTGCTTAGATTTTTCAGCATTTAGAATCTCGAATAACTATGAATAATTCTAACGCGGAAAACCAGTTGCTGCGGGCTGCCCTCGACGCCTCTACCTGTGGGATTATTGTTACGGATAACCAACTCCCGGATAATCCGATTATATATTGTAACCAGGCCTTTGTTAAACTTTCAGGCTACCAGCGTGAGGAGGTTATTGGCAGGAACTGCCGGTTCCTTCAGGGCAGCGAACGCGAACAGGCTTCAAGGGCAGCCATAAGGGCGGCTGTTGACAGCGGTGAGGCTGTGACTGTTGAGATACGCAATTACCGGAAAAACGGTCAGTTCTTCTGGAATGAGCTGTATATTTCTCCTATAAGAGATGAAAGCGGGAATGTGACGCATTTTGTAGGCGTTCAGAATGATGTGACCCGCCGAAAGAATGCAGAGGAAGACCTGATCCATGAGCGTGAGCTGGTAGAAGGCAAGGTGGCCGAGCGTACGGCACAGCTCAGGGAAAGCGAGGAGTACCTGGACAGTATTGTACAAACGATAAGACAGGGGCTGCTGGTACTTGACTCGGGCTACCGGGTGATTTCTGCGAATGATTTTTTTCTGAAAACATTTAAGGTGGAGAAGCGGGAAACCGAGGGGAAGAGTCTGTATGAGCTTGGAAACGGACAGTGGAACATCACGCGTTTGAAGGAATTGCTTGAGCGTATCCTTCCTACCAATAACCCGGTGCTCGATTTTGAGGTGGAGCATGACTTTCCGCATATCGGAAGGAAACTTATGTTGCTAAATGCGCATAGGGTTGAGCTGGAAGGCACTTATAAGGACCGCATTTTGCTGGCTATAGAGGACATTACGGAGGTACGCGCTGCGGAAAACAGAAAGGACGATTTCCTTTCGGTGTCCAGTCATGAACTTAAAACTCCGCTGACGACGATTAAGGGTTATCATCAGGCCCTGAAAAAGTATCTTCCCCTGGACACCCAGCCAAAGATCCGGACGATTGTAGAAAAGACAGGAAAGCAGATTGCGCGCCTGGATAGTATTATCACGAGTTTGCTGGAGATGTCGAGAATACAGAATGGCATTTTTACGGTAAACAAGGAGTCGCTTGATTTGAATTTGCTGGTATCTGAGGTTGCGGATGAACTCCGGCCGAATCATCCCGATCATAAGATTCTGGTGGTAGGCAAAGTGAGGCGCAATGTTTTGGGTGATGATTCGCAGCTTGCACAGGTGCTGACAAACCTCATCGTTAACGCGATCAAGTATTCGCCAGACTCTGAAGCGGTCAGCGTGCATCTTTCGGAGGTGAGTGAATATGCGAAGATTGCGGTGACGGACTATGGTATCGGCATTTCCGCAGACGATCAGAAACGGGTTTTTGATCGTTTTTACAGGGCGAACGATATACAACGAAAATTTCCGGGTATGGGTATTGGTTTATATATCTGTCAGCAGATCGTATCGCATCATGGCGGAACGCTTTGGGTAGACAGTGAGCTGGGCCGCGGCTCCACGTTCAGTTTAACGTTGCCGGTAGAAAGCAGGGAGGTGGGGAATGATTAAAAAGCTTATCATTTGTGATGATGATGCGGACATCCTAGAGATGCTCGAAATGGTGCTTGAGGATACCCCGTTTGAAATAGTTACAGAAACAGACAGCAGAAAGGTTTTGGATCAGGTGCTTAACCTTAATCCGGATCTGCTGCTGATGGATCTGTGGATGCCCGGCCTTTCCGGAGACCAGGTGCTGAAGCGGTTGAGGGAAGACGAGCGCACCAGGGAAACCAAGGTGATCATTATGTCGGCCAGCCGCGACGGCCAGTCTGTTGCTATGGCCGCGGGTGCCGATGGCTTTATTGCCAAGCCATTTGATATTGATGCGCTCGTTGACAAGATTTCGCTTTCTTGACGATCTTATGCATCTACCCGGTACTTAGTCCCACATGGTGCCGTTTAAGCCGAGGATCAGGCTCATCCATAAGCCAACGAGCATTGCAAGCAGGCTTAAAATAAAAAGTACATTACCTCTCCAGCCTTTAATATCCCTGAGGGGCTGCGTGATGTCATAGCATAGTCCAACAACAGCACAAAGCGCCGGAGTAAGCAGTAAAGGTTTGATGCGCCAGTATTTACCCCAGGAAGGATCGCCTTCTCCGGCTCCGATAACAAATACGCCGACCACGATAAGCCCTACGAGTGCGCAGGCGATCATTCTGCGGGTTAGTAACGGAGAAAAGAGTGGTTGTTTGGGTTCGATGTTTTTAACTGATGTTGTCATAGTTCTACATGTTTGATACAAAGGTATATATAATAACTTTGTAATTCAAAGTGCTTTTAGATAATTTATTTAATAATGTTATATTAGGTTGCCAAACGTTAATTACCGCTTATGAAATTCTCTCCATTTAAATGCCTCGTTTTGCTGATAAGCATTGCACCCCTGTTTCTTTCTGCACAGCAAAAAGCTGCAACCGATCTTGTTTTCAATAAGAACTTCTACGACATGGAAAATCAGTGGGTGGTGTTCCCTAAAAAGCATACAGATTCTGCTTATGCTTACGGAGTGGTTTATGTCGATTCCTCAGCGGGTTTTACTTTTGATTTTCAAGGTACATTTAAGGTCATGGACGACGGAACCTTCTCCGCCAGGCCATTCAGCAATAGTGGAAATGCGAAAGTCCGGCTCGAGACAAACATTGCCCAGGTTTCTCCGTTGTCGGCTGACCGGCTGAAGCAGTTGAATCTCCCTCAAGAAGCTGCATTCCTCAAGCATTATAAGGTAAACATGGAAGAGACCAGGAACATTGTTACCTGGGGCCGGCACTACAACCATGTAGGTGCTTACGCTAAGGCATTAGAATATTTGCTTAATGCATACGCGAAAGAGCCTCATGCAGCAGGCCTTGAATTTGAACTTGCTTTTAATTATAATGCTAACAAAAAGTTTGATAAAGCTGCCGAAGTGTTAAACGTGGCGATGAGGCATGATCCGAAAAACTTCTGGTTTTACCGCGAACTTGGCTATACGTATATGAATCTAGGCAAACTGGAGGACGCCGAAAAGACTTATTCAGCAGGGATTGATCTTGCTGGGCAAAGCCCGCAAAAAATGGAAATGGCCTACAATATGGCGTATGGCTTTTTTAGCGTACGGAACAAAGGTAAATTTGAGGAGTGGTATAAGAAAGCGGAACAACTTATTGCTAATCCAAATTCTGTGATGATGCGGAATTTGAACGACATGAAGCAAAAACTTTAAGCATCACTTCTTCTTATTCTTTTTAGGTTTTTCAAGGTTTTGAATGTTCAGGCCCCGGACTTTTGGCTCTCCCGGTTCCCCGATCCGGTAAGTGGGCATGGAAACGGGTTCGATTCTAGATTCCCGGTAGCCGTTGGGCATCTTAACTGGGCCATGTACTGTATCTGTTCCCATCTTTTTAACGAAAGGTCCGGACTTGCCCCGACTGATGTGAAAGCCTCTGATCTTAACCGTGTCAGTTTTTTTATATGTCGAGTCGAGCTTCTCGATTTCTGTCTGCTGGGCATGACTTGCCAGGGCGATTAAGGTAAGTGCGGCAATTGGGGTAAGCGTTTTTTTCATAACAGGTTATATATGAGCTAAGTTAAGGATTTTATCAATAAAGTCCGACAACTGGTGACAAAGTTGTGTCGGCCAGTGCCATTCTCACTACACCCTGATCTGTTTGATTTTCAGAAGGCGACTTTTGTGTCAGGTTAAACGATCAGGTATTATGGATGATAGATTTAAGATTTCTTTAGGAGCGGTAGCGGATGACAAGGCCGAAGTGGTTTTTGCTGCGAATGGCTTTGCGTTTAAGCTTTCGCGTTTGGTTGGTGTGCTGCCTTTCGTAGCCAAACTGGAGCAGTTGCGCCGTGCAGTAATTGCTGGTGGCGGCCGGGAGAGCTGGTTTGATTTGCTTGATGAGGCCTGCAATGAGTTTGTACTGGAGGTTTCCTGTGCGGCGCGGATGGTTTCTGTGAATTTGTGGCGCAGGCTGGATGCTTTTCAAGGTGAAGTGAGGTGTGAGTTTGCTTGTGACTGCAGTATTGCGGAGTTTGATTATGCTGTTAAAAAATTGCATTTGCTTCGCTGACTGCATCCTTTGAAGCTCCGCAACAAAGCCGCTAAGGTCAGCTCAGCAAAAGCAATTTTTTTGCCCACTGGAAAGGCCTCCTTTGAAGCTCCGCAACAAAGCCGCTAAGGTCAGCTCAGCAAAAGCAATTTTTTTGCCCACTGGAAAGGCCTCCTTTGAAGCTCCGCAACAAAGCCGCTCAGGTCAGCTCAGCAAAAGCATAACAAAAGCAATTTAGGTACCGGGGGGTGCTGAAGTAAGTTCTTTGACATATTGGGTTACAAATGGTGTAACAGAAAGAGATTAACGCGCTCGTGTATTGACTTTTTAAAACAAATAAACATTATGGGAAAATTTGGTAAAGGTATCCTGGGGCCATTCTCAGGAAAAGTTGGGACGGTGATTGGTGCCGTTCGTGAAGGTGAATGGACGATGCGAAGTTTGCCGTCGAAATCGAGTAAGCCGGCTACGGCGGCGCAGCTCGCACAGCGTGCTGCTTTTGGTTTGATGATCGGGTTTTTCCGCCCGATAGGTCCGGTGCTTAAGGCTGGATTCAGGAACAGGAAGCGGGGGCAGTCGGCCAATAACGCCGCGATGCAGTATAACCTGAACGAGGCGATCGTTGGTGTGTATCCGGACCTGTCGCTCGACTACAGCAAGATCACGCTCAGCCGCGGCCCGCTGCTGGAGCCACCGGTTATGGATGTTTCGGCCGCGGTAGATGCGCAGCTTGATTTTAGCTGGCTGAACAATGCAGGTACTGGTCTGGGAAACACCAATGGCACTGACAAGGTCACGATTGTGGTGTACAATGCGGTGAAAGACCGCTTCGTTGTGGTGCAGGACGCCGTGGCGCGGTCGACCCAAAGCTATGCGCTTTCACTCCCACCGGATTTTAGCGGCGACAGTGTAGATATCTGGGTGTTCTTTATAAGCGCTGATGGCAAGCATGCCAGTGACAGTGTGTATCTGGGCGATATGGATATCGCGTAGTGGTAGTATCAGGCGGCGCGATGTGCGCCGCCTTTTTTAAATGAATATTTTATGGGCGGTTTATTATTAAGCGTATTTCGCAAAGGCAATTATGAGCTGACCAGGCGCGTGCTGGTGTTTACAACGCTGGTGCTGATATGGCCGTTGGTTCAGCGTATGGTGCTCGCTCTCGATGTGAGGTCGGGCTATGTAGATCCGGGCATTGTGGTGCTTATCGTGATCAGCATGCTTTGTTTTCTGATGGTGATAGGGATGAGTCTGTGGCTGCTGAAGGGTTTTTTGATTTACCTGGGTTTGCCAAGCCCGGGTGTTTTGGCTTTAAAAATTAAGGAGATGGATGTATGGGTACAGTTAAGTTTTTATCTGGCTTGTTTTGCCTTGCTTTTGTTTGCGGGGGTTGGCTGCCTGGCAGCGGTGTTGTAGCAGCCCGGGTGTCGGAGCAGCGTTTTTTGATGTACAAAAAGGAGAATGATGAGGAAAGAATTATCAGAATCGCCGAAAATGAGATCGGCGTTAGGGAGGAAGGTTGTGAAAATTGTGGTCGGCGTGTTGAAGCATATCTTAAGTACGTGGGTCTCGGAAAAGGTTCGCCGTGGTGCGCGGCGTATGTAAGCTGGGTGTTTGCTGAAGCGGGTTTCGCTCATCCACGTACCGCCTGGACGCCGGCCTTGTTCCCCAGTGGACGGGAGATGGTAAACCGTATGGCAGGTATACCGGCGCGTCAGGAAAAAGCCCTTGTGTATGGGCTGTATTATCCCTCGCTGGGACGGGTGGGCCATTGCGGAATTGTAACGGGCTGGCAGGGCGATTGGGTCCTTGGCACGGAGGGAAATACCAACATGAGCGGGGCACGCGATGGTGAAGGTGTATATAGAAAGATAAGGCACCAACGAACGGTTGCTAAGCTGGCAAACTGGCTGGACAATGCGGGTCGCCCGCAATCCGGAAAAAGAAATGGAGGCAAGCGTGGCAAAATATAGGAATGGTATAAACGGGAGCTTTCATGGCAAAGTGGGCACGGTGGTAGGGGTGTCCTGGCGGGGTGTTGACTATTTCCGGAGTCTGCCCGGCAAATCAAATCAGCAGCCTACAGAAAAGCAGTTGCGGCAACGAAAGCTGCTTTCGGACGTGAGCAGCTGGCTGCGTTCCATCAGGGAGGTTATAACCATAGGGTACCAGCAGTTTACGGAGGGCCCTACCCCCATGAATATGGCGATCTCGAATTTGATGAAACATGCAATAAAGGTCGACGAAGGGGTGAAAGGCATTGATTATACCCGTGCAGTGATCAGTCGCGGTGAACTGCTTAGTTCCTGGTTTGCCACACCGGCTGCAGCGGGCGGGGCAGCGCTTTTCCTAAGCTGGGCGAATTACAGGCCGTCTGCATTTAATGCGGATGATGACCTTATCACCGTGGTGGTGTACAATACAGCCAAGGAAAAGTTCGTAACCTTTCATGAGGTGGCTTGCCGAAAGGACCGGGAGGCCCTGCTGCAGTTGCCCGGCAGCTTCACAGGCGATGCGGTGCACCTCTATGTGTTGTTTGTGGCTGCGGCCGGTGATGCGGTAAGTACAAGCAATTACTTAGGTGAATTGACCATTCTTTAGCGGAAATACCTTTTCTTTGTATCATGGTTTCATATATCTCTGCGAGTTATGTTTACCCGGTCACTTCAGCCCCTATAAAAAACGGGGTGCTTGGCGTAGACTCCAAGGGCACGATCAGGCAAGTGCTTACGGAGCAAGAGGCTGCAGCTATGGGGATTGGCGATGCAAAGCATTATGATGGCCTGCTGGTTCCAGGCTTTGTGAATACGCATTGTCACCTGGAGCTCTCGAGCTTGCGGGGAAAGATCGACAAGCATACTGGTTTGCCAGAATTCGTCCAGGCCGTGATGAAGATGCGTACCGCAGATGAATATGCGCTTGATGCTGCTATGCGGAGGGCCGATAAAGAGATGCTGGAAAACGGCATCGTCGCCGTTGGCGATATCTCCAACACGCCAGTTTCAAAGATGATTAAAAGGGGAAGCCTGATCTGGTACCATACTTTCCTCGAAACGATGGGGTTTAACCCTGATGTGGCGGGTAAGGTACTGGAGCGTGCGATGGAAAGCAAAGCGAAGTTCGCCCCGCTGTCGGTATCCCTTTCGCCGCATGCGCCCTATTCTGTGTCGCAACCCCTGTTTGAGCGACTGAAAGAGGTGGTGGAACAAGAAGACACGTTTTTAAGTATCCATAACCAGGAGACGGCTGACGAAAATGCTTTTTTTGAAAGTAAGCAGGGTGCATTCCTCAGCCTTTACGAGTCGCTCGGACTGAATATCGATTTCTACAAGCCTACGGGCAGGTCTTCCCTGCGGAGTTACCTGCCCATGCTGCCGCCAAACCAGCGTGTATTGCTGGTACATAATACTTTTACCTCGAGGTCGGACGTGCAGTTTGCCAGGGCCATGCACCGGAACCTGTTCTGGTGTTTGTGTCCTAATGCCAACCTTTATATCGAAAACCGCCTGCCCGACGTGCAGATGTTGCGCGAAGAGGGGCTCACCATAACGCTGGGTACGGACAGTCTGGCAAGTAATGAAAGTCTGAGTATTTTTGCTGAAATGGTTACGTTACAGAAGCATTTCGGCGTTCCTGTAGAAGAACTGCTTGTTTGGGCAACCTGGAACGGCGCACGCTTTTTGGGCGTCGACGATCGTTATGGTTGCCTCGAAGTGGGTAAGCGGCCGGGTATAAACCTGCTGCAATTTGAGGAAAGTGACGGCAGGGTGATGCTGGGCAGTGCAATGAGGCGACTATATTAAGAGATGACAAACAGGATCACAGCACTTTTTGGTATCCGGTATCCCATTATTCAGGCGGGAATGGTTTGGTGCAGTGGTTGGCGGCTTGCCTCGGCAGTTTCTGAAGCGGGCGGACTGGGCATCATTGGCGCGGGCTCGATGTATCCGGAAGTTTTGCGCGAACATATCCGTAAATGCCGGCTCGCCACCGCTAAACCTTTTGCGGTGAATGTGCCCCTGCTGTATCCGAGTATCGAGGCGCTGATGCAGGTGATTGTGGATGAGAAAGTCGGGATTGTCTTTTCCTCCGCAGGTAATCCTGCCACCTGGACGGGCTATCTGAAAGAGCAGGGCATTACAGTAGTTCACGTGGTAGCCAACACCAGGTTTGCGCTTAAAGCGGAAAGCGCCGGTGCAGATGCCGTGGTGGCCGAAGGCTTCGAGGCGGGCGGGCATAATGGTCGGGAAGAAACGACTACCATGTGTCTGGTACCGATGGTTTGCGATGCCTTGAAAATTCCGGTTATCGCCGCAGGTGGCATAGGCAGCGGCCGTGCGATGCTGGCGGCAATGGCGCTGGGTGCAGAGGCGGTGCAAGTGGGCTCTGCCTTTGCGGTAGCAGAGGAGTCTTCCGCGCATCCGGCCTTTAAAGACAGGATCGTGGCTTCAGGCGAAGGTGACACGCGGCTGCGCATGAAGAAGCTGGTGCCCGTGCGCCTGCTGAAGAATACTTTTGCTGATGCGGTGGCACAGGCGGAGGCCGAGGGGGCGGATTCGACCACGCTGCTACAGTTGCTGGGTCGCGCACGTGCCAAACTGGGGATGTTTGAGGGCGATATGGAGGAGGGTGAGCTGGAGATCGGTCAGGTAGCCGCCATGCTTAAAGAGGTGCGGCCGGCCGCGCGAATTCTTGAGGATATGTGGGCGGAGTTTTTGCGGGAAAAGAACAGATTAATGAATTTATGACAAAACAACATATTGCCATACGGGTAACAGGCAAAGTGCAGGGCGTAGGCTACCGGCAAACGACAAAGTATGTAGCCGATCAGGCCGGCATTAAGGGGCTGGTAAGAAATGAATCAGACGGGTCCGTTTATATAGAGGCTGAAGGTGATCAGTGGGCACTGGACACTTTTGTGGAATGGTGCGAGGATGGTCCGGACCGTGCGAGGGTGGAGGCATGTACCGTGACGGCAGGTGAGCTTAAAAATTATAAGGATTTTGTGATCCTTAAAAAATAGTTATGGGGGCATTAAAGCGGTTTCTGGGGCAGACAGCAATTTATGGTATCTCTACCATGGTTTCCAGGCTGTTCAATTTTATCTTGACCCCCCTCTTTACGGATGTCTTCAAACCGGGGGTTTATGCCATTTTTACGAAGATGTATGCGTCTGCCTCCCTGCTCAATGCGATTCTGGCCTTCGGAATGGAGACTACTTTTTTTCGCTACCTGAACAAGCATGAGGAAAAGAGGCAGGAGGTTTATAACAATGCCTTTTTCTGTATTGCATTCATTTCACTCCTCTTTCTGGTGACCGGCCTTGTGTTTACCACCCCGGTGGCCAGCTATCTTGCAGAAAGTGCTACGCAGCTTGAAGATTACAAAACATATGTTCGCTCAGTGATCTGGGTGCTGTTTGTGGACGCCATATGCGTGATCCCCTTTGCGCGGGTACGAGCCGACGGAAAGCCGGTTAGATATAGCATTATCAAGTTTGTGAATATTGGGTGTTTTATCGGCTTTAACCTCTTCTTCCTTTTTGGTATCCCGTTGATCATAGGAACGGGCGGGGCGACGGGGCATTGGTTTGCTTCCTGGTACCGCACGGAATGGGTAGGTTATGTGTTTATTGCGAATCTTATTGCCAGTTCGGTGACCTTTTTTATGCTGCTGCCCGAACTGCTGAAATTGCAGCTGCGGTTTGACCGGGCTTTGTTTGCCAGTATGTTTTCGTATTCCTGGCCTGTGCTTGTGGCCAATCTTTCCTTCGTGATCAATGAGCACCTGGATAAGATGATCATCAGTAAACTTGGGGTGTCTGATCATGATCTGGGTGTTTACGGCGGGGTTTGCAAGATTGCAGTGTTCCTGAGCCTGTTCAACATGGCTTTCCGTTTGGGTGCCGAACCCTTTTTCTTCAGTCACGCTAAAAACGCCAATGCGCGGCAAACCTACGCGGTCATCCTCAATTATTTTTCGATAGCCCTGGCCATCATTTTTGTCGGCCTGGTGGCCAACATAGAACTGCTGAAATATTTCATTAACAGCGAATACTGGTCGGGCCTTGGCGCGGTTCCCTTCCTGTTGCTTGGCTATGTTTGTCTGGGAATCTACATGAATTTGTCGGTCTGGTACCGCTTGTCGGACCAGACACGCTACGGGCTGTATATTTCGGTGGTTGGCGCCGTGGCTACCATCGTATTTAACTTTTTACTGGTGCCGGAATACGGTTATATGGGTTCGGCCTGGGTTTCCCTGCTGGCCTATTTTCTAATGATGGTGATCTCCTATGTGCTGGGGCAGCGCAACTATCCGATACCGTACGACCTGAAAAAGATCCTGGCTTACCTGTGTACGGCCGTTGTGCTCGTTGTACTTTCTTTCTGGGTATTTGACAGAAATATTTATATTGGAAACGGACTGCTGCTGCTGTTTATCGGCGCGGCCGTTTATTTTGAAAAACAAACGGTGATGAGCCTTTTAAAGAAGTGATATGAACATTAGTATTATTAACCATTCTTCCCATGCCTTGCCACAATACGAAACGGCACATGCAGCGGGAATGGACCTGCGGGCCTTTGTTGAATCTGCAATCACCATTAAACCTTTGCAGCGTGTGCTGATTCCAACGGGTATACATATTGAACTGCCGGTAGGTTATGAGGCACAGATCAGGCCGAGAAGCGGGCTGGCTTATAAGCATGGCATCAGCATTGTAAACGCTCCGGGGACGATAGATGCGGATTACCGCGGTGAGATCAAAGTATTGCTGGTGAACCTTTCGGACACCGATTTTGTGGTAAACGACGGTGAGCGGATTGCCCAGATGGTAGTGGCCCGCCATGAAACAGTGGAATGGAACCTGGTGGATGAACTGAGTGATACGGCAAGAGGGGCGGGGGGTTACGGCCATACCGGCAGGTAAAATATAACATAATGGGGCGAAAGGCATATTTGATAGCAGGGATTTTTGGCGTGTGTCAGCTGACATGGACAGCTGCTGCGCGCGCGCAGCAACCGCGGATGTTGCTGCCGGACACAACGGCTATTAAGGACTTGTTTTTCGCTGGGCTTCGGGAAAAGCTTAATGAGGATTATCCGCGTGCTGCCGAGCGTTTTGAGAAGGTGATAGCGATGGACCCGAACCATGCGGCGGCGTATTACGAACTGGCTGTGCTTAACTTCAGACAGAACAGGTTGCCCGAGGCTGAGCTGGCGATACGGCGGGCAACGTCGGTTGAGCGGAATAATGTCTGGTACTGGAAGTTGCTTGCTGAATTGTATAAGCGGAAAGGTGATATGCTTAGCCTTATTGACGTTTTTAACGAGCTGATCCGGCTTTCGCCCAACGACGACTCTTTTTACTTTGACCGGGCAAATGCCTTGCTGCTTTCGGGAAATACCAAGGCGGCTATGGACGGCTATGACGAACTCGAGAAGAAGTTTGGTTCGTCGGAGGCCCTTACCAAAGCGAGGGCACGTGTAAGTGCTAAAGATATGCATCCTGACATTGCTCATCCGCAGTTGCCCAAAAATACGGTGGCGCCGGATATGGCGGCCGGGGAGCAGCTATATAAACAGGGCGACCTGGCGGCGGCGCTGGTGCAATTTAACGCGATTCTTGCAGCAGGTAAGGGGCAGTTTAAGGTTTGGGAGCGTAAACTGCAAAGTGAGATCGGGCTGGGTCTGTACAGCCAGGCAATTAAAAGCAGCGAAGATGCGTTAAGCTTATACCCGAACCAGGCAGTGCTTTATTATTATGCTGCCCTGGCGCTTTTCAGGGAAGGGGACCTGAAACCGGCATTGGATCGTATTAAATCGGCCCTGCAGTTTGATTCGGAAAATAAAGTGTATTTGGATTTGGAGAAGAAGATCAATGAAAAGAAATCAATTAAATAGCTTGCTGCTCCTGCTGGTGGTGGTACTGGCAGCAGGATGTAAAACCAAAAAAGCTGTAGTGACAGTGCCTCGTGCAGATACTGTTGTGGCGGCTCCAGACGGTAGGGCGGAAACTTTGCGCCTTCTGCAGAGTAAGGATGCTGACTTCAATACGCTTTCGCTGAAGGCACGTGCGAGCATGGACATCAATGGCAACAGCAGCAATGTAAATATGACCATCCGCATGGAGAAGGACAAAAGGATCTGGGTGAGCCTGACCGCCTTCGCCGGCATTGAGGTGGCGCGGGCACTGATCACTCCTGATAGCATTAAGGTGCGGAATAACCTGCAAAGCGTCTATCTTAAAAAGCCTTTTAATTATATACATAGGTTTACCGGCAAGTCGGTGGACTTCCAGTTGCTGCAGTCGATCCTCCTGGGCAATACCATTACAGGCTTTATGACCAATGAAGCAAGCCTCAATCAGGAAAACGGGGTTTGGGTACTAAAGGGACAGCGCGAGGACCTGGTGTACCGGAGCGGCTTTAATACACTCTTTAAGGTAGCAGCGCAGCATCTGAACGAGTTAAAAAGCGGGCAGGGTTTGAAGGTAACTTACGGGGAGTATCAGGAAATCGGGCAGACGCTGTTCCCGACCGCTTTGAAAATAAACTCTATGGCCGGAAAGCAGACCATCGGTGTCCAGCTGGAATATTCGAAGATTGAGGGCAACGTACCGCTGGAGTTTCCGTTTAATGTTCCCGGCAAGTTTGAGGTAATAAATTGATTTTTCATACTTTTGGTGGAATGAAGCGATATCCATTACTTATTCTCTTTGTGCTCATGTTGTGTGGGTCTGCAGCTTTCGGGCAAAGCAGTGCAGAATTGAAACGGAGGAAGGAGGCTATTCAGCGGGAAATTAATCTCCTACAAAAAAACGCCGCAGAGGCAGCGAAGAAAAAGCGCCTTACGCTGAGCCAGATCAATGCGCTGAACGCTAAGATCAGGCTCATGCAGAACAAGATATCGCTGATCAACTCAGAAATAAAGAATCTGGACAACGAAATCCATGAAAATACAAATGCCGTCACTAACCTGAAAGGTCAGTTGGGCCAACTGAAAAAAGAATATGCCAGCATGATCCGCTTTGCCCAGCGAAACCGGAATGCTTATGATAAAATGATGTTCATTTTTGCGGCAAAGGATTTTAACCAGGCGTATAAGCGGATCAAATACCTTCAGCAATTTGGGCAATACCGGAAGAAACAGGCTGATTATATCCAGGGCAAGCAGAAGGATCTCAACTACCGGATCGTGACGCTCGACAAGAGTTTGAAAGAGAAAAGTAATTTGCTGAAAGAGCAGGAGAGCGAGCGTAACAAACTCGGCAAAAATAAATCGGAGCAATCTAAGGTGCTCAATCAGTACAGCAAACAGGAGAAACAGATTAAACAGGATATAGCGGCCAGACAACGGACGCAAGCTGCGGTTGAACGAAGTTTACGTGCAGCTATAGCGCGTGAAATTGAGGCTGCAAAACGACGGGAGGAAGAAGAAGCCCGCGCAGCGGCAGCAAAAGCCAAAGCAGAGAACAGGGAAGCGCCAGAGCCTACGGCTAAGCCTAAGACAAGCAGTGGCTATCTGACAGCTACGCCTGAATCAGCACGTTTGTCTTCACAGTTTGAAGGAAACCGGGGATCACTGCCATGGCCTGTGGCTACTGGAATTATCACAGAGAGGTTTGGTGTTCACAAGGAAGGCCAGGCCAGTTATACCAATGACGGTGTAAATATTGAGACCGCCGAAGGCGCTGCGGTACGTGCCGTATTTGAAGGGGTGGTAAGTGCAGTAGACTCGCAACTGGGCAGGTATTATGTCCTGATTAAACACGGGGCTTACTTTACCGTGTATTCCAACCTGAAGTCCGTGAGCGTGTCGCGCGGCGATAAAGTTTCCACAAAGCAGACCATCGGAACTGTGGCTAATTCGGACGGAACACCCCAGCTTCAGTTCCAGATAAGACGGGGTATGGCCGCGCAAAATCCTGAGGCATGGATTGCCAAGTAAAAGCTGGCTGGTTAAAAAACACTATATTTGCAAATACAATCAAAATAGCGAGGAACAATGTACATAGGAACGTTAGCTGAATTCCTGAATATAGGCGGAGGAGAGATGGTGCTGATTGTTGCTGCCATACTTTTGTTGTTTGGCGGTAAAAAATTGCCTGAGCTGGCCAGGGGACTTGGCAAGGGTATCCGGGAATTTAAAGACGCTTCTGACGACGTAAAGCGTGAGATTCACAGAAATATTAATGCGGTAAGCATCAAGGAAGATATAGATGAGATGATCCGGGAGGCGAAGGAGGATGTGTCGGAGGCAGACACTTCTCAGGCTACGGAAGAGGACGTGGAAGAAGAAGCTTTTGAGCAGCCTGCTCCTGCGGTGGAGACAGGTATTCCGAATACGATGCCGATGTCCAGAAGTTATACGCAGACGGACACCTCAACAGATACAGAAAAGACAAATTCTTAACAAGAAATATTATGTTAAACACAACAATAGCAGCCTTTGGTTTAGGTGGCGGAGAGATTGCCCTGATTATTGTAGCCTTGCTTTTACTTTTCGGCGGCAAGAAAATACCTGAGCTGATGCGCGGTCTGGGTAAGGGGATGAAGGAATTTAAAGAAGGTAAAGACGGTGTAGACAGTTCAGAGAAAGCAGATCAGAACCAATCGAACATCAGATAAGTCTTTTCCTGGTTTGAATAAGAAGTATAGCTGCCTGACAGAGATACAGGGCCTTATTGCGCAAGGAGAACTTAGCGTACCTGCCCTGCTTAGCCACTATTTGGAGCAAATAGCCCAGAATGAACACCTTAATGCGTTTAATGAGGTGTTTTTTCATTCTGCGGCCGAGCAGGCCCGGGCAGTGCAGAAAAAAATTGATGCGGGTACCGCAGGCAGACTTGCGGGAATGGTTATCGGTATTAAGGACAATATCTGCTATAAGGATCACCAGGTGTCGGCATCCTCTAAGATGCTCGAAAATTATATTTCGCCGTATTCGGCAACAGTGGTTGAGCGTCTTCTTAGTGAGGACGCCGTAATCATCGGTCGCCTGAACTGCGACGAGTTTGCTATGGGCGGTTCGAACGAAACCTCTTTTTTCGGTGCCGTGCGAAACGCTGCTGATGAATCGCGCGTACCGGGCGGCTCTTCAGGTGGTTCGGCTGTAGCGGTACAGGCAGATATGTGCCTGTGTGCGCTGGGCACGGATACCGGCGGCTCGGTAAGGCAACCGGCGGCTTTCTGCGGGAATATCGGCCTGAAGCCGACTTACGGACGCATTTCCCGGTATGGCGTTATTGCTTACGCCTCTTCTTTTGACCAGGTTGGAACCATTACTTCTTCGGTATACGATGCGGCGCTACTGCTAAAAGTGCTTGCGGGCGCGGATGCTCATGACAGTACGGTCTCTCAGCTTCCTGTGCCTGATTACACCGCGTCGCTGAATAAGAACACGAAGAGGAAAATTGCTGTGCTGAAGGAAACTTTGGACAGTGAGGCGCTGGACCCTGAGGTTCGGACTGCGATAAATAAGGCTGTAGACCGCTTCACAGCACAGGGACACAGTGTGGAGTATGTTTCCTTCGACCTTTTAGAGTACCTGGTGCCTGCCTATTATGTACTCACTACCGCCGAAGCATCTTCTAATCTGTCGAGATATGACGGCGTGCATTACGGCTACAGGAATATGGAGGCCGGAAACCTGAATGAACTGTATAAGCGCTCCAGAGCAGAGGGTTTTGGGGAGGAAGTGAAGCGCAGGATATTGCTCGGCACCTTTGTGTTAAGCGCCGGTTATTATGATGCTTACTACCAAAAGGCGCAGCAGGTAAGGCAGCTTATCCGCGAACGCATGGAAAAATTGCTGACCAGTTTTGATCTGCTGGTTTTGCCGGTGGCACCCACACCAGCATTTAAAATAGGTGAAAAGACAGCGGATCCCCTGGTAATGTATATGGCCGATATTTTTACGGTTCTGGCCTCGCTAACGGGCATTCCGGCAATAGCTTTGCCGCTGGGCAATAATCAGCAGAATCTGCCGTTAAGTATTCAGTTAATGGCCGGCCGCTTTCAGGAAGAAAGTCTGCTGTCGTTTGCCCATGAATACCTGTCGGACCCTGCCGGCCCAAACTAAACAAGCTAAGCACCAAGTGCCTATGAACAAAAAAATACTTAAAGTATCTTATTGCTTACTGGCTTTTATCAGTTTTTCTGTGTCGGCCCAGCAGATGCCTCTCTTAACGGATACCACCGCTATTCCCGAAGTGGAAGAGCAGCCACGGTTTGCCTCTTACAACTATCTTTTGAAAAACCGCCTGGATTCTATCCAGCATATGGTTCCCCTTACGTACAATGAGTATGTGCAGGAGTACATAGATATCTACGCCGGCCGTAAAGACATGATGGGCAAGATGCTGGGGCTGTCTGATTATTATTCTCCTATATTTTCCCGGGCGCTGAAGAGCTACGATATTCCTGATGAAATCAAATACCTGCCGATCATCGAATCTTCGCTGAACCCGCATGCCGTGTCGAGGGTAGGAGCTACAGGTTTGTGGCAGTTTATGTATGCCACCGCAAAGGGCTACGGGCTGGGCATAGACAATTATGTGGATGAGCGCAAGGACCCTGTGCAGTCGAGCTATGCCGCTGCTGCGTATTTCAGAGATGCTTTTGAAGAACTCGGCGACTGGCTGCTTGCTATAGCGGCGTATAATTGCGGGATGGGTGGCGTGAAACGCGCCATGGAGAAAGCGGAGTCGAATGATTTTTGGGTGGTTCGGAAGTTTCTTCCGCAGGAGACCAGGAATTATGTGCCGGCCTTTATCGCGACGGTATATATGATGAAGTGCTGGAAGAAACATGAGATTGAGGTTAAGCCGTCGGCATTGGCACGGCAGGCAGACACCATTCACGTAAATCATTTCGTGTCGCTCCCGAAACTGGCTCAGGCCCTTGCAGTACCTGAAGAAGATCTGCTGATACTGAATCCGTCGTACAAAAAGAAGATTGTGAATGGCACGATGAACGTACCGCGACGTGTGGTGGTTCCTCGTATTGCTGTGAGGGATTATGCCGCAGTATATGAGGTGCTGAACGGGGGAGGAGACAACGAGCGTAAGGTGGTCTTTGCCTCGAGTCCAGGTTACAGAATCCACAAAGTAGCCAAGGGTCAAAGTTTGGGATTAATAGCAGATAAGTATCGCGTGGAGGTGCAGGATCTAAAGGTCTGGAACAAGCTGAAAAGCACCGTGATCGTGCCCGGACAGAAGTTGAAGGTTTACCCTCCTGACGAGGAGCAGGCGGACAGGTCGCCACTCAAGAGCTAGATTATTCATTTCATTCCATGCGCCGTAATGGCGCATTTCATTTTATCCCTATATAAAAGAATTGTAACTTTGACGCCTTATATTCAAGAGGTTTTATGAGCAAAATTAACAGGAGACAGGATGCGCTTGATTATCATTCGCAGGGCAGGCCGGGGAAGATACAGGTAGTGCCAACTAAGCCTACCAATTCTCAAAGGGATTTAACTCTTGCATATTCACCCGGGGTTGCAGAACCTTGTTTGAGGATAGCGGATAAAAAAGAAGAAGTATATAAATATACCGCCAAGGGAAATCTTGTTGCGGTGATCAGCAATGGTACCGCGGTACTGGGGCTGGGCGACATTGGGCCGGAAGCGGGTAAGCCTGTGATGGAGGGTAAGGGTTTGTTGTTTAAGATATTCGCCGATATTGATGTGTTCGACCTTGAGCTGGATACTAAAAATGTTGACGAGTTCGTAAACATCGTTAAAGCATTGGAGCCCACTTTCGGAGGCATAAACCTGGAGGACATTAAGGCGCCTGAGTGTTTTGAAATAGAACGCAGGCTTAAAGCGGAAATGAACATCCCGGTGATGCATGATGATCAGCACGGCACAGCGATTATTTCGGCAGCTGCGCTGCTGAACGCCTGCGACCTGCAAAAGAAGAAAATAGATAAGGTAAAGATCGTTGTTAACGGTGCCGGTGCGGCAGCGATTTCCTGCACGCGTCTGTATGTATCTTTGGGCGCGAAGAAGGAGAATATCGTGATGTGCGACCGTTCTGGCGTGATTACGGACAAACGTGACAACCTGGATGAAATTAAGGCAGAATTTGCTACGTCCAGAAAACTGGAGACCCTGGCCGACGCGATGAAGGATGCTGACGTGTTCATTGGTTTGTCGTCAGGTAACTGTGTGACAGAAGAAATGCTGAAATCCATGGCCCGGAATCCGATTGTATTTGCGATGGCTAACCCTGATCCGGAAATTGCTTATGACCTTGCTGTGTCGAGCCGTAAGGATATCATCATGGCCACGGGCCGGTCTGATTATCCTAATCAGGTGAATAATGTGCTTGGTTTCCCGTATATCTTCAGGGGGGCACTGGATGTTCGTGCTACCGGAATTAACGAAGCGATGAAAGTTGCGGCGGTGCGGGCTATAGCTGAACTGGCAAGGAAGCCGGTGCCTGAAGCGGTGAACATGGCCTACAATCAAAACAACATCAAGTTTGGTAAAGACTATATTATACCCAAGCCGATGGACATGCGGCTTATGACGAATGTATCGATAGCAGTGGCTAAGGCGGCGATTGAGTCGGGCGTTGCACGTAAGGTTATTTCTGATTGGGATGCCTATGAGGAGGAGCTTAAACGCCGGCTTGGCGGAGACGACGCCATTATGCGTGCATTGACCAACCGGGCTAAGTCTGACCCTAAGCGTATTGTTTTCGCAGAGGCTGACAATTATAAGATTTTAAAGGCGGCCCAAATTGTAAAGGATGAGAATATTGCGGTTCCGATATTGCTTGGCAATAAACAGGCGATCCAAAAGATCATCGACGAGAATGAGCTTGACCTTGAGGGTGTGGAAATCATAGATAATTTTGCGGAGACTGAACGGTTGAGCAAATATGCTGAAGCGCTTTACCGCAAGCGGCAAAGGCGGGGCATTACTTCTTCGGAAGCATCCAAGCTCATGCGCGACAGAAACTATTTCGGGGCGTCCATGGTGGAGTTCGGGGAGGCGGATGCGCTGGTGTCTGGCCTGACGAAGAACTATGCGGCTACTATTAAGCCTGCATTGCGCGTGATCGGTACCCAGGAAGGTGTGAACAGGGTTGCGGGTATGTATATGATGATCACCCGTAAGGGTCCGGTGTTTTTTGGCGATACCACAGTAAACGTGGACCCGACGGCGGAGGAGCTTGTAGACCTCACGTTGCTGTTGGAACGGGCGGTGAGGAAGTTTAACATACAACCCCGGATTGCACTGCTTTCCTATTCCAATTTCGGATCTAATGATGGTCCGGTACCTGAAAAAGTAAGGAAGGCTGTCAGGATCCTGCATGACCGTCACCCGGAAATGATCGTTGACGGCGAGATGCAGGCCAACTTTGCCATAAACAATCTCATGCTTAAGGATAATTTTCCGTTCAGCAGGCTGGCTGATGCGCCGGCAAATACGCTGGTATTTCCAAACCTGGAATCGGGCAATATTGCGTACAAACTGCTGCAGGAGCTCGGCGAAGCAGAAGCTGTAGGCCCTATTTTGCTTGGACTGAAAAAACCTGTTCATATTGTGCAACTGGGAAGCTCGGTGAGGGAGATCGTTAACATGGTGACCATCGCTGTTGTGGATGCCCAGGAGAAGAAACTTGACGCGACATCGGACAGAGGGGGGCTTTTGAAAAGAATTTCCAGAAAATAACATGTTTGCATATATCGATGGGAAGCTGACTTTTAAATGCCCTGCTTATGTGGTGGTGGAAGCCGGCGGCGTGGGTTACCACATAAATATCTCCCTGAGTACATACAGTAGTTTGCCCGAGGGTGAGCGATGTAAAATATATACCTGGCTGCATGTAAAGGAGGATGCACACACACTTTACGGGTTTGCCGATGAGGATGAGCGGCGGTTGTTCCTTCACCTCATCTCGGTATCGGGTATTGGACCTAACACGGGCAGGATGATGCTTTCATCGATTACACCGACAGAGATCCAGGCGGCTATTATTCAGGGAGATCTTCCGCTTATACAACGTATTAAGGGGATAGGTGCAAAGTCGGCCCAGCGTCTTGTTCTGGAACTTCAGGATAAGTTGAAAAAGGAGGGTAGCGGCTCGCTCATGGCCGCCCCGGTAAGGAATTCTGTAAAGGACGAGGCCATCGCTGCGCTGGTTATGCTTGGTTTTTCGAAGCCGGCATCGGAGAAGGCCCTTGTGGCAGTTGAAAAGGTACATGGGAAGGATTTACTGGTAGAGCAAATGATCAAGTTGGCTTTGAAGAATCTTTAATTGTTTTATCCTTGAAAAGGTTAGCGCTGATCTTTCTTTTATTAGCTATTGGCGGTTCCGGGCTGCTTCGCGCTCAGGTTAGTCCCGGGCGGGTGACCTCAGATACCTTAAAGAACACCTTTGGCCTCAGAGAAAGGCGGCTACTGGGCATAGGTTCGCTCAGCAAGCCTTTTGCTCCCCTTCCGGGTAATATTACCCGTCAGGTTGAATACGATGCGGCCAACAAGCGTTATGTCATCAGGCAGCTTATCGGCGGCCGGGCATTCGGACTGCCACAGTATTTAAGCATTACGGAGTACCAGCGCCTGCTGGAAAGCGAGATCAAGCGGGAGAACTGGAAGCGACTGTCGGACAGGGAGGTAGCTGAGGTGCGCAGGACAGGCGTGATACCGAGCCTTAAAGTTAACAGTGAGGCTTTTGAGCGTATTTTTGGTGGAAATACGATTGATATTCAGCCGCGCGGTGAAGCCGAGCTGACTTTTTTAGGGCGGATCAACAGAAATGAGAACCCGCTGTTTAATGAGCGCCAGCGCGTTCAGGGAAATTTCGATTTTAACCAGCGCATCCAGATGGATGTGATCGGAAATATCGGGACCAAACTGAAGGTGAACATGAACTATAACACCGAGGCTCAGTTTGATTTCGAAAACCGGATCAAGATAGACTATACAGGTGGCGAGGACGATATCATCAAGAAAATTGAGGCGGGAAATGTGAGCCTGCCGCTAAACACTACACTAATTACGGGAACACAGGCGCTCTTTGGGGTAAAAACGCAATTGCAGTTTGGAAGGCTCAGTGTAAACACCATATTCAGTCAGCAGAAATCGCAATCAAGGGAGATTGTGATTAATAATGGGGCCCAGCAAAACGAGTTCCGTATCTCCGGGGATAACTATGAGGCTAATAAACATTTCTTCCTGGCCCAGTACTTTCGCAACAATTATAACCGGGCACTGGCTACGGCGCCGGTGATCACATCCAACGTTATTATCACGAAAATTGAAGTCTGGATCACTAACAAGGCGGGTACGACGCAGGATTCGAGAGATATACTCGCGCTGATTGACCTCGGCGAGAACAGCCCCTTTAACACTACTCTGGTAAGCGGGGCCGGTTATACCGCTTTACCTTCCGGGTTTTCAAATCCGTTGTTTCCAAGGTCGTCCAACAATTTACTTGAGAATTTACCAGCAGATGCCAGACAAGCGAACTCGAACGCTGCACTCTCTTATTTTCAGGGAACAGGAGGTACAGACAATTTCGCGAAGCTTACGTATGCCCGGAAGCTTGCCGACCGGGAGTTTACCTTTCACCCGAAACTGGGTTATATCTCGTTGAATAATGCATTGAATGCCGACGAGGTTTTGGCGGTTGCCTATCGCTATACCTATAACGGGGTGGAGTACCAGGTGGGTGAGTTTTCCACCGATGTTCCTTACGATCAGGCTACACCTAACGTGCTGTTTGCAAAGCTTCTTAAGAATGAAACGACGAAGACCAGTCTGCCGACCTGGGATTTAATGATGAAAAATATCTACGCGATCGGAGGATACCAGATCAGTCCCCAGAATTTCAGACTGGATATTTTCCGTATAGATGAGGCCAGCGGCGTGGAAAGGCCCGTGATTACCGAAGGCGAGCGTCTGGATGCTGATAACAGACCGTTGCGGGATAAGCAATGGATTCAGGTGCTTGGGCTTGACCGGCTGAATCAGCAGGATGAACTGAAACCGGACGGGATATTTGATTTTGAAGCCGAGAACAAGCCTTTTGACCCACGTTCAAACACTGCGCAGACCTCGTCGGCGATTGCCCCGGGGACAGCGGCGTCGGGGAGCAGCAATACGTCGTTGGTCACGAATATGACAAACGGATATATAACCATAGATCCTTTTAATGGAAGGATTATTTTTCCTGTCATTGAACCTTTTGGCAAGGATCTGGCCGATCAGTTCCTGCCCTCTGAACAGGCGCTTATAGACAGGTATACTTATCCCGCCCTTTATGACTCGACGAAAGTCATCGCGCAGCAGTTGTTTACGCGCCAGAACAGGTATATCATCAAAGGTAATTACCAGTCAGATATATCATCTGAGTTTAGCCTGAATTCTATAAATGTGCCAGAGGGCTCGGTACGTGTATTTTCAGGCACCATCCCGCTTCAGGAAGGGGTCGACTATACGGTAGACTACCAGGGCGGCCGGGTCAAAATCCTGAACACGGGCGTGCTGTTGTCGGGCCAGCCGGTCCGGATCTCGACGGAGAACAATGAATTGTTCGGACTTCAGCAACGCTCGCTTTTCGGTACGCGGCTCGATTACCGGGTGAACAATAAATGGAATATTGGCGGTACGCTCATGAATCTGACGGAGAAGCCGCTTACACCCAAAGTAAACATAGGCGAGGAACCAATATCGAATACGATCTGGGGGATGGACCTGAATTACAGTTCCAACTCCAGGTTTCTGACGAGGCTGATCGACAGGCTCCCCCTGATTTCTACTAAGGCTCCTTCAAGCATTACTTTCGCGGGAGAGTTTGCCCAGCTGATGCCCGGCCATCCGCGCGCACTGAATTTCGCGGGGAAAGCCGGAGGGGTGAGTTATTTAGATGATTTTGAGGGTTCGAGGTCGATAATAGATCTAAAAAGCTCCATTGCCTGGCAGTTGTCGGGCACCCCCCAGCTTTTCCCCGAATCGCAACTGGTGAACGATCTGGCTTACGGCTATAACAGGGCCCGGATCGCTTTTTACAATATCGATCCATTGTTCTATGGCAGGGGCGGCGGTGAAATCCCGGCGGGTATCCGGGGGAACCGGAATGAGCTTTCTAACCACTATGTGAGGGAGATCATAGAGCAGGAGGTGTTTCCGTTTAAAGAGATCGCAACGGGCCAGCCGGTGATGTTGCCGACACTGGACATTGCCTTTTATCCTAAGGTAAGGGGGCCATACAATTTCAGCACAACGGGCTTTAATGCTGATGGCTCACTGAATAATCCGCGCTCGAGATGGGGAGGTTTGTTTCGCAGAATTGAAACAAACGATTTTGAAGCGCTGAACATCGAATTCATTGAGCTTTGGGTCATGGATCCCTTTATTTATAAGCCGAATTCGGAAGGCGGGGACCTGTACTTCAATTTGGGCAATCTTTCTGAGGATATTTTAAAAGACGGGCGGAAGTCGCTCGAAAACGGCCTGCCTGCAAACGCCGACCCGTCTAAGTACGACGAGACCAATTGGGGAAGGGTGCCTAAGCTACAGCCAGTAGTGCAGGCATTCGACAATGATCCTGAAGCCAGAAGATTACAGGACGTTGGGCTTGACGGCTTGAGCAGTGAACAGGAGCGTATTAAGTTTGCGGCCCAGATCAATCAGATCAAAGCACAGTTAAATCCGGATGCGGCTGCCGCCCTGGATAGCGATCCTTCATCGGACGACTACTCCTATTACAGATCGAGAGCGCTTGACCAGGAAAACGCGGGGATATTGCGACGCTACCAACGCTATAACGGGACAGAAGGAAATTCCAAAACACCTCAGCAGTCGCAACAGGACTTTGGTGTGGAGAATTCAGCCTCGACTTCTTTGCCTGATGGCGAGGATGTAAATCGCGATAACAACATGACGCAGAGTGACGAGTATTTCCAGTACAAGGTGTCGATGCGTCCCGGCGATCTGATGGTGGGGCAAAACTTTATTACCGATAAGGTTACGTCGCAGGTGAAGCTGGCCAACGGTTCAACCCAGCCTGTTACCTGGTACCAGATCAGGATCCCACTGGCACAGTACCAGCAGCGCGTGGGCAATATCCCCGATTTTAAGTCGATACGCTTTATACGTATGTTTATGACCAATTTTGCAGATACTGCAATTTTGCGGTTTGGCAAGATTCAACTGATCCGTGGAGAATGGCGGCAGTATAACGCAGCCAATGAGGGAGATAAAGTTATCGCCGATCAGGCATTGGTTCCCGCAGCGCCTGATAACTCAACCATAGAGGTGGCAACCGTGAATATCGAGGAAAATGGTAAGCGTAGCCCGATCCCTTACGTGGTGCCACCGGGCATAGAACGGGAGCGTAACCTTACCGATTTTAGGGGGGATGCGCGTCAGAATGAACAATCGCTCGCGCTTACTGTGAGAAATTTGCGTGATGGCTATGGAAGGGCGGCATTTAAAACGGCGATCAATGATTTCAGATCGTACCGGCGTCTGGAAATGTTTATCCACGCCGAAGCACTGGGTAGCGGTATATTAAGCGACGGCGATTTGAGTGCTTTTTTGCGGATAGGCACCGACAATCAGGATAATTATTACGAATATTCACTGCCCCTCCGGGTAACGCAGCCGGGGACAAGTGATCCGGACGCCATATGGCCGCAGCAGAACAAGGTGGACATCGAGCTGGAATCTTTCCAGCATGCCAAACTGGCCAGGAACAAGGCCTTGCTCGGCGGGCAGCCATGGCCCGTGAACGTTCCTTTCGACTATGTGGAAAACGGGCGAACCATTACCATTAAAGGTCAGCCCGACATGAGCAAGGTGAGGGTTTATATGCTTGGCGTTAAAAACCCCCTGCGGACCGGCACCGGGAGCGACGACGGACTGGATAAGAATGCGCTTGTGTGGTTTAATGAGCTGCGGCTTACGGAATTTGACGAGCGGGGAGGATGGGCCGCAAATGCACGGATGAATGCGCAGCTGGCGGATTTTGCAGATGTTAATATTTCCGGAAGCAAATCGACCATAGGATTTGGCTCGATTGAGAAACGCGTGAGTGAACGAAACCGGGCAGATCACGTGTTTTTTGACGTCTCGTCCAGCATGGAGCTGGGGATGCTGCTACCCAAAAAGACGGGAATTAAGATTCCTATGTTCGTTAGCTACTCAAGTCAGGTGAGCACACCGCAGTTTGATCCGAGGACGCCGGATATTGAACTGAAGAACTCGCTTGAGGGTGCGACGAAGGAAGAAAAGAAGGAGGTGCTGAACTATGCACAGGACTATACCACCCGAAACAGCATCAGCTTTAATAATGTGAGGAAGGAGCGGACGGACTTGGAAAGAAATCCGCGGTTGTGGGATGTTGAGAACCTGAACGTGAGCTATGCACAGACGAAGTACCTGCACCGCGATTTCATCAATCAGCACAGTGTGCAGCATACTTACAGAGCATCACTGGCCTATAATTATTCCGGCCAGTCGCGCAATTATCAACCCTTTGACCGCATCATTAAATCTAATATGCTTGCGTTGCTTAAAGAGTTCAATTTCAGTTTGCTGCCGAATTCCATAAATTTCAGGATCGATCTGGACCGGTATTATTCTGAGAACAGTCTGCGTAATAATGATCCGGCAAACTATATTCCGGTGAACACGACTTTCAACAAGAATTTCCTGGTTACACGGGTTTATGGCATCTCCTGGAATTTGTCGAGGTCGATGACACTAGACTTCGATGCCACCAATTATTCTATTATTGATGAGCCGGAGGGAAGACTGGATCGCTCTAAGCGGGACACAGTGTGGCAAAATTTGCTTCGGCTGGGTCGCACCACGGATTACAGCCATAATATGAACCTGACGTACAACCTCCCGGTAAACAAGCTCCCGGGTCTGAATTGGGTTAACATTGCGACCCGATACGGTACAACTTTTAACTGGCAGACTGAGCCGTTGTCGACCTTGAGGAACCCGTACATAGATATGGGAAATACCATTCAGAATTCGCGGATTATACAGATTAATCCCAACCTTAATCTGGCAGGTTTATACAATAAGTTTGGCTTTGTAAGGCGCGCAGGGTCAGATGGCTCAGGGCCGGGCTTTTTCGTCGGGTTGCTTACAGGTGTGCGAAATATTGTGGGAGCTTATACGCAAAGCAAGGGAACGTTTTTACCAGGCTATCTGCCCGGCTCCAGTTTCTTTGGTATAGATGATGTGACGGGCGCACCGGGTCTGGGTTTTGTTTTCGGAAGTCAGCGCGACATTCGAAACACAGCAATGCTGCATGGCTGGCTAACCAGAGATACGCTTCAGTCGCAGTTGTACATTAACACGCTGCGGGAAGACCTGAGCTTCACCAGTCTGCTGGAACCGCTCAGAGACCTGACCATCACACTTACTCTGAATAAGAATCAGACCAGAAACTTTTCCACGAACTTCCGGTACGACGCTGAGATGGGCGGTTTTGAGAATCAGAGTCCGTACACTACGGGTGATTACAGTATCTCTTTTATCTCGCTGAAGACTGCATTTTCTGATGGTACAGGAAGTACAGTTTCGAAAGTTTTTGGGCGGTTTATGGAAAACCGGCAGGTGATTTCGCAGCGGCTCGGTGCATTAAACCCGAATTCGGCAGGCGGGGGCGGGTTTGCCGACGGATACAGCAAGGATGCGCAGGATGTAGTTGTACCAGCGTTCCTGGCCGCGTATACAGGTAAACCGGCTTCTTCAGTGAGCTTAAATACCATGCCATCGGTGCCTCTGCCCAACTGGCGTTTGAATTATCGCGGGCTTACGCGAATTCCATTTCTTGGGGAGCGTTTCAGTTCCATAGACCTGCGGCATTCGTATCGCTCGGCCTATAGTGTGAACAGTTTCAATACACTGATCCGTTACGAGGAGCTGAACGGATATTCCAGGACGCGAGATGCGAACGGGAACTTCCTGCCTAAATATCAGTATAACCAGGTAACAATTGCAGAACAGTTTGCTCCCCTTATTGGCGTTGATGCACGATTGAAAAGCAACCTGACGGCCAACTTTGAGATCGGAAGGTCGAGGCTGCTCGGTTTGAGCCTGGCCAACAGCCAGCTGGCACAGCTTTCGGAGAACAACATGATCTTCGGCTTAGGTTACCGTACCAACAAGTTCCGTTTCCCGTTCGGAATGTTCCCGGGACTGAAGATGGATAACAATATGGACTTTAAGCTTGATGTGGCACTGAGGGACAATAAAACGGTCATTTACCGGCCGGATGTTCTTGAGGCGGAGGTTTCCTCTGGTGCAAAGAACATAACGCTTCGGCCCACTGTTGACTATGTGCTGAACCAGCGGTTTAATTTCCGGGTATTCTACGATTCGAATGTTACCCGGCCTTATACCTCTCAGAGCTTCAATACGGCATATAGCAACTTTGGATTTAGTTTGAGGATTACCCTTAATTAGGATTGTTATAAAGTGTTAGATTAATTACCTTTGAACACACGGTTTGACCGCTGTTTACATAAAAAAACTCGAGATATTTAAACAACAACAAGATGAATTTTCCATCAGAATTAAAGTACACAAAGGACCATGAATGGTTGAGGGTTGAAGGTAGCGAGGCCTATATCGGCATCACTGACTTTGCACAGCGCGAACTTGGCGACATCGTTTACATCGATGTAAACACATTAGGTGAGGAAGTAAGTAAAGACGAGGTATTCGGAACCGTGGAAGCGGTTAAAACCGTTTCGGATCTGTTCATGCCGGTTAGTGCTACGGTGCTTGAGGTAAACCCTGCGTTGAACGATAATCCTGAACTGGTTAATTCTGATCCTTATGGACAGGGCTGGATGGTGAAGGTATCTCTTACGGATCCGTCGGAAGTAGATGGCCTGTTAAATGCTGAAGGCTACCAGGCATTGGTAGGTGCCTGATAAATGAATAAAATGCAAGCATTGAAGTATCAAAGCTGGGCTGTAATATGGACGGTCCTGATACTGATATTTTGCAATATGAAAATGCCTGACACCGGTGGGTCGGGCATTTTTTTTGAAGGATTTGATAAGCTTGCCCATCTCGGCTTTTTCTACATCCTCACGATATTGCTGTTTTACGGTAAGATCAAACACCAGCATAGCTACAGTTTCCGTTCACTGACCATCTTCAAGATCATTGTGATCACTTCGCTTGTGGGAGGGGGGATTGAGATTCTTCAGTGGAAGGTTTTTACTTACCGCTCTGCCGAGTGGTGGGATTTTGGCTGTGATATGCTTGGAGTTGCCATGGGTGTGTTCAGCTATGTGCTGTTGCACCGGAAGAATGTAGTTAGTTAGTCCCTGATATGAGAACATTATATTCGGTAATTTTTCTTGCGCTGCTCATGTTTGTTCTGAACGGCTGCGGTCTGTTCAGGCAAGGCTGCGATTGTCCGAAGGTAAGCTATCGGTCTTTCGGTAAATAAACTGTCATCCTTGGTGCGGGCGGTCTCGTTATTTGGATTTATTATAGATAAAGGGTATCTTGCCTGTCAAATAACTCCGTATAGCACAAATGAAACTTTCACAGCTTAAACCTGGTGAACAGGCTACAATTATTTCGTTTACAGATCTGGAGATGTCAGTAAAGCTGATGGAAATGGGCTGTCTTCCGGGTGAAGTGGTGGAGATAGAGCGCTTCGCTCCGATGGGTTGCCCTGTCGCCATCCGCATTGCGGGATACCAGCTCTGCTTGCGGAAGAGTGAGGCGTCCATGATCATAATCGAACAATAAGCTTTGACTGAATACATTAAAATAGCGTTGGTTGGGAACCCCAACACAGGAAAATCTACGCTCTTTAACCTCCTTACCGGACTTAATCAAAAAATCGGTAATTTCCCGGGAATAACGGTCGACAAAAAGGTAGGCTATTGCAAATTGTCTGCCGACCGCAAAGCGGAGATCATCGACCTGCCGGGTACTTATAGTCTTTATCCGAAAAGCAGGGACGAGCGAATTGTACTGCAGGTCCTCGCGGATAGGAACAATCCAGGTTTTCCCGACGTGGTTATTGTGGTGGCAGATGCGACTAACCTTAGGCGGAATCTGCTTCTGTATACCCAGGTAGCAGATATGGGGGTGCCTGTTATCCTAGCCTTGAATATGACTGATATGGCCAAACGTGCGGGGATCGACA
The DNA here is from genome assembly GCF_030182585.1 of Pedobacter faecalis. Classification (NCBI taxonomy): domain Bacteria; kingdom Pseudomonadati; phylum Bacteroidota; class Sphingobacteriia; order Sphingobacteriales; family Sphingobacteriaceae; genus Pedobacter; species Pedobacter faecalis. The sequence continues at coordinate 1,933,179 of NZ_JARXOW010000001.1, read as the reverse complement.
TTGATGTTGATAAGCTCTCTGAACGCCTTGGTGTTCAGGTTGTCCCGATTTCAGCGCGTAGCAATATTGGGCTTGATCAGTTGAAAACGGCCGTGGCAAACACCACCCGCATTCCGACACAGTTGCCGGGTGCAGACCTAAGTATTCTGGCACCTGAGGCGCGCCGGGAGGCGAAGGCGATATTGCAGATAGACAACGACTACCTGGCCTTACAGATGCTGCATCAGCATCGGGACCTGGATATCTTTACGGAGGAGGAACATGCTGCACTTGATGGGATCTGCAGTGGTCAGGCTTTTGAGAGCGCCAAGCTTCAAGCGGCCGAGACAATAGCCCGGTACAGGTACCTCGGCACCGTGTTAAGTGGTGTGATGAAGGACACAGGTGCCGCCAGGAAGTTTACTTTCAGTGACAGGCTGGATGCCGTGCTAACCCATAAGGTTTGGGGTTTCCTGATCTTTATTGGGCTTTTGTTTTTCATATTCAATTCAATTTTCGCCTGGTCGTCATATCCGATGGACATGATTGAGGGTGCTTTTCTGTTTCTGACGGAATATGGTCATGCACATTTGCCTGAAGGCGTGCTGTCGAGCCTGCTAATCGACGGTGTACTGGCAGGTCTCGGTGGTGTGGTGATTTTTATCCCGCAGATCGCTATTCTCTTCGCCTTTATTTCGATACTTGAAGATACGGGATATATGGCCAGGGTGACATTCATGATGGATAAGATCATGAGAAGGTTTGGTCTGAGTGGCAAATCGGTGGTGCCCATGATCGGCAGTCTGGCCTGCGCGGTGCCTTCTATTATGAGTGCACGTACTATAGAAAGCTGGAAGGACCGGATCATTACGATTATGGTAGTCCCGCTGGTCAGTTGCTCTGCCCGTCTGCCTGTTTATACCTTGCTGATATCGCTTGTAGTGCCAGAAGATACGGTTTGGGGCTTTATTAATCTGCAGGGCCTGACCTTGATGGGCATGTATGTAATCAGCATCGTGGCAGCTGTCGTGGTGGCAGCGGTAATGAAGTTTTTGATTAAAGCGAAGGAAAGATCATATTTCATTATGGAATTGCCGGTTTACCGCATGCCCAGATGGTCTAATGTCATCTATACCATGTATGAGAAGTCGAAGACCTTTGTTGTTGAAGCTGGTAAAGTGATTATCGCGATATCTATTGTGCTGTGGGTACTGGCATCGTACGGTCCCTCAGAAAGGATGGAGGCTATAGATCAAAAATACGCCGTGCTGGAGGCTCGCCAGGATAGTACCGTAGTGGAGACTCTGGAGCGGGATAAATCTGCCGAGTACCTGGAGAATTCGTATGCCGGTATTTTGGGGCATGCCATTGAACCTGCCATACGGCCATTGGGTTTCGATTGGAAGATCGGGATATCACTAATTACCTCTTTTGCCGCCCGTGAGGCGTTTGTGGGCACAATGGCGACGATCTATAGTGTGGGTGACGCGGAAGAGACTGACACCATCCGGAACAAAATGAGAAACGCGGTAGACCCTGACACGGGTTTGCCAATCTTTACTTTTGCAACTGCGTTTTCACTTATGCTTTTCTATGCTTTTGCTATGCAGTGCATGAGTACGGTAGCGGTAGTGTATCGTGAAACAAAGTCATGGAAGTGGCCGCTTATACAGCTAACCTATATGACGCTTCTGGCTTATCTCGCCAGTTTGATCGCCTATCAGCTATTGAAGTAAATTGGTTATCTTGCAGTGTGGATAAGGTTGCTATTTTAGCTCAGCATATGCCGGCGGTGGCGGCACCGATGATAGCACGATGGATCGATTATTTCCAATGTGAGTTCACCATATCGAAGGGCAGGGCTACGAAGCTTGGCGATTACCGGCATCCCTTTAAAGGACTTGGGCATAAGATTTCGGTAAACAGGACATTGAATCCTTATGCTTTTTTGGTGACAACGGTGCATGAATTTGCTCATTTGGTGACCTGGAACGAGTATAAGAACCGTGTTAAACCGCATGGTGGCGAGTGGAAGCGCAACTTTCAGCGGATGATGGCTCCCTTTCTTGAACGCGACGTTTTCCCTGATGACCTAAGCCGTGCTATAGCAAGTTACCTGAATAACCCTGCGGCGGCTAGTTGCACCGACCTTAAGCTTTCAAGAGCGTTAAAAAAATATGATTTAAGCGCTGATGGCGTGTTTAAACTCGAAGAACTGCCGCCGGATGCGGTGTTCAGTATCAAAGACGGCCGACGGTTTAGAAAGGGCGAACGCTTGCGGAAGCGCTACAGGTGCACATGCCTGGACAACGGAAAGATCTATCTTTTTAATCCTCTTGCTGAAGTTTTTGACGTTCCTGCCACTGCTTAGCAAAGGACTTTTCCGATACTAGCGGCATTTCCCTGTATTTTCCCCACTTCTTCCTGAACAGGTATTTCAAAAGAAAGTTTTTGATGCGACCACCAAACCTGTCCATCAGTGAGCGCCGCTGCATTCCTGTTTTCCACATCTTCCAGCCAATCTCCTCGGCTTTTGTATTGCTGCCACTGGAAGCCGCGTCGCGGCGGTTCAACAGGAGCATTTTATGGATGTCGATCTTCACGGGACAAACTTCAGAACATTTACCACACAGGCTCGAGGCATAACTCAGGTGCTTAAAGTTCTTCATCCCCTGGAAATGTGGGGTAATGATGGATCCGATTGGTCCGCTATACGTAGTGTTATAGGTGTGACCGCCAATATTTTTATACACGGGGCAGGCGTTCAGGCAAGCACCGCAGCGGATGCAATAGAGTCCCTGGCGCTGGTCTTTCTGTGCGAGCAGCTTCGTTCTGCCGTTGTCGAGCAGTATAACATACATCTCCTCCGGGCCATCTGTTTCGTCACCTCTTCTGGGTCCGCTGAGAACGGTATTGTAAACTGTTAAGTTCTGCCCGGTTCCATGGCTCGCTAAAAGCGGCCAGAACAAATCCAAATCGGCGATGGAAGGGATCAGCTTTTCGATACCGACCACCGCAATGTGAATCTTTGGGAAGGTGGTGGAAAGCCGGGCATTCCCTTCGTTTTCCGTAAGTGCTATGCTGCCCGTATCGGCGATCAGAAAGTTACCTCCGGTAATGCCTATGTCGGCAGTCAGATACTTGTCCCGAAGCAATTCCCGCGCTTTCTGGGTGAGCTGCTCCGGTGTATAGTCTACCGGCGTGCCGAACTTCTCATGAAAGAGCTGAGCGATCTCCTCCTTGCTAAGATGCATGGCAGGAGTTACGATATGGTATGGGTGCTGGCCAAGCAGCTGTACGATGTATTCGCCCAGGTCGCTCTCTAGCGATTCGATGTTGTTTTTCTCGAGAAATTCGTTCAGGTGAATTTCTTCGGTGGTCATCGATTTGGACTTTATTACAGATTTTCCGCCGGCATTATTGATGATATTTAATATCTCTTTCTGTGCCTCTGCAGCGTCGTTGGCCCAGATCACTTTACCACCTCTGCGCTGGAAGTTAGCTTCAAACTCCGGAAGATATTTATCCAGGTTCTCCATAACGCGCCACTTGATCGCATGTGCCTTCTTCTTAGAGTTCTCCAGATTTTCAAATCTGGACAGTCCGCGTTCCACAGCAGTATTGTACTTGCCAATATTGTAATTAATGGTGGTACGGTGACCGAGATCGAAAGCCTTTTCGTCCGATTTTACTAGAAACTCCTCTGCAATATTCATCGTGTCGCTGCTGTGAAAATAGATTGTTATAAAGCTAACGGTTTGCTGTGGTTATTGTTTTGGGGTGCCGTCCTCATTCTTATCCACCGCTGGCCGTTTTGCCCCGTTTGCAAGCTCCCAAGCAGTAAAATAAACCAGTTGGGCCCGCTTTGCAAGCATCGGAAAGTCAATTTTACTTACTTCGTCGCCAGGCTGGTGATAATCGTCGTGCACACCGTTGAAATAGAAGATCACCGGAATTCCGTGCTTGGCAAAATTGTAATGATCAGAACGGTAGTAGAACCTGTTTGGGTCTGTACGGTTGTTATAACGCTCGTCCAGGTTGATATTTACATAGTCCTTGTTTGCCTTTTTTCCAATCCTGTCAAGTTCTGTACTTAACATGTCCGAGCCTATAATATAAACGAAGTTGTTATCGCCGGCGTGATCGGCATCGCCGCGGCCAATCATATCGATGTTGAGGTTGGTAATCGTATTTGCCAGCGGAAATATGGGATGATCTGAATACCATTCTGATCCGAGCAAGCCTTTTTCTTCGCCGGTAACGGTCATGAACAAAATACTTCTTTTAGGGCCTTTACCAGCCTTTTTCGCTTTCATAAAGGCATCTGCAATGAGAAGAACGCCTGTGGTTCCGGAGCCGTCGTCATCCGCACCATTGTTGATCTTATCATCGCCTTTTACGCCCGGGGTGATACCTATGTGATCGTAGTGCGCCGTAATAACCAGCACTTCATCTTTCAGTTTTGGATCAGAGCCTTCAAGGTAGCCCAGCACGTTTTCAGCGCGTACTTTTTTCTCGCTTTTGCTAGCGCTGATATTGATTTGGGTTTTGATCACTTGCGTGGCGGGTTTGCCGCTTGTCCTGATTCTGGCTTTAACAGATTCCAGATCCGTGCCCGCCGATTTAAGGATTCGGTTGGCCGTAGCCGTGGTGATGGTAACTACAGGCATTGATTGCGGCTGATTTAGCCGCGCAACGTTTTCTTCGCTCTTCATCACCATTTGATCTTCACTGAGGTATGCCTTCAAATTGTCAGGCATGACGTCCACAGCCGGATCAATAACCAGCACCGCCGCTGCGCCATTCTCGGCCAAATATCTTAATTTAGTATTCAAGGCAGCGCTTGCAGCACGGGCGTTATTGTCTGTACGCTGACCGTCAGGACTGCCGGATTTTAGGATGAGGACGATCTTGCCGGCTATGGTTTGATCTTTGTAATCGTTGTAACCTTCCGTATTGAGGCCATATCCTGCAAACAATATATCCTGGCTGCTCAGGTTGTATCCTTTTACACTGACGGCCTGAGGCATGTTGTAGAAATCAGTGATGGGCGTAGCGGCTTGTCCGGCGATCAAGAGCTGCTGGTTGAGGCTAAACGAGGCCATATCTACGGGCTGAAAGTAGTCACCGTTGACCGGCCCCTTAAGTCCAATAGCTTTAAAGTGATTTCTGATGTATTCAGCCGCCATCCAACCGCCCTTGGTTCCTGTTTCGCGACCTTCGTAGGCATCGGATGCCAGAACTGAAAGATGCTTATAAGCCGCATCTTTATTGACATGCTTTCCGAATTTTATTGCCTCTTTGTTCTGTCCGTATCCGTTGAGGCTGGCCAGAAGGACAGCTGCAATATATAAGTATCTGTACATTAGCATGAAATTTTATTTACCCTGCCCGCGTGCCGGCCTCCCTCGAAGGCTGTGTTTATAAATGTCGTGGTCATTTGCCTGGCAAGATCAAGGGAGACAAACCTGGCCGGAATACAAAGGACGTTGGCATCATTATGCTGTCGTGCAAGGGCGGCCAGTTCGTTCAGCCAGCAAATCGCTGCACGTATCTGCTGGTGTTTATTTGCGCTGATTGCCACACCATTTGCGCTGCCGCAGATCAGGATGCCAAGCGTATACGCCTTGGATTCCACTGCTGAAGCAACCGGGTGGGCGAAATCCGGATAATCCACAGAATCCAGTGAATGGGTGCCGAAGTCTTTCACCTCATAAGCGCTTAAAAATTCCTTCAGGGCTTCTTTGTATTCAAAGCCGGCGTGGTCTGCGCCGATGGCTATTTTAATTTTCGTATTATCAGACATACCTGTATTTTTTATTAATATACAATTTGTTTCCTAGTTTGCCGCACTGTATAGTTCCCTTTTTCTTTTGTTTTCAATATGGGCGGAGATGTAAATACTCACCTCATATAATATAAATAAAGGCAGGGCTACGATCATCATGGTAAAGGGGTCGGCCGTTGGGGTAACTACTGCTGCCACAATCAAAATGATCACAACGGCATATCTTCTGCTTGAACGCATAAAGGCCGGAGTCATTACGCCAAGTTTTGACAATACAAAAATAATGACTGGCAGCTGAAAGATCAGACCTGAGCCCAGCGTCAATGTCATAATCGATGACAGGTAAGAATCGATGGTGAAGGTGTTCTCAATATCCGGGCTCACTGTAAAATTTGTGAGAAAATTTATAGAAAGCGGGCAAATGAGGTAATAGCCAAAAAGAATTCCCAAAAAGAAAAGAAACGAAGCAAAGAATACGAAACCACTTGCCGATTTTCGTTCGTTGTCGTGCAAGGCAGGCTTCACGAACAACCAGATTTCGAAGAGAAGGTATGGAACCCCCAGGATTACACCGGCCATCACACAGGAGTTTAGCTGTAAGGTAAACTGCCCGGACATCTGTGTGTTGATGATCTTGGCGTCGATCTTCGTAATGCAAAATTCTGAACCTATCGATGGAAAGCGTTCATAAAGCTGGCACATCATTTTATAGGTCCAGAAATCAGGGTTTTTGGGGCCCATGATCACTTCATTGAAGATGAAGTCTGAAAAGTAAAACGCACCAATGGTCAACACAAAGATAACGGCCAGTGCCCTAAGCAAATGTTTTCGCAGGATATCGATATGGTCGAAGAAAGACATTTCGGCTTCAAGCGTCTTTCCTTTCTCCTTTATTGCGCCAATCAGTTTCTTCGTTCTAGTTTCGCTCATAATATGTTAAGCAAAAATACCATTCTAATTTTATTTAGAATGGTATTTCCGGTATATATCAAAATAAATCCTTTATCTATCGTTATTCTGAAAATTCGAAGGTTTCCATGAACTTGGTAGTGAAGTTACCGGCCCGGAAATTAGGGTCTTTCATCAGCTTCATGTGGAAAGGTATCGTTGTCTTTACCCCTTCAATCACGAACTCACTCAAGGCACGTTCCATGGTACTTATAGCTTCTTCTCTGGTTTGTGCGACGCAGATAAGTTTGGCGATCATAGAGTCATAATTTGGCGGAATCTGGTAGCCTGCATAGACGTGTGTATCGACGCGGACGCCATGGCCACCCGGAGAATGGAAGTTGGTTATTTTACCCGGGCTCGGACGGAAATTATTAAAGGGGTCTTCGGCGTTGATGCGGCATTCTATCGCGTGCATATCCGGCATGTAGTTTCTGCCGGAAATAGGTACACCCGAAGCAACCTTGATTTGCTCCTTGATGAGGTCGTAATTGATAACTTCCTCAGTTACCGGATGCTCCACCTGTATCCGGGTGTTCATTTCCATGAAATAGAAGTTGCGATGTTTGTCAACCAGGAATTCAATGGTTCCAGCGCCTTCATACTGCACCGCAATAGCTCCCTTGATAGCGGCTTCACCCATTTTTTCCCGGAGTTCAGGGGTCATAAACGGAGAAGGGGCTTCTTCTACAAGTTTCTGGTGGCGCCGTTGTATAGAACAGTCGCGCTCCGAAAGGTGACAGGCCTTACCATATTGATCGCCTATAACCTGGATTTCGATATGTCGCGGATCTTCAATGTATTTCTCCATATAAAGTCCGTCGTTACCAAAAGCGGCTCCAGACTCCTGTTTTGCACTGTCCCATGCATTTTCGAAATCTTCATCTTTCCATACCACGCGCATTCCGCGGCCACCGCCACCTGCAGTAGCTTTCAGAATTACCGGGTATCCGATCTCATTGGCCAGCTTTATACCTTCCTTGATGTTATCAAGCAGGCCTTCCGACCCAGGAATCGTCGGCACACCAGCTTTTTTCATGGTTTCTTTGGCCGAAGCTTTGTCGCCCATCGAGTTGATCTGCTCAGGTGTGGCACCAATAAACTTAATTCCGTAGTCTCTGCATACGGAAGAAAACTTAGCGTTTTCTGACAGGAAGCCGTAGCCGGGATGTATGGCATCTGCGTTAGTCAACTCAGCCGCGGAAATAATATTTGGAATGCTTAAATAAGAATCTCTGCTTGGTGGTGGACCTATGCATACAGCTTCATCAGCGAATCGTACATGTAAGCTTTCGCGATCGGCCGTAGAATAAACCGCAACTGTCTTAATGCCCATTTCTTTACAGGTTCGGATAATGCGCAAAGCAATCTCGCCCCTGTTGGCAATTAATATTTTTTTAAACATAGAGTTTTATTTTCGTGGTCCCGTGTTCTGCAACGCGGGACATGTTCTGATAATAAAGATGTAGGTTATGCGCTGTGAAACCGACTGACCGACTAAACCGGCTCTACTAAAAATAGAGGCTGATCATATTCAACCGGGGAAGCATTGTCTACCAGTACTTTAACGATCCTTCCAGATACTTCGCTCTCAATCTCATTGAATAATTTCATTGCCTCTATGATGCAGATAACTTTTCCTGTGGAAATTTCATCGCCAACATTCACAAAGGCTGGTTTATCCGGACTGGATGAACGATAAAATGTTCCGATCATCGGAGATTTAACAGTGATATATTTTGAAGTGTCTTCAGTTGCAGGAGATTTGGCTTCCGGGGCCGCTGCCACAGGCTGAGGAGCGGCGGCCGCTGGCATAACATTAGCCGCAGGCGCAGGAGGTTGTACAGGAACTGTGGTCTGAATAACTGTAGGCGTTTGATTTGTTTTGATCGTGATCTTGAAATCATTTTGCTCTATAGCGACCTCGTTTACTCCCGAACGGGAAACAAATTTGATGAGTTCCTGAATCTGTTTAATATCCATTTTGGTGTTATTTAAGAAAACAATGTTTTTTTAGAATCAGCTAAGTTATGATAAATTCAAGTAAATATTACTAGTAGGCCCATTTTAAGTAGACCGAGCCCCAGGTAAATCCGCCGCCGAAGGCAGCTAGTATGATATTGTCGCCTTTTTTCAGCTGATGCTCCCATTCCCATAAACAGAGCGGTATGGTGCCGTTTGTGGTGTTCCCGTAACGCTGAATATTGATCATCACCTTTTCGGCCCCTACGCCCATTCTTGAAGCTGTAGCATCGATAATACGTTTATTGGCCTGATGCGGCACAAGCCAGGTCACATCGTCTGATGAGAGGTTATTACGTTCCATGATCTCGGCTGCAACATCTGCCATATTGGTTACAGCAAACTTAAATACGGCCTGACCTTCCTGATAAACAACATGCTCGTTATTATCGACTGTTTCATGTGAGGCCGGACGAACCGATCCGCCTGCTTTCTGATGCAGAAACTGCCTGCCTGACCCGTCCGTCTTTAAAACGGAATCCATAATGCCGACACCCTCTGTATTGGGTTCAAGCAAAACGGCCCCGCATCCGTCGCCGAATATAATGCAGGTCGTACGATCTTTGTAATCGATAATAGACGACATTTTGTCTCCACCGACCACAAGTACTTTTTTATGTTTACCAGACTCTATAAATTGTGCTGCTGTTGACAAACCAAAGATAAACCCCGAGCATGCGGCCTGAAGGTCATAACCCCAAGCATTTTTTGCTCCTATTTTATCGGCCAGTATGTTTGCAGTAGCCGGGAAAGGCATGTCTGGTGTGGTTGTACAGAAAATGATCAGTTCAATCTCGTCAGCACCAATGCCTCTTTTCTGAAGCAAGCCGTTTACAGCCTGAACGGCCATATCCGAAGTCCCAAGTCCTTCGCCCTTTAAAATTCTACGCTCTTTTATTCCTGTTCTTGATGTGATCCACTCGTCCGTTGTATCTACAATGCTTTCGAGTTCTTTATTTGTCAGTACGTATTCTGGAACATATCCGTTAACAGCAGTAATTGCAGCGTGAATTTTATTCATTTTTCTATTAATTATTAAAAGCAGTCTGTATTTTACCGACCAGTCCGGTGGTAATCATGTCCCGCGACTGCAATATCATATTTTTTACTGCGGTTGGACTCGAAATTCCGTGGCCTATTACAACAGGCGCGTTAACGCCCAGAACCGGGCTTCCCCCGTAATTCTCGTAATTGAAGCGATCGAAAAACGCATCTTTTAGTCCGCGTTTCAGCGTAAGTACATAAAATGACTCCGCAAGTTTGAGTAATACATTGCCGGTAAAGCCATCGCAAACAACCACATCAGCTTTATCGTTGAAAAGATCCCGGCCTTCCACATTTCCAACGAAATTGAACAGCTGTGTATCTTTCATCAATGGAAAGGTTGCCATACTTAGCATATTGCCTTTCTCATCTTCCTCCCCGATATTCATCAGTGCGACTTTAGGATTGTTGATCTGCATGACGTTTTCTGCGTATAAGCTTCCCAACACACCGAACTGTAAGAGTGTGTCCGGTTTGCAGTCGGCATTTGCACCGACGTCAAGCATAAGGCCGACACCACCGCTTAGTTTTGGGAGAAAAGTTGATAAACACGGTCGGATGATACCGGGAATTGTTTTTACGCTAAAAACAGCACCAACAAGCATAGCGCCGGAGTTCCCCGCGCTGGCGAAAGCATCAAGCTCGCCGTTTTTCAGCATATTAAAACCTACAGAAATACTTGAATTCGGCTTTTGAACAATAGCCTTGGTGGGGTGTTCGCCCATGCCGATTACTTCGGTTGTGTGGACGTATTCAAAAAGATGGGAATCAAACCCGGCCTCTTCGATGAGGGGTTTGATTTGTGAGGTGTCTCCAATAAGCACAATCTGCTCATTGGAAGATAACAATGGATGGGCAGCTATAGCTCCTAAAATATTTGCTTTAGGAGCATAGTCTCCGCCCATTATATCGAGACCTATTTTCATAGTAAAATCAGTTTGTGTATAAAGCGGAATGCTTTGTTTCCAGCTTCTAAAGTTAACCTTTCGAAGACTTAAAACACAAACTATTTTTTGGAAAATTAACCTATTGCGGTATTTTCTATAACCAATTTGCCGTTATAATACAGATTGCCATCTACATTGTAAGCTCTGTGGGGTGCATGTATAGCACCAGTGGTCTGACAAGTAGCTAATGAAGGTGCCTCGGCTTTGTAGTGGGTTCTTCTTTTATCTCTTCTGCTCTTAGAAACCTTGCGTTTTGGATGTGCCATTGCTGATTTATTTAATTTTTATTTTAATTTTTTTAATTCGGCCCAACGAGGGTCTTCATTTTGTTCTTTTTCTTCAGTGTTGTTTTCTACAGAAAAACTTTCAAGCTTCGCGATCATTTCCTGATCGCATTGTTGTCCGTCTCCGTTTTCTTCACAAACCTTAATATATGGTACCGATACCGTGATAAATTCATAGATCAGTGGCGATATATCCAGTTCGCTCTCCTTTTTGCTCAACATAATAATTTCCAGATCGTCACTCTCCAGATTATCCTCAGCAAATTTTACAATTTGCCGCTCATGTATGTCTAGCGGTGAATTAAATTCAGACAGACACTTATCACAATCCAGTACAATAGTTCCGTAAATATGGAACTGTAGGATCATCATCGTCTCCTGCTTATCCAGTTCAACGTCTGCTTTCAAACGACCCTTTTTTACGAGGGAGTATTCAAAAGCATCAAAAAAGCTGTTATCAATCTCAAAATCAAACTGATGTTTGCCAATTTTTAAGCCTGTGAAAGGGATTGAAAATTGTTTTAATGGTTTCAATTGTAACAAAATTTTAGCCCGCAAATGTAGAGAATATTTTGATGCGGTGCAAATATTTTTTGCTTCGCCTAATTGGCGTCATCCTTAAGGTCGAACGCCGTTTCCACAACCTTTCCACCGGTCCTCAATTGCGACTTCAACATATCCTCCTGTTCTCTCCGGTTGTTTGAAATGTGGATGGCAGCAAATATCGCCTCCATAAAGGATGATGAGTCTGCTAAATTCTTCCCCGCAATATCGAAACCAGTCCCGTGGTCTGGCGAAGTACGGATGATCTTTAATCCGGCAGTGTAGTTGATCCCACGGCCGAATGCAATGGTTTTAAACGGGATAAGACCCTGGTCGTGGTACATCGCCAATACGGCATCAAATTGCTTGTAAAGTGCATTACCGAAGAAGCCATCTGCCGGATATGGGCCGAAGCAAATAATTCCTTTATCAAAAGCATCCTGTATTGCCGGTGAAATGATCTCGGCATCTTCTTTCCCCAGCAGACCGTTGTCGCCGGCATGAGGGTTCAAGCCGAGTACAGCAATTTTAGGCTTTTCGATCCAGAAGTCCTTTTTCAAACTCTCGTTCATGAGTTTCAGCTTATGAACGATCTTTTCCCGGCTGATGTTAGCCGCAACTTCGTTCACCGGAATGTGGCCGGTTACTACGCCAACGCGAAGGCTGTCGCTAATCATGAACATCAGCACATTTTTGTCGCCGCTGCGTTGCTGTAAATATTCTGTATGGCCCGGAAAGTTGAAATTCTCAGCCTGTATATTGTGTTTGTTGATCGGTGCCGTAACCAGCGCGTCAATTTCTCCTGCCAGCAGGTCGTCCATCGCTTTTTCCAAAGAGATGAGTGCGTATTTTCCGCCTATTTGTGTCGACTGTCCAAGCTCAAGTTTTACGTCCTCTTCCCAACAGTTCACCAAATTGGCTTTTTTAGGGTTCGCCGCACCCGCGTCACTGATCACATTGAAATTAAAATCATGCATACCGAGCGCTTTGCGGTGGTAGGAAACAACTTTTGTATGACCATATACCACTGGTGTGCAATAATCCAGTATCCTGGCCTCCGAAAGTGATTTCATGATAACTTCTAACCCGATGCCATTAATATCGCCTATAGATATGCCGATTTTGATTTTACTACTCATGCGCACAAATTTAGCGCAAATTACAGATTTGCGCGTAAACTTGAGCCGATACTGACAAATGTTTGCTTATTTTGTAACATATAAATACACGGGATATGAGCTTGGTAAAGGCAAAAAAACACTTGGGGCAGCACTTTTTGACAGACAAAAATATTGCGGCAAAAATTGTCAATAGCCTGATCCATACGAATCAATATAAGCATGTCCTTGAAGTTGGTCCGGGTATGGGGATTCTTTCCGATATATTGCTTGAACGCTCCGACCTGGAGGCCTTCCTTATAGATATCGACACGGAGTCCTATCATTTTTTAAATCAGAAGTATCCACAGCTTGGAGATCGCCTGATAAACGGGGATTTTCTGGCGCTTAACCTATCGGCCATTTTTCACGATAAATACGCGGTAATCGGGAACTTCCCCTATAATATTTCGTCCCAGATCCTATTTAAGATATTGGAAAACCGTCAACAGGTTGTCGAGATGGTTGGAATGTTTCAAAAGGAGGTCGCCGAGCGCTGCGCTTCTAAAGCAGGTACCAAAGAGTATGGCATCCTGAGTGTACTCATTCAGGCCTACTATAATATAGAGTATTTGTTTACGGTAAAACCCGGCACATTCAACCCGCCGCCTAAGGTCAACTCCGGTGTTATCCGGCTTAGCAGAAACGAGGTAGAAACGCTTCCCTGCGACGAAAAGCTGTTTTGGCGGACCGTAAAAGCGGGATTTAATCAAAGAAGGAAGACCTTGAGGAATGCACTTTCCTCGCTTATACCTAAAGATAGGATGGACACGCATCCGTTCTTCGATAAACGAGCCGAACAGCTCACAGTGGCCGATTTCATTGCGTTAACACAACACCTCAGTAAACTTGCAGCAGCCTGAATCATGAATAAAGGAAAAATTTTAATCGTGGATGATCTCCATCCGGTGTTTAAGCAACGGGCGGAGGACATGGGATATGTGGTAGATGATGAACCTCAGATCACCAGGGCCGAAACAGTCGCCAGAATTCCGGACTATGAGGGAATTGCCGTACGGACAAAATTCAGGATAGATCAGGAGATATTTGACAAGGGTCAGAAGCTTAGATTTGTAGCCCGGGCAGGAGCAGGGCTCGACAACATTGACGTAAAGATCGCCGAAGCGCGTGGCATTAAGCTCCTGGCCGCCAACGAAGGAAATATGGATGCTGTGGGTGAACATGCGCTGGGGATGCTTCTTGCCATGATGAATAATTTCCGGAAAGCAGATATGGAAATAAGGCAGGGGGTGTGGGACAGGGAAGGCAACCGCGGCTACGAATTAAAAGGTAAAACGGTGGGTATCATAGGCTACGGTCATATGGGGCGAAGTTTTGCCCGGCGCCTGTCAGGATTTGGAGTACAGGTGATCGCATACGATAAGTATAAAATAGGGTTTTCTGACGAATACGCCCGTGAGGTTAGTATGGAAGAAATTGTGAAGCACAGTGATGTTCTAAGTCTCCACATCCCGCTAACTGCCGAGACGCGTCAGATGGTCGATGATGAATACTTCTTTCATTTCCGTAAGCCTATTTTCTTCATTAATACGGCTCGTGGGGAAATCGTCAGCATCCAATCGGTACTAAATGCCCTTAAGTCTGGCAAGGTAATCGGTGCGGGGCTCGATGTTCTGCAAACCGAGAAATTTCCGGGACTTGCACAGCAAGACTGGTATCCGGAACTTATCAGTAACGACCGCGTATTACTCACGCCACACGTGGGCGGGTGGACCTTCGAATCTTACCGGAAAATCTCCGAAGTGCTGGCAGAAAAACTAAGCACGATCTGACAAAATAATTTGGTTTTCTGAAGATACCCGGTTATCTTCGTTTCAATTCAAGCAAGACTATGTAGGCAAATGCCCGTATAGTCTTGTTTGTTTTTTATAGTAACTAACAAATTAACAGAGCTATGACAGATGTAACTTATTACACCCAGGAGGGGTTAGATAAACTGAAAGAGGAACTGCAATATTTGAAGACTACAGGACGTCAGCAAATATCGAAAGCGATAGCTGAGGCCAGGGATAAGGGTGATCTTTCGGAGAACGCAGAATACGATGCGGCAAAGGAGGCACAGGGGTTACACGAGGCTAAAATAGCTAAACTGGAGGCAACGCTTTCTACCGCCCGGCTGATCGACGAGTCAAAGCTCGACACATCAAAGGTGCTTGCCCTATCCATAGTGAAGATAAAAAATGTTAAGAATGGTGCCACGATGTCTTACCAGTTGGTTGCCGAATCGGAGGCCGATCTTAAAACAGGGAAGATCTCCGTTAAGTCGCCAATAGCCCAGGGCTTGTTAGGTAAGTCGGTAGGAGACAAAACCGAAATACAGGTTCCTGCCGGAAAACTGGAATTCGAAATACTGGAGATCAGCAGATAACATTATGGCAAGTATTTTTTCAAAGATTGCCGACCGGGAGATTCCAGCCCATATCGTAGCTGAAACCACAGAGTTTATGGCCTTTCTGGATGTTAATCCCCTGGTTATGGGTCATGTTCTTGTTATTCCAAAAAAAGAGATAGACTACATTTTCGATATGGATGAGGAAAGCTATTTCGGACTTACCTTGTTCGCGAAGATCGTGGCAACCGGATTAAAGGAAGCATTCCCATGCCGGAAAGTGGGGGTGGCCGTAATCGGTCTTGAGGTTCCTCATGTGCATATCCACCTGATCCCGATGAACGATGTCAGCGATATGAACTTCAGTCGGCCTAAACTTAGCCTTAGCAAGGAGGAGTTGGAAGAAGCCGCCGCCAAAATAAAAGCTTGTCTTCGGGAAGATTAAGTGAGCTTCTCATTGTTCCTGTGTCTCTCGGCGTCCCGGATTTCCTTCTTTTGCAGGTTTTGCTCAAGAGCTTCCGTAAGATCGATTCCCGTCTGGTTAGCCAGGCAGATTAACACAAACAGGACATCAGCCATTTCGTCGGGTAAGTTAACCGCCTCGTCGCTTTTCTTGAAGGACTGTTCGCCATATTTACGGGCCATGATGCGCGCTACTTCGCCAACCTCTTCCATCAGAATCGCTGTGTTGGTCAACTCGTTAAAATACCGGATACCCGTAGTGTTTATCCACTGATCTACCGTTTCCTGTGCTTCTTTGATCGTCATATGCCTAAGTTAAAAAATAATGTACAAGCCGCTACTCCCTGTTGTGCGTATCTACTATGATAGTCACCGGCCCGTCGTTAACTAAACTGATTTTCATATCCGCTCCAAATATTCCGGTTTGCACGGTCCTCCCCGAAATCGCTGAAAGCCGCTCAATCATAAGTTCGTAGAGCGGAATGGCTTTTTCCGGACGTGCGGCTCGCGTAAAGCCCGGACGGTTACCCTTTCTGGTGGCGGCAAACAAGGTAAACTGGCTGATCAGCAAGATATCACCACCAACATCTGTAAGCGATTTGTTCATCATGCCCTGCTCGTCGGAAAAAATTCTCATGTTGACAATTTTTGCGGCCAGCCAGTCGAGATCATCCCTGCCATCAGCATCCTCTATCCCTAATAACACCACCAAGCCTGTACCGATAGCGCCGGTTGCCGCGTCACCAACTACACAGCTTGCTTCAGAAACTCTTTGTATAACGGCTCTCATTGTTTAATTCTATTTAACTAGGCTCTGGTATCATGACCATGATAGATGCTTAGGTAACTTTCATAGCGGCTTAATTCCATTTCCCCTTGTTCCACAGCCTTGATCACAGCGCAGCCCGGTTCGTTTACATGACGGCAGTTATTGAAACGGCAGTCATGCATCAGCTCACGGATCTCCCGGAAATAGTGACCAAGTTCCTCTTTACCGATATCAAAAATTCCGAGTTCCCGGATGCCAGGCGTGTCAATCAAAAAACCGCCAAAAGGGAGTTCATGCATCTCTGCAAAGGTGGTTGTATGCTGGCCTTTATCCGTTGCTTCAGAAACATCACCGGTCTTTATTTCCATTCCCGGCATCAATGCATTGATCAGGCTGGACTTGCCTACACCTGAATGACCCGAAAAAAGCGTGGTCTTATCCTTAAGTAGGGATTGTATCAGCGGGATATTTGTGCCTTCGAGGGCCGACACTGAATAACAAGGATAACCAATATTTTCATAGATTGACGCATAGGCGGCTAAGACTTTTAGCCCTTCTTCATGAAACAGGTCAAGCTTGTTGAAAATAAGCACAGCAGGAATGTCGTACGCTTCCGCCGTTGCCAGAAAACGGTCGATAAACCCAAGAGAGGTTCTTGGCGAAGCCAGTGTAACCACCAGAAATGCCTGATCCATGTTTGCTGCAATGATCTGGGCCTGGCGCGACAGATTAATCGACTTACGGATGATGTAGTTTTTACGTTCATGCAGGCGGTCGATCACCCCTCTATCCGAATTCGGTTCAAGTTCAAAATCTACAATATCGCCTACTGCAATAGGATTGGTGGTCTGTATGCCCTTAATCCTGAACTTACCCTTCATCCGGCAATCATAATCCTGCCCCGATTCCGTTCGGACCTGGTACCAGCTTCCTGTCGATTTAATCACTAATCCTTGCATATTCTTCTGTAAAGGTATTTATTATCAAGCCGAGTAACAAGACAAATGCCATAGCTGCAGATGATGCCGTCGGGGTATTCAGGAAATACTTTAAAATATTAGTTGCGAATTCAAAAAATATAACTTTACTTTGAGGAACAGCACTTAGTGTACAATTTACAATGTATTTAAACTCATCAATTATTACCATTATTATTACCGCCGGGATATTTCCGGGGAAGGTATGCTAGTGGTGTAACTGAATACATAAAGAACACAAAGGCGCCTTCCCAAACGGAAGGCGCCTTTTTTTTAACATGAAAAAAATGAATATTTTAAAATTTGGAGGTACATCGGTAGGTTCAGCAGAGCGGATCAGCACTTTACTGTCGATACTCAAATCAGAACGCATAGACCAAAAGCCGGTGGTTGTGCTATCAGCTATGAGCGGAGTAACCAACGCTTTGCTCAGCATGGCTGAAAAGGCAAGAAATCAGGAAGATTACGGCACGATGCTGAAAGAAGTAGAAGAAAGACATTTTCATGTGATTCGTACGCTACTTCCGGCAGCAGCCCAGAATCCGGTGCTTACCAGGCTTAAGATCTATTTCAACGAACTCGAAGACATATTGCAGTCGGTGCACAATATCCGCGAACTAAGTGCGCAAACGAAAGACCTTATCCTGAGTTATGGCGAACGCTGTTCAACGGCAATGATCAGCCACATCGCTAAGCAACAATTTCCTGAGGCCGTGTTTGTAGACGGTGCTCAGGTGATCAAAACCGACAGCAATTTCGGGCAGGCAAAAGTAAACACAAACCTTACCGAGATACTTATCCGTGATTTTTACGACGCGCATCGGGATCAAATGCTATTCGTCACCGGCTTTATCGCCAGCAACGATGAAGGCCGGATCACGACATTGGGCAGGGGAGGGAGCGACTATACTGCGGCGATATGGGCTGCGGCATTAGACGCAGCGGAGATCCAGATCTGGACCGATGTAGACGGTATGCTGACCGCCGACCCGCGAATGGTAAAGAAGGCGTTTTCTCTTCCCGAGCTGAGTTACACGGAAGCCATGGAGCTTTCCTATTTCGGGGCAAAGGTTATATATCCGCCTACCATGATTCCGGCTTTCCTGAAAAGAATTCCTATTGTTATCCGCAACACCTTCAATGTCGATTTCTCAGGAACCTACATCCGACATAACACAGAACCCTCCACACTGCCGATCAAAGGAATATCCTCTATCGACGAGATCAGTGTGCTCAACCTGTCGGGCAGCGGAATGGTGGGTAAAGCCGGCTTCAGCGGTCGCCTCTTTTCGTTGCTCTCACGCGAGCAGGTCAACGTCGTGCTGATCACACAATCCTCATCAGAACACAGCATCACTTTTGCCGTAAAACCATCTGATTCTTTAAAAGCCCTATCACTTATCAATAAGGAGTTTGAACTGGAACTTCAGGCAAAAAAGCTGGAGTATCCGGAGGTGGAAAACGGACTTTCGGTGCTCGCTATTGTCGGTGAGAATATGAAGCGTACCCCAGGCATGTCGGGCAAGTTATTCAGTGCCCTGGGCCGTAATGGTATCAATGTCAGGGCCATCGCTCAAGGTTCATCGGAGTACAACATATCGGTAATCATCTCCAAAACAGACCTGTCCAAGGCCGTAAATGCAGTCCACGATGCCTTTTACGCCGATCTTAAGAAAACACTGCACATCTTCTGCCTGGGTACGGGCAATATCGGCAAAACGCTCTTTAACCAGCTGCAGGAACAGATGCCTTTTCTGGCCGACAACAATGATCTGCAGGTGAAGGTGATGGGCATTAGCAATACGCGCAAAATGCACCTTAACGCCGATGGCATTGAACTGTCGACCTGGGAAGAAGAACTGGAAAGAGAAGGTGCGGCAGCTAGTCTGCCCGAATTCATCAAAAAGATGAAGTCGATGAACCTGCCCAACTGTGTGTTTGTAGACAATACGGCAAGTCAGAACCCGATTAACCATTACCTCGACGTGCTCCAATCGAGCATCTCGGTTGTTACCTGCAACAAAATCGGTAATTCCTCGGACTACGAGCAATATGCCTCGTTTAAGCAGGCGGCACGGACATACGGGGTCGACTTTTTCTATGAAACCAATGTAGGTGCAGGTCTCCCTATTATCCGGACGCTCAAGGATCTAATGCTGAGCGGCGATAAGATTATGCGCATTGAGGCTATTCTTTCGGGTACCATTTCTTACATTTTTAACAACTATAAAGCGGGCACACAATTTCACGAGGTTGTCCGCGAGGCACAAGAAAAAGGTTATACTGAGCCAGACCCGCGCGACGATTTGAATGGCAAGGATTTTATGCGCAAGATGCTGATCCTGGCCCGCGATGCCGGGTACGCGCTCGAAGAGAAAGATATTGAACTGGAAAACATGCTTCCAGCCTCATGTATGGCCGCGGAAAGCGTAGAGGACTTTTATGTGGAACTGCAAACAAACGCAGCGTATTTCCAGGAGCTCCAAACCAAGGCTGCCACAGAGAATAAAGTGCTCAGGTACATAGGTAAGCTGGAGCAAGGCAAGGTATCCATCAACCTGCAGATGGTGGATGAAAGTCACCCTTTCTTTACGCTTTCGGGAAGTGACAACATCATTTCCTTTACCACAAACCGATATAAAGACCGGCCGCTGGTCGTAAAGGGTCCGGGCGCAGGAGCAGAAGTTACTGCCGCTGGTGTATTTGCAGATATCATCAACGTCGGAAAAAGATAAGATTTAGAAAGACATATAATTTATACATGAAACAATCTGTAAAAGTTTTCGCTCCCGCTACCGTAGCCAATGTTGTCTGTGGTTACGACGTGCTTGGTTTCGCGGTAAATCAGCCTGGCGACGAAGTCGTGATGCGTCTTACTGGCGGCAGCGGGGTGACCATATCTAAGATCACTGGCGACGAGGGTAAGTTGCCGCTAGATCCCGAGAAGAATACCGTCAGTGCCAGTGTACAGCACTACCTCCGGCATATCGGCAAACCCGACACTGGGGTCGATATTGAACTGCATAAAAAAATGCCGATCGGCAGCGGCCTTGGCTCCAGTTCGGCAAGTACCGTAGCCGGACTCTTTGCAATCAATACCTTGTTTGACAGTCAGCTGAGCAATCGTGACCTCGTGCCTTTCGCCATGAAAGGCGAGGAACTGGCATGTGGTTACGGGCATGCAGACAATGTTGCTCCGGCACTTATGGGCGGCTTCGTGTTGATCCGAAGTTATGAGCCGCTTGATATCATCAGCCTGCCTTTCCCGCAGGGCATGCATGCGGCGGTAGTGTATCCCGAAGTCGACGTACCCACCAAAGACGCAAGGCAAATGATCCGTGCCAAAGTTCAGCTGAAAGACGCGGTAACGCAGTGGGGCAACGTAGCCGGACTTGTCAGCGGACTTTTTATGAACGATTATGAGCTGATCGGAAGGAGTATGACTGATGTGCTCGTGGAGCCTACCCGCGCCATCCTGATCCCGGACTTCGCAGTGATGAAGTCGATGGCCCTGGAAGCAGGCGGTATAGGTTTTGGTATATCCGGATCCGGGCCATCCGTATTCGCGCTTACTAAAGACGCAGATACGGCCCGGCAGATTACACAAAAGCTTCAGGATCATCTAAAAGGACTCGACATCAACAGCCTGTCCTTTGTTTCCGAGATGAACAAAAAAGGACCGATAATACTAGACTAAGCAGCATCATGAAATTATACAGTACCAATAATCACGACCTGAGCGTCGATTTCCAAACCGCGGTATTTAATAGTATGCCGCTCGACAAAGGCTTGTACATGCCGATTCATATTCCTAAGCTCGATAGTGCTTTCCTGGATCAGATTGATCAGTACAGTCTGCGCGATATCGCCTTTCATGTAGCCTCTTCACTTCTGCAGGAAGCCATCCCGGCATCGGATCTTAGAAAGCTTATAGATGACGCTATTGATTTTGATGCACCAGCGGTAAAACTTGATGAGCAGACCTATGTGCTGGAGCTTTTTCATGGCCCCTCTCTGGCATTTAAGGATTTTGGCGCCAGGTTCATGAGCCGTGTGATGGGTTATTTTCTTAAGGACGGCGAGAAAACGCTGGATGTTCTGGTCGCCACTTCAGGCGATACGGGCGGAGCAGTGGCGCTGGGTTTCCTGGGCGTTCACAATACCAGGGTAACAATCTTATATCCGGAAGGTAAAGTAAGTGATATACAGGAACTGCAGCTATGTACAAACGGGGAGAATATCCATGCAATATCGGTTCTGGGCACCTTTGATGATTGTCAGCGCCTGGTTAAAGAGGCCTTTGCCGACGAAGCACTGAATAATCATCTAAGGCTTACATCGGCCAATTCCATCAATATAGCAAGACTCATCCCGCAAACGTTCTATTATTTTTATACCTATGCGCAGTTGAAAAGGCAGGGGAAAACGAATCTTATATTCTCTGTCCCAAGCGGCAACTTCGGTAATATCGCAGCAGGCTTGCTCGCCACAAAGATGGGTCTTCCTGCGAGCAGGTTTATCGCGGCTACCAATGTAAATGATACTGTTCCGCGCTTCCTTCAGACCGGCGTTTATGATGCGCGACCATCCGTTCAAACCTATGCCAACGCCATGGACGTAGGTGCACCGAGTAACTGGGTAAGAATTATGGATATGTTTGACCAGGACGTTGAGGCTATTAGAAAGCTGGTTACAAGTTACCGGTTTACCGACGAAGAAACCCTTAAAGGTATGGACGCTTTATATGAGCAATACAGCTATATTGCCTGTCCGCATACCGCGATCGCCTGGTTGGCTATACAGGAGCACCGAAAACAGTATATTTCAAGTGAGCAGGAAGATGCCGCAGTATTTCTTTCCACTGCCCACGCCTGCAAGTTTCCGGAGGTGTTCTCAAAAGAACAACGGGCCAATATCCAGGTGCCAGCTCAGGTCGACGGGCTTAGGCAGAAAGAAAAGCAGGTTACTGCAATGGCTCCAAAGTTTGAGTCTCTGAAAGAAATCCTTATTTCTTATTGAACCTCATCATCGTGATATCTCCCGTCATAAAATTTAATGCCGTATCGGCAGTAATTTCATAACGGTTCACCTTACGAAGCATTTCAACGAAAATGGCCTCTCCTTCACCCGGGCAGGCCATTTTTGTCATCATAAAAGGTTGTGTAAAATCAATAGTTGTATCATCAGCTGAGAGTGTCCCGGAAAATGAATTGCAGCTCGTATTGCCGCTGAAACGCTTTTCAGAAATATCGAATTTAATGCTGGGCCGTTTCGCCGGATACAATCCGTTGAAGGCGATTCTCGGGCCGGAAATGTAAACCAGCTCCCAGGTGCCTCCTAAAGCGGAAAGTCCACCATTACTGATTGTTCCCGGCTTCATGGTGGTGCAGCCCACGGAGCTCACTATAAAAATAAAAGCAATGATCGCCAGTCTTTTCATATTCTTTCGTGTTGATGGATACGAAAGATACAAAGAGTATTCCACAAATATTAAAAAACCGCTTCCGCTATTTTTCTGGTTGGCTCCGGATTACTCATGGTATAAAAATGCAAAACCGGCGCACCAACTTTAATCAACTCTTTACACTGATGGATCATCCATTCAATGCCAACCTCTTTCACCTGTTTTTCGTCTTTACAAGCCAACACTGCTTCCGTGAGTTCCTCCGGCAGGTCAATATGGAAAATCTTAGGTAAGCTGATCAGTTGCTTGGAAGAGGTGATCGGCTTTAGCCCCGGTATAATGGGTACATGAATACCGTTTTCGCGGCACTGTTTTACGAAATCAACATATTTGGTGTTGTCAAAAAACATCTGGGTTACAATAAACTCTGCACCCATCTCCACTTTCTGCTTCAGGTACTTGAAGTCTATTTTCAGGTTAGGCGCCTCAAAATGCTTTTCCGGATAACCGGCTACCCCAATGCAGAAGTCTGTCTTAAAAGCAGAATGATCTTCATGCAGGTACTTTCCGCTATTCATATCCATCACCTGCTGAAGCAGTTCCGTAGCGTAGGCATGGCCCCCCGGGGTTGGTACGAACGAGGAATCCCCGTGCCGGGCATCACCTCTTAGTACCAGCACGTTGTCGATACCCAAAAACTGCAGGTCAATCAGCGCATTCTCGGTTTCTTCTTTCGTAAATCCACCGCAAATCAGGTGAGGTACAGCGTCTACCTTATAACGGTTCATAATCGCTGCGCAGATGGCTACGGTGCCCGGGCGTTTGCGATAGGAAACCTTTTCAAGCAAACCGCTGTCGTGCTGCTTGTAGATGTAGTCCTCACGATGGTAAGTTACGTCAATAAAGGGCGGCTTAAAATCCATTAAAGGATCAATAGCTTTATATATCTCTTCTATACTTCTTCCTTTAACAGGTGGGAGCAGTTCGAAAGAGAACAGCGTCCTGCCGTTTGCGTTTTTTATATGGTCGGTAATTTTCATGGTTGGTCGGTCTATAAATATGGATTAATACGCCAGGTTCGGTCCCAGCCATCTCTCTGCTTCTTCGGTAGTCATGCCTTTTCGCACCGCATAATCTTCCACCTGGTCGCGGGTTATTTTACCCAGGCCAAAGTACCTCGATTGCGGATGGGCAAAGTAAAATCCGCTAACTGCCGCAGTAGGATGCATGGCGTAACTCTCTGTGAGCCGAAGGCCAATCTTATTTTCAGCTTCAAGGAGGCTAAACAATGTGCCTTTCTCAGTGTGTTCCGGACAGGCCGGGTAACCCGGTGCAGGGCGGATACCCACGTATTCTTCTTTGATCAGTTCCTCATTGCTGAATGATTCCTCGTTTGCATAGCCCCAGTAGTCCTTGCGCACCAGTTCGTGCATACGCTCTGCAAAAGCCTCAGCCAGTCGGTCGGCCAGCGCCTTCGCCATGATGCTGTTGTAGTCATCATGATTCGCCTCAAAACTTGCTACCAGTTCATCGCAGCCAATACCGGCAGTGAGTGCAAAGCCCCCGAAATAATCCTGTATTCCCGTGCTTTTAGGTGCAATAAAGTCCGACAACGCATAGTACGGTTGACCGTCTGCTTTCTCGGCCTGCTGACGAAGTGTGTGGATCACGACCTCTTCTCCGTCAACATTCAGTACAATATCATCGCCAACCGCATTGGCAAGCCAAAAACCAATTACCGCCTTAGCAGCCAGCAATTTCTCGTCTACAATGCGTCTAAGCAGCAACTGAGCGTCTTCAAACAGCTTTTTCGCCTCGTCGCCAACTACCTCATCCTCGAGAATTCTCGGATAACTGCCCCGAAGTTCCCATGTATGGAAAAACGGTGTCCAATCGATATAAGGCACCAGGTCTTCCAGCGGATAGTCCTCAAATACCTTTGTTCCTAAAAACCGGGGTGCTGTCGCAACCTGATCCAGATCCAATTTGAAACTACCCTCACGTGCTTCCTCTAAGGTCTTATACCGTTTGTCAGGCCGCTTATTCAAATGTGCTTCACGGGCCTTCTCATATTCAGCTTTAATGCCTGCTATATAATCGTCACGCGTGTCCTGGTTCATCAGCGTGCTGCATACGGTCACACTTCTAGACGCATCGAGGACGTGGATAGCAGGGCCGGAGTAGTTTGGTGCCACCTTTACGGCTACGTGGATACGCGAGGTGGTTGCCCCGCCAATAATCAGCGGAATCGAAAACCCTTCGCGCTCCATCTCCTTGGCAAAATGGACCATCTCATCTAAAGAAGGCGTTATCAAGCCACTCAGACCGATAATATCTGCGTTGATCTCTCTGGCCTTTTTGATAATGTCCTGTGCAGGCACCATCACACCCATATCAACAATCTCAAAGTTGTTGCAGGCAAGCACTACACCAACTATATTTTTTCCAATGTCGTGCACATCGCCTTTAACAGTCGCCATCAGCACCCTTCCGGCCGAGGAATTCTGATCCTGATCCGGGTTGGCAAGCTTTTCCTGTTCAATGAACGGGAGCAGGTAAGCCACAGCTTTTTTCATTACACGGGCCGACTTTACCACCTGGGGCAAAAACATTTTTCCAGCGCCAAAGAGGTCGCCGACAATATTCATACCGTCCATCAGCGGACCTTCTATCACCTGAATCGGGCGGTCATATTTCTGCCGGGCTTCCTCTACATCGGCATCCAGGTACTCGATAATCCCTTTAACAAGGGCGTGCGACAAGCGCTCTTCTACCGTTCCTCTGCGCCAGGTTTCATCGCGCACCACCTCTTTGCCTTTCGATTTAATGGTTTCAGCGTATTCTACCAACCGTTCCGTGGCGTCATCCCGCCGGTTCAGAAGAACGTCCTCTACCATTTCAAGCAGTTCAGGCGGAATCTCCTGATACACCTCAAGCATACCGGCATTCACAATGCCCATATCAAGCCCCGCTTTTATGGCATGATAGAGAAAAGCAGAATGCATGGCTTCCCTTACAGTGTTGTTGCCTCTAAATGAGAAGGATATATTGGAAACCCCACCGCTAACCTTAGCATAAGGGAGGTTTTCTTTAATCCAGCGCGTTGCGTTAATGAAGTCGACCGCATAATTGTTATGCTCCTCCAGGCCCGTCGCCACCGTCAGAATGTTCGGGTCGAAAATGATGTCCTCAGCGGGGAAGCCAATTTCGTTAACCAGTATGTCGTAAGATCTCTTACAGATCTCGATCCTTCTTTCATAATTGTCGGCCTGTCCCCGTTCATCAAAAGCCATCACTACCACAGCCGCACCATACGTCATGATCTTCCGGGCACTTTCCCGGAATTTATCCTCGCCCTCTTTCAAAGAGATGGAATTCACAATGCCCTTGCCTTGCAAGCATTTTAGTCCGGCTTCTATAACCGTCCATTTCGAGGAGTCGACCATGATCGGCAACTTTGATATGTCCGGTTCCGAAGCGATCAGGTTCAGGAACTTCGTCATGGCTGCTTCAGAGTCGATCATTCCTTCGTCCATGTTCACGTCAATAACCTGGGCGCCGCCTTCCACTTGCTGGCGGGCTACCGACAAGGCCGCTTCAAAATCACCACTCAGGATGAGTTTGGAAAACTTAGGTGATCCCGTGATGTTTGTGCGCTCGCCAATGTTAACGAAAATGCTTTCTGGTGTAATCGTAACAGGTTCCAACCCGCTAAGCCTCATGTACGGTTGGATCTGAGGGATTTTTCGCGGGGCAATGCCTTTTGCTTTTTCAGCAATGCAGCCGATATGGTCGGGCGTGGTGCCGCAGCAACCACCCACAATGTTCACAAAACCATGTTGTATGAAATCCTCAACCAGGTGAGCAGTTTCATGCGGTGTCTCGTCGTACGCCCCAAATTCATTCGGGAGTCCGGCGTTCGGATAGGCAGAAACATAACAGCCCGCCTTAGCTGAAAGCTCCTCAATATGCGGACGCATGTCTTTTGCGCCAAGCGCACAGTTAAACCCTATACTTAAAGGTTTAGCATGCATTACCGAATTCAGAAAGGCCTCAGCGGTTTGTCCGCTCAGGGTTCTCCCTGAAGCATCTGTAATGGTTCCGGATATCATGATCTCTATCTTGCGGCCAATTTCCGCTTCATATTTCTTTATAGAAAAAATCGCCGCCTTAGCGTTCAGCGTGTCAAATATCGTCTCAATCAACAATACGTCGGCGCCCCCGTCTACCAGTCCCCGTACCTGCCTGTCATACGCATCTACAAGTTCGTCAAAACTAATGGCCCTGAACCCAGGGTCGTTCACATCAGGTGAAATGGATAGCGTCCGGTTGGTCGGGCCAATGGCACCGGCCACAAAGCACTTGCGCTCCGGATTTGCCGCCATAAACTCATTGGCCGCTTCCTTGGCAATTTTAGCCCCCTCGAAGCTTAGTTCATAGTCGAGCTCCTCCATCTGGTAATCGGCCAGAGAGATGCGCTGCGTGCTGAAAGTATTGGTTTCAATAATGTCCGTACCGGCTTTAAGATATTCGGTATGGATGGCCTTAATGATGTCGGGCCGGGTGATGTTGAGCAGGTCATTATTACCTTTTACATCACAGGGGTGATCCTTGAAACGTTCCCCCCGGAAATCTTCCTCAGTCAGGGTATATCGCTGGATCATGGTGCCCATCGCACCGTCGATAATTAAAATACGTTTCTCTAGTTCTTCTCTAATATTCATTTAACGGGTTACACAATATGAGCATGTAAAAAGCTATTTTTGATAGTGGCGCAGCGCCAAAACAAGTGCCGAACTGATTACATACAAAGCTTAATGGAAAGTTGCGGAGTTTAGCTGAATGTGCTCTAGCCAATGCTACCAGTTAACTTATCTTTCGGGAGCAAAGAAGGCTCCAGTAGAATGTAGCACCTTGTAAGTACAGGTTGCTAAGACTTCGCAGGGTCTAATCCCTCCGTCTTTCTCTATAAGCGTTACAAAAATGCAACAAAGAAAAATCAATTCCAAATAAAGATCAAGACACAAGCAGCTTCAGATTCCGTAAGGGTTCGGAGATAAAACTTCACATTAACTAAATGTAGTGTTTACACAGTAACGCTAGCTTGCGACCAAAACAGATCGATTATGGCTACCATTTTTAACCCGTTTCTGCTCATCGACTTCTTCAAGGAGGTGTTTCTGCGTCAGATTATCAGGGCTTCATTTGCGGGTTAACGCATAATGAAGATACTTTATGCCGTGCAGGGCACGGGCAACGGTCATTTGAGCCGGGCAATGGATATTGTTCCGCTCCTTCGTGAGATGGGAGAGGTGGATGTATTGGTCAGCGGCATTCAGGGCGATCTGGAACTTCCCTTTCCTGTCCGATACAAATTAAAAGGCATGAGCTTTATTTTCGGAAAGACAGGCGGCGTAAATCTGTGGAAAACCATCGTAAAAGCCGATCTGCGCGCCCTGAGAAGCGCCATCCGATCCCTTCCGGTTCACGAGTATGACCTCATTATAAATGATTTTGAACCCGTTTCTGCCTGGGCCTGCTACTTCCAGAACAAACCATGTATCGGCCTGAGTCACCAGGCGGCGGTTATCGCACCAAATGCGCCGAAAGCTTCGCATGCCGATCCTACGGGCAGGTTGATCCTGAATAACTACGCGCCAGCCAGCGTGCACTATGGATTCCATTTTGAGCGATACAATAAGAATGTTTTCACCCCTGTGATCAGGCAAGCAGTGCGTGAGAAGGAGTTGAAAGATAAGAGCTACTATACAGTATATCTGCCCGCTTACGATGATGAACGCCTGATAAAGCAGCTTACGGTCTATAAGAATGTGCAGTGGGAGGTGTTTTCCAAACACAACAAAAAAAGCCGCGTTGTTAAGAATGTAAGTATCCAGCCGGTGAATTCTGAAAAGTTTACGGCCAGTATGGCCATGTCGACAGGCGTACTATGCGGCGCAGGTTTTGAGACGCCGGCAGAAGCGCTGTTTATGAAAAAAAAGCTGCTGGTGATTCCTATGAAAGGCCAATATGAACAGCATTTAAATGCAGCGGCGCTGATGGAAATGGGGGTTCCGGTTATGAAGAGCCTCAAGAGCAAACATAGTGACGTACTCAGTGCCTGGCTTGAAAGCAATGATCGGATAACGGTCGACTACCCTGATGAGACGAGAAATATTTTGGAAACTATAGTAGCCAGACATGGATGAGCTAAGCAGAGCGTATTTTGGGGCTGATTTCCAATGGGGAGTGTCCACTGCAGCGTTTCAGAACGAAGGGAGCTGCGGAACCGATGGTAAAAGTCCCTCCATCTGGGATGTATTCACCTCCAAGAAGAGCAGAGTAAAGGGCGGTCATCATGCGCAGACTGCATGCGATTTTTATGCGGAATACAAGCGTGACATTGATCTGGTGAAGCAGATGAATATTCCCAATTTCCGGTTTTCCCTATCCTGGTCGCGCATCTTACCCGAAGGCACCGGGCGGGTAAACGAGAAAGGAATTGCCTTTTATAATCAGGTCATCGACTACTGCCTGGAGCTTGGTATTGAACCCTGGCCTACAATATATCACTGGGACCTGCCGCAGATTCTTGAGGAAAAAGGTGGTTGGACCAACCGCCTTATCGTCGACTGGTTTTCGGAATACGTCGAGGTCTGCGCCCTTCATTTCGGCGACCGCATCAAAAACTGGATGGTCATGAATGAGCCAATGGTCTTTACAGGAGCTGGCTACTTCCTTGGTGTACATGCACCGGGCAAAAAGGGACTAAGAAATTTCCTTCCGGCGGTGCACCATGCCGTATTGTGCATGGCTGAGGGCGGTAGAACCTTAAGGCGGCTATGTCCGAGTGCTCAGATCGGAACCACGTTCTCCTGTTCCCATGTAGAGCCCTATTCGCAAACGCCAAAAGATGTAGCCGCCGCGTTGCGGGCCGATGTACTGTTTAACAGGCTGTTTATCGAGCCGGTTTTGGGTCTGGGCTATCCGCTCAGTGAAGTTCCGGTACTTCGAAAGATCGGTAAATATTTTTATCCGGGCGACGAAGAGCGTATGGTGTTCGACTTCGATTTTGTGGGTCTTCAAAACTATACGCGGGAAGTGGTCCGTTATTCACTGTTTACACCCTATATCCATGCAGGACTGGTTAAGGCGTCTACACGCGGTGTACCGTTAACCGAAATGCATTGGGAAGTGTACCCTCCTGCGATCTATTATATATTAAAGAAGTTTGACGCTTACCCGCAAATCCGGCGGATCATCGTCACCGAGAATGGAGCAGCATTTCCGGATCAGGTAACGGCCAACGGGGAGGTGCAGGATGATCTCCGCAAGAAGTACCTGCAGGACCACATCGCAGAGGTTCTTAAAGCAAAGCGTGAGGGCGTGAAGGTACACGGTTATTTTGTATGGACGCTTACAGACAACTTCGAGTGGGCTGAAGGATACCATCCAAGATTCGGACTCGTGCATGTCGACTTTAGTTCCCAGCACCGGATCGTCAAGTCGTCAGGACACTGGTATGCCCGCTTCCTTTCCTAGATGTGCTCTGTTTTAAAGCGTTGAAACATGGCCTTTACATCCAGTTTCATCTTCAGATCTTCATTGTCGAGCAGATCCGCATCGTCTACGTATGCGATAAAATCTTCAGGCAGGTATTTGTATAGGCTCCATGTGCCTTGGTGATATTCAAGGGCAGTGAGGTTTTCGACCCAGTCGCCAGAATTCAGATAGCAGACCGAGCCCTGGTCGGTCGCTATTTCCCTGATCTCAGGCTGATGAATATGTCCGCACACCACATAACCGTAACCTTTATCTATAGCGAGCTCGGCCGCTGTAGTCTCAAAGTCGTTAATGAACTTAACGGCGTCTTTAAAGCTTGCTTTGATCTTTTTAGAGAAGCTCATTTTCTCTCTTTTTAAAAGGGTAAGCATCCAGTTGGCGAGGCTATTGATGAGGATGAGTGCGTCATACCCGATGGCGCCTAGTTTCGCCAGCCACTTAGAATGCTGCATAGTCACGTCAAATACATCGCCGTGAAAGAACCAGGCCTTTTTACCATCCAGTTCGAGCACAAGTTTGTCGGTGAGCAGGAAGCTGCCGATACTTAAATCGCTGAACTTGCGCAGCATCTCATCGTGGTTGCCCGTAAGATAATATACCGGAACACCCTCCGTGCTAAACTTCATGATCCGGCGGATCACTTTCATATGAGATTCGGGAAAGTAAGATTTGCTGAACTGCCAGATGTCGATGATATCTCCGTTGAGGATGAGCGCTTTTGGCTTAATGCTCTTGAGATAGTTGAGCAGTTCTTTTGCGTGGCAGCCGTAGGTTCCAAGGTGTACATCAGAAATTACGGCCAGGTCCACTTCCCTTTTAGGCATATTTGGAGAATAAAATGTGTTCTCCAAATATGCGTTCAAGGTTTGAAGTCAGTGTTAACTGACTGTGAATTTTGTGTGATTATCTTCTGTCGCCGAAGATTCTTAACAGATACAAGAAAATGTTAAGGAAGTCAAGGTAAAGTGACAAAGCACCCATGATGGCCAGCTTTTTGGTGTCAGCATCTTCCATGCGTGCGCCGCTTTCTTCAAGACCAGCACCTATACGCTTCAGTTTCTGAACATCATAGGCAGTCAGCGCCGTAAAGATGGCGATGCCGATGAAAGCCAGGAACAGGCTGAAGCTCTCGCTCTGTATAAAGGCATTAACTATGGAAGCAATGATCAAGCCTACCAGTCCAATCATCAGAATTGAGCCGAACCTGCTCAGGTCAATGTCCGTCGTATAACCCAAAAATGCCATCAAACCAAAAATACCCGCTGCGGCTGCAAAACAGCTTACCACAGAACTAGCGGTATAAGCCAGGAGTATGAAGCTTAAACTCACACCAGTCAGCGCAGAATACAGCACAAACACCCCTAAAAGCGCACCATAAGACAAACGGCTCATTCCGGCACTCATGAGCAATACCAGGCCAAGCGGCGCAAACATGGCTACCCATCCCAGTGCTGCCATTTTTCCGGTTTCCGGATTGAACATATAAGCAAGCAGTTCAGGTGTATTTGCAAAATAATAGGCAGCGAAAGTCGACAGACTGAGCGCTACAAACATCCAGAGGAATACATTGGCAAAGAACTTCTTTGCAACCTTTCCCGTCACATCCTCTACGTTGGTGTACTGGGAGGTCCAGTTATAATTGTTGTTATTTTCCATGTTTAATAATTTTGATGGTAATATTAGCTTGTTAAAGTTAGTAATACTTTGCCTCAAACAAAAGCTATGCCCCGAGTCTTTTTGTCAGGATTTCCTCAACTTTTTTGAAAAACTGCAGAGGTTTCAAGGTTCGCCATGCCAAATCGTCAAGCTGTCCCCCAAAATTCAGGTAGTAATCAATGTTGTTGTTCCGGAATTCGGTAATTACATGTTCCTGGAAATTCACGCCGCTGATCCAGCCATCTTCTACATCCTGGAACCACTCTTCGTAATAACTGTCTTCCGAAGAATGGAAGTTCAGTACATTTTCGCCGATCAGGATAAACTTGTTGATGCCTTCATCCATCATCATTTCAATAATTTCACGCTTAAGGAGCATAATGTCATTATTGATGGCGTCGTTCCATTCGCCAATCAACTCAATGATCGCATACCTTCTGTCGTAATCCACAAACAGGACTTTAATGTACAGGGTATTTGAGCCAAAGTCATCCCATTGCGGATGGATCAGAAAGTTATAAAGCTGCTTGTCGAAATAAAACTCGGAATATTGGGTATTAAAGAAAGGAGACCTGTCATCTTCCGACGCAATGTAATCGTCTCTCCACAAGTAAAAAGGTTCTATCTCGTGCATCTGTTTTTATAGTTTGGTTTTTTGCGCAGCGGAAATTGCAGCTCTGACGCTGCCGTGTTGCGAGAGCAGTTCCGCAGCTTCCGTTTCGCCGACATTCAACTCCGCCATAATCATCTGTGTACCGCGATCCACCAGCTTATGATTGGTTAACTGCATATCCACCATTTTATTGCCCTTAATTCGTCCCAGGCGAATCATCACTGTGGTGCTCAGCATATTCAGAACCATTTTTTGTGCGGTGCCCGACTTCATTCGGGTTGAGCCCGTAAGAAATTCAGGTCCCACCACCACTTCCACAGGATACTCACAAGCCTGCGCAACGGGGCTATTTGCATTGCAGACAATACAACCGGTAAGAACACCATTTTCCCTGGCGGCGTTTAATCCACCGGTCACATAAGGGGTAGTGCCCGATGCAGCGAGTCCAACGACACAATCTTTGTCCGAAATATTATAAGCAAGCAAATCGGCCCAGGCCTGCGTTTCATCATCTTCTGCATTTTCAACGGCCCGGCGTATGGCCGTATCCCCACCTGCAATAATGCCCACAACAAGATCAAATGGCACGCCGAACGTTGGCGGACATTCAGAAGCATCCACAACACCCAATCGGCCGCTCGTACCCGCGCCAATGTAAAACAGTCGACCGCCCTGCTTCATCCGCTCCGCTACTGCGGCAGTAAGACGTTCAATTTGAGGCAGGCATTTTTCAACCTGAAGGGCTACCGACTTGTCCTCATTGTTGATGCCGGTAAGTATTTCGTGTACCGACATCTGGTCAATATCACGGTAATTTGATTCCTGTTCTGTTGTTCTGATCATAATAACTTGCGCCGGCTAAAATCGTGATTTTCCTATGAAATGGGAAATCCCTGCTTTTACTGTCAAAACAAATTAAAATCAGAAAGGTTGATAGTCAGTTTGGTATCTTTATTGCGTAACTTTGTGTATCTTAAAAATGAAAAAGAGCACTCGCGAAAATGTCTTTGTCGCACTTACCTACTCAGTCACCCTGATCGCAGGTATGTTTCTCGGGTATAAGTTTTTAAAAGACCAGGGCTATACTTTTACCAAAGTAACCCAGTATGCTCATAATAATTCTGATAAGGCTGAAGAAATCATGCACATCATCCGCAAAAACTACGTGGATGAGGTAAACCCAGATACGCTTACGCACCTGCCTATCGACAGCATGCTGCACAAGCTTGATCCGCATAGCGTGTACCTGCCGCCAACCAAGGCGAGCGAATTTGCCCGGGAAATGGCTGGAAATTTTGAGGGGATAGGCATTGAATACTATATCTTAAAAGACACCCTTCTGGTCACCAACGTGGTCAGGGGCGGACCGGCATACTTATCCGGGATACGGCAGGGCGATAAGATCCTGAAGGTTGATACGTTTGAGGTAAGCGGTAAAGCGCTGCCGCGGGAACAGATGACCGGACGGATAAAAGGCAGAAAAGGTACAGCTGTAAAACTAACCCTTTTGCGCCAGGGTCTGGCCGAGCCCCTCGTGCTCAATATAAAAAGGAGCAGAGTTAGGGTGAGTACCATCGACGCAGCTTATATGCTCAATAATGAAACCGGCTATGTCCGCATAAGCAGATTTGGCGCCGAGACCGACAAAGACTTTGTCGACGCCATAAAAAGCCTCAAAGCTTCCGGCATGACCAAGATGGTGCTGGACTTGCGCGACAACGGCGGTGGTTATTTAACTGCAGCGACGGCATTGGCCAACCAGATTTTACACGAGAATGCCCTGATTGTATATACAGAGGGAAAGCACGAACCCCGGACAGAGTATATCGCAACAGGCGGAGGGGAGTTCGAAAACGGTAAGCTCGCGGTACTGATCAACGAAAATTCCGCCTCGGCAAGCGAGATCCTTGCAGGTGCCGTTCAGGACCTGAACCGGGGCGTTATTATCGGGCGCCGTTCTTTCGGTAAGGGTCTTGTACAGGAGCAATTTCCGTTTGGAGATGGTTCTGCTTTAAATCTTACCATTGCCAGGTATTATACACCTTCAGGAAGAAGCATCCAGAAACCTTACAGCAGAGGTTACCAGGCGTATCAGCAGGAACTGAATCGCCGCGTTAGGGATTCGGCCGTTTCAAAGCATTTGAAAGACAGCATCAATGCAAAACGCTTCACAGGCGGGGGCATCCAGCCCGACATTTATGTGCAGCCTGACACCTTGGGCTTCAACCAGTTTTATGCAGGTCTGGCCGAAAAGAAAGTGCTTTCAGATTTTGTATATGATGTTTTGTCGGGCAGGTACACGGCAAACTATGTTGAGGAAAACCTGGTAAATTTCAATGTCAGCGAGACCGACTTCAAAGATTTTATCCGCTACGCATTAAAGAGAGAGGTTATCATAGATCCGAGGCAGCTCGCAGCATCCAAGCCCTTGATCATAAATGATATGAAAGTTCTTTTGGCTAAATATTACCTTGGTTCGGCAGGTTACTATAAGGCACTAAATCTTAGCGACCCCATCGTAAAACAGGCACTTACCGCACTCGAGTAGTGGCCTGACTGCCTATTTCTGGCGGAAGTAGATCTGGATCGGCACACCGCTGAAATCGAAGTTTTCCCTTAACTTGTTCTCCAGAAACCGCTTATATGGCTCTTTGATATACTGAGGAAGATTGCAGAAGAAAGCAAACATCGGAGAACTTGCATTGATCTGGGTGATGTATTTGATCTTGATGTATTTTCCTTTCGTAGCCGGAGGCGGGTATTTCTCGATAATCGGAAGCATAACGTCATTCAGTTTAGACGTAGGTACCTTCTTGCTTCTATTCTTATATACCTCAAGCGCTGTTTCAATGGCCTGGAAGATACGCTGCTTATTAATTACTGAAGTAAAGAGTATCGGCACATCAGTAAAGGGCTGCAGCTTCTGCTGAATCTGCTCCTTGAAAACATTGATCGTCTTGCTGTTCTTTTCTACCAGGTCCCATTTGTTGACCAGGATAACCACACCCTTTTTGTTTTTCTCCGCGAGGTGGAAGATGTTCACGTCCTGCGATTCAAGGCCTTCCATAGCATCTACCATTAGGATCACCACATCCGCCTCTTCCAGTGCCTTAATGGTTCTCATCACCGAATAGAACTCAATGTTTTCCTTAACCTTGGTTTTTTTACGCAAACCGGCAGTATCAATGAACATAAACTCATGACCAAACTGGTTATAATGGATATGGATAGAGTCGCGCGTAGTTCCTGCAATAGGGGTCACAATATTACGGTCTTTCCCAATCAGCGCGTTGATCAAAGACGATTTCCCTACGTTGGGCCGACCTACTATGGTAATCTTAGCTAGTGAGTTTTCCTCTTCAGGAATATCTTCGAAATGTTCAACCACATCATCAAGAAGATCGCCGGTGCCAGAGCCGGTCATAGACGAAATTGGGTAGATCTCACCCAATCCGAACCCGTAAAACACAGAGGCATCATTTTGAAGCTGTGTATTATCTACTTTATTTACAACAGTGAACACTGGCTTCTTGCTTCTTCTAAGCAGCTGCGCAATTTCATCATCCAGGTCGGTGATGCCGGTCGTCACGTCCACCATAAACAGCAGCACGGTAGCTTCCTCTATCGCAATAATGACCTGCTCGCGGATAGCCGCTTCAAATACATCTTCCGAATTGGCTACATAACCACCTGTGTCTATCACTGTAAACTGCTTGTTCGTCCATTCCGCCGAGCCATAATGGCGGTCGCGCGTTACGCCGCTGAAATCATCTACAATAGCTTTCCGGCTTTCGGTGAGGCGATTAAAAAGTGTCGACTTGCCTACGTTGGGTCTTCCTACGATTGCGATAATATTGCTCATGTTGTACTAGTGAAATGGTTTGACAATAGGGGGCGGTAAAGGTAAGGTTAATTTTCGTAGCCAAAGCTTTTTAAGTAGTTCTTTTTGCTCCTCCAGTCGGGAACCACCTTTACAAACGTCTCCAGAAAAACCTTCTGATCAAGAAACTTTTCAATGTCTTTACGCGCTTCCGTGCCCACCTTTTTCAAGCTGGCCCCGCCTTTCCCGATCAGGATATTCTTTTGGGAGTCGCGTTCAACGATAATCTCAGCACTGATGCGGGTGATCTTTTCCTCCTCTTTAAACGAGGTAACGATAACCTCAGTGCTATAAGGAATCTCCTTTTGATAGTTATTGAAGATTTTCTCACGGATAATCTCCGATACAAAAAACCGCTGACTCCGATCTGTCAGATCTTCCTTATCATAATAGGCTTCGTGCTCGGGCAGGTAACTGAGTACAGTTTCCATGATTCCGTTAAGGTTGTAGTTCTCAAGCGCCGAGATCGCAAAAATCTGCCTGGGCTTTAATGTTTCCTGCCAATGGCTGATTTTCTCTTCCACCTGCTCCTGTGTAGCCGTATCTATTTTGTTGATCAGTACAATCACCGGAACCTCCGTTTTCGACAATCTCTCGATCACATCGTTCTCGTCATACTGCTCATTAATGTCGGTCACCAACAAAATTAAGTCAGCATCCGTAAGCGCCCCTTTCACAAAATTCATCATAGAATCCTGCAATTCGTACTTAGGTTTTATGATTCCCGGCGTGTCCGAAAACACAATTTGGTATTCCGGTTCGTTTACAATGCCAAGTATACGATGTCTGGTTGTCTGCGCTTTAGGTGTAATGATAGACAATTTCTCACCAACCAAAGCATTCATTAAGGTCGATTTGCCTGCGTTAGGCTTACCAATGATGCTGACGAAACCTGCTTTATGGGACATAAAAAGTTTTTTAAAATAAATTTGCAGTGCAAAGAAACGAATTATATCTTTGCATTCCAATTCGGAAGGAACGTTAAGGATTTAACAAACACCAAAAGAATTGTATATAGTGCGGGGTGGAGCAGTTGGTAGCTCGTCGGGCTCATAACCCGAAGGTCATCAGTTCGAGTCTGGTCCCCGCTACCTAAAGGTTCACAGCTGTAAAGCTGGGGCAATCTTTAAAAGGCCCGTTCGTCTAGGGGTGAGGACGCCAGATTTTCATTCTGGAAACAGGGGTTCGATTCCCCTACGGGCTACAAAAAGGGAAAGAGTTATAAAAAACTTCTTTCCCTTTTTTTATGCCTTTTAATTTCTCTTAGTCACGAGCTGCAATCAGTCACTTATTGTCTGGCTGTTGTATGAATAACGCAGAAATTTCAGTCTTTGTACGCTCGGGAAGATATAGTTTAAAACGCACTTCTTTATGGTTCTGACCCGCTATATTCGAACAAATTCAATGAATATGAGTACAGAATTTCATCCAGATAATCCTATCGTTAGGCTCTGCATGCAGGGGATGCGTTTAGAGGAGCAGGGAAAACTTGAAGAAGCCGCAGTTCTTTTCCTTCAGGGGTGGGACGAAGCCACTAATGATTTTGAAAGGTTTCTTGTTGCCGGGTTTACTGCGCGCGTCCAGCCTAATGCCTCAGACAGAATTACGTGGTATGAGAGCGCCCTGGAGCTTGCGGAAAAGGTTGGGGACAACGCGGTTCAAAGTGCATTTCCTTCGCTGCACACCAATTTGTCCAAATGCTATGAGGAGGTAGGTAATCCAGAAAAAGCAGCAATGCATCAGGAGCTGGCCATTAAGTCTGTGAGCCAGCCTGCCGATAAAGGACCATTTTATCATGGTACTAAAGCGCAGCTCAATATTGGTGACTTGCTGACTCCCGGCCGGGTTTCCAACTACCAGTCAGACTTGCTGATGAATCATATTTACTTCACCGCCCTGCCAAATGGGGCAGGCTTGGCGGCGGCACTCGCACCAGGTGAAGGCCCGGAACGCGTGTACATCGTAGAACCTACCGGCAGTTTTGAAGACGATCCTAACGTAACCAACCTGAAATTTCCAGGCAACCCGACGCGTTCCTACCGGAGCAGCGAGCCGCTGAGGATAATTGGGGAAGCGAATGAATGGCAAAGAACATCACCGGAACAAATACAACGTATTCGTGACAGGTTTGCCGGAAAGAAAGATGATATTATTAATTGACGACTGTTTAACCTCTTTTTTTTAGCCCGTTTATTTCCGATCTTTATATCAAAGATATCTACTATGAGAGATAACGAAATTATACAAGGTACTCCGGTTTGGGTTTTGAACAGCATCGTTACCGAACTCATGCGCTATGGTTACAGTATCGCCATGCACGGAGAACTTGCCGATTTAAATGGCATGGTTAACACCGGCAAAGACGAGTTTATGAGAGAGGATTCCGATGAGGTTGAGATCATTTCCATAGACGACGATCTGGAACTATTAAGCACGGTGAGCGATCCGGCAGTAAAATTAATTATGTCTGGAATAGAAAAGATCCTGGAATGCAAACGTACCTATCTGCTTGTCACCGGAATAGACGAATTTGAACTGCTGGAAGATGAAGATTGCGGCAATGAAGCAGAAGGCATTATGTTTGTTTACAACATCGACCTGGAGTGCGACGGATCTTACGCGAGTAAGGTCAGAAATCTGAGTACGTTTTACGGACATATCAGTTTCATGATTTACAGTTGTATCGGACGGCTGGAACTTGGTCAGCTGGATATCTTTGACGAAGGCGAGGCCTTATACTTCGACACTTCACAGGAAAAGCAATTGCAAAATAAATATTCCCAGTTGCTGGCCGACCTCAATCGCGACCTCATCACCGAGCAGAATGCCATTTGGGATTATGAGGGTACCCTTACTTAAACTTTAAAAGCATTGGAAAAATATTTTTGCATTTTCCAAAAAACTCTATCTTTGCACGCGTTCGGAAATAAGAGGTAGCTTTTACTACGTTCCGAATGATAATGGCCCGTTCGTCTAGGGGTTAGGACGCCAGATTTTCATTCTGGAAACAGGGGTTCGATTCCCCTACGGGCTACTAGGTCACTTTGGTGACAAAAAATGAAAAAGGTCGCGTCAATCGTGGCGCACCGG
Source organism: Pedobacter faecalis (assembly GCF_030182585.1). Classification (NCBI taxonomy): domain Bacteria; kingdom Pseudomonadati; phylum Bacteroidota; class Sphingobacteriia; order Sphingobacteriales; family Sphingobacteriaceae; genus Pedobacter; species Pedobacter faecalis. The sequence goes on along the minus strand of NZ_JARXOW010000001.1, from coordinate 1,893,703 downwards.
GTTCAAAAGGCTACAGAAGCGCGCACAGAGCGCTCGAACAAAGTAAGTTCGATTCTTGGCGGGGCTACTTAGTCACTTAGGTGGCAAAACGAGAAGTCGCCTCAAACGTGGCGCACCAGATTGAAAAAGAGCTAAAGAATACTTTACAAGAATCGGACTGAATAATTTGACGAACTCTTCAGGTCCAACGGATTCTCCAACGTATAATTGCCTGAATGGATTTTTGTTCAAATTGCTCATAACTAAACCCTAGTGATGCGTTTGAAAAGAGGTTTCCAGGTAGGTGACTGATGATGTACCAAAGGCAAGGTATTATCAGGCACATTGGTATTCAAAACCACCAAACCACCAGTCTGCTTATATCCGAGCGGATAATATGGTTTCGGTCCGGGTTCGATCCCATTGGTGACGGTCATGTAAGATGAATTGGCTACTAACCTTACGTGCATATTTCACTCAAAGTAGTCAGCTAATTTCGCTGCAAAGTGGTCACATTTTGACTGGCGAAAGAAATTCACTTTACGTTTGGGCTGGCCTGGTAAGTTAACAAAGGATTTCGTCTTGCCTAACAAAGGCACTTCTGTTTGCGATTCTAGGGTTGTCTGATCCGTAAGTCCCATCTCCTTGACACACGAACTCAAATAAAGGTCTACAATCGATTTTACAGCACCTTCTGGCTTGTACCTGATGACAACCAGAACCTCTTCTTAGCGGCGCTTAAAAGATATTTTTCACGCCAGTTTAGGAAGACACCAATCAATAAACTTCAAATCCACAGATCAAACTGACCACTTTGCAGCGGAATTGCCTGTCACTATAGTACGGAATAGGGTGTCAGCATGTTTGCGGAATTCCTGACCAGTTTTGCCGAAATACCCATCTATGACATACGGCAGGGTACAAAATTCACCGTCACGATACTTTCTTAGAAACCAGATAATGGCAGTCAGAAAGTTAATTTTATTATAAAATTAATCCCTATCTTTGCATCATTCCTGATTTGACATCTTTAAATATCGAGGAATCATGACAGAGCTACGCTACATATCGCCCCTTTCGCTCATTGCCCTTTAGGTAGGCAAACAATATGTCTTTTTTAAAATAAGTAAGCCGCTTCAGTAGCTGTGTAATTGTTTTGCCTGCCAGAATAAATGACCTTTTGTTGAGCGCTGTTAAAGGGTATATCCTTACTCAAGGACGAAACAGAGATCCTAAAACATTCAAGACAAATAGTAAATGGAAGTCCGATGGACATACATGAATGGCCGCGCTGTATCAAATCAGCGAGGCGAAAAAGACGGCTCGTTATAACCGATAGAGATAAACAACTGATAAAATTAAGCAAACGGTGGGACCAACTCGAGGAGCAAAGAAGACTTCAGCCCAAAGTGCCGCTAGAACATCCTTATCAGCGTGGCTGGAAGCGTTTCTTCGTACTTCGTGATGATGTTAAACGTAGTTCAAAGGCCGATTTTTACGAGGCTTTATTAACAAAGATTAACACAGTTGAGTATCATTACGATAAGTCGTTCAAAAGCAGGAAGCTACGTAAGAGGCGAAACGTATCCTGTAAAGAGCAGCGCTTATGCGAGTTTGGTGAGCACTGCTGGCAAGTTAACCGGATGAATTTGACCGAGGATGAAAAGGCCTGCTTTACCGGGGTAGAATTTATTAATACAAGCCGCAGACCCGAACTTAAATACATGTTTACCGAACCCTGGCGCTACGTATTAAAAATTGCGCCCCATATTATTACACATGTCAGGTTAGTAGATGTGGATATCGAACGGGAGTTATCGTATATCAAAGGTCACGTAACCAGCGATCACCTGGATCCGCGCATGAGTCGGTTGACCTCCGGTCGCAGTTGTTATATGAAAAACACATTTGAGCCTCTAAAATATATTAACAAACTAAAAAACCTACCCAGATACGCCGGTACAGAAGCGTATCTGGATTTAGACATATAACCCAAATGGGAAATTTAAAAACAAAAGATTTAAGTAAAATCGGTTATCATAATGATCAGCTCAGAAGCCTGGTTATCGGGATAGCCTCTAAAAATTTCAAACACCACAGCAAAGAGCAGCTTCTTGACCTATTGGTGAATATTAAAAATCAACCAGAAGCATTTCTGGATAATGAATTAACACGTAAGATCGCCGAAAAGGTAATGGGCAAGAAAGCGGAACGAATGTTTAAGGCTTTCGAACTGCGCAATGAACCTGTATTCTGTAAAACCTATGGCGGCAAAGGTATTGAGCAGTCCGCTAAGAACCAGATGGAACTGGCCAATTCGCTGCCGATAAGTCTGCAGGGCGCATTAATGCCTGATGCGCATATGGGCTTCGGCCTGCCTATTGGTGGTGTATTGGCTACGGATAATGTCGTAATCCCTTATGCTGTAGGCATGGATATTGGTTGCCGTATGGCGCTTTCGATTATTGATGAGAACGATGGATTCTTGAAGAGGTCTGAATACCAGATAAAACAGGCCTTAAGAAACCATACGCATTTTGGTATGGAAGGTGGTCTGGAGATCAGGCAGGAGCACGAAATCCTGGATAGCCCGGTATTTAATGAAATATCCTTTCTAAAACCCTTGCGTGGCAAAGCAGTAAGGCAATTGGGTACGTCGGGCAACGGCAACCACTTTGTGGAGTTTGGCGAGATTGAACTATTCGAAGGCAACTCATTAAATCTGCCAGCAAAAAAGTATACCGCGTTGCTAAGCCATTCGGGCAGCCGCGGACTAGGATCGGCAATAGCCAGGCACTATACTCAGATAGCCATGGACACATGCAAACTGCCAAGGCAGGCGCAGCAACTCGCCTGGTTGGATTTAGACACTGAAGCGGGACAGGAATACTGGCTTGCGATGACCCTGGCTGGAGATTATGCTAAGGCCTGCCACGATCGTATTCATGCTAACCTGTTAAAGGCCTTAGGCCTGAAAGCGCTGTGTCTGGTAGAGAACCATCATAATTTTGCGTGGCGGGACCAGTTGGCCGAGGGGCGTGAGGTAATCATTCACCGCAAAGGGGCAACACCGGCACATCAAGGTGAGCTGGGCATTATTCCGGGGAGCATGACCACGCCGGCATACCTCGTGTCTGGCAAGGGAAGCAGCGATTCCTTATACTCTGCTTCCCACGGGGCCGGCCGGATCATGAGCAGACAGAAAGCTAAAGATAGCATGACCGTTTCCGCAATGAAAAAGCTGTTGGCCAACGCGGGTGTAACGCTAATTGGCGGCAGCGTAGAGGAAAATCCGTCAGCGTACAAGGATATCGACACGGTTATCGCTGCACAGCACGAGCTCATTGATGTCCAGGGTAAATTTCTCCCGCGTATCGTTAGGATGAATAAGGAATAACATACGCACCCTTCTTGAATGTATCAAAACCTTTACTTAGCCAGCAATCGAATCTGGTTTTGTCTTCATAGTTTTAAGTAGTAAACCAAATACTTAGCCGCTTTTCTGAAGCGATCGTTTAAAGCACCGTTATGAACGCAAGACTTACCTTAATCGCATTTTGTATGCTGGGATCGGCTGTATTCTCACAGCAGAAAAATACCGCAACTGCACAGCAGCCATTAAAAGCACCGGCCGATTATGTCGACCTCTACATCGGCAGCATCAACCCTAAAACGCGCAGTACCCAGCCGGTTATTAAGGCGCCGGGGGGCAACATGAGTATTTTTCCGGCTTTTAATCCTGCTATCGAAGATTTTTATCTGAGTGATAAGATCATAGGCTTCCCATTGGGTTTTGGTACCCTGATGATCGCTAAAGGAGATGCGCTTGATCCAAATTCCCGGCCTTCGCGGTTCGATCATGATCTGGAAACGGCTACGCCCTATTACTACCAGGTCTTGCTGGAAGATCCGAATGTCAACACGGAATATACGATGACGGACAACGCGGCTATATTCAGGTTTACCATTCCGGCCAACCAGGCCACTTCGCTGGTGTTGTCGGTGCCGGGCAACTCAAGCCTATCGGGTACGCAAAGTATACTTAAGGGCAACGTGCCTTCTGGTCGCCGCGGTGGCCCGCAGGAAAAGAGATATTTTTACGCTGAGGTCAGTAAACCGGCTAATCCATCGGGCAGCCAGCCCGGCAATAGTGGAAACACGGGTTACTTTCATTGGGCGGCTTCCGCGCAACCGCAAACGGTCGAGTTCAAGGTAGGTATATCCAATGTTAGCGAGGATGATGCTAAGGCTACCCTGGATAAAGAGATCGGTAAGTCGACTTTTGATCAGGTTAAAAACAAATTAAAGGAACGCTGGAATGCGGAACTTAATCTTATCAACATTAAAGGCGGCTCCGAGCGGCAGCGCGGCATATTTTACAGCACCTTATACCGCACCATGGTATTGCGCATGGGCAATGTGTGGGATACATACCGCAGTGCTTATGCATTGCAGAACCTGATCAGGCCGCAGGAAACGGTGAAAGCCATCAACAACTTTATCCGGGCATATGAAACCAGTGGCTGGCTTACCAGCTCTGGCGCTATGATCGGGCATCATTCTACCTCCGTAATTGTGGAGGCTTACCGCAAGGGCCTGCGTGGTTTCGATGTAGAGAAGGCCTATGCCGGCATGCGCAAAAATCATATGGAGGCTACCATGATCCCTTGGAAAGATGGCGGACAGGCACCTATCACCGAGCTGGAGCAATGTTATTTTGATAACGGTTTTTACCCGGCGCTGCCTGTGCGCGCCGATGCAGGCAAGAAGGACGAAGTCGATAAATACAGTCGTTTGCCTTACCAGGTGCGGTGGTTGCCCGAGGTTGGCGTAGAGGAGACCGTGAAAGAGGTAGACGGCTGGCATCGCCGGCAGTCGGTTTCGGTTACACTGGAGCACGCGTACGACGATTGGTGCCTGGCGCAAATGGCTAAGCTTCTGGGTAAAACGGCCGACTATGAATTGTTCATGAAACGGGCCGCAAATTACCGCAATGTGTTTAATCCTGCTATCGGTATGATGGCACCGAAATCGGCCGATGGTAAATGGGTAGCGCCCTTCGATCCAATCTTTTCAGGTGGTTTTGCTGGTGAAGGTTACTTTGCCGAAGGGAATTCCTGGACCTATACCTGGCATGTGCAGCACGATGTTCAGGGTTTGATTAACCTGATGGGCGGTAATGACAATTTTAACCGCAAGCTCGACTCCCTGTTCATCGTTGGTCACCGCCCCGCCGATAAGCTGGCCTTTCTGGGGCAGTTTCCCGACATGACCGGCCTGGTAGGCATGTACTCGCAGGGCAATGAACCGGTCTACCATATCCCGTATATGTATAACTATTCCGGTCAGCCCTGGAAAACGCAAAGTCGTGTACGCATGCTCATGGACCTTTGGTTTGATATTACCCCGCACGGCATCAGTGGCGATGAAGACGGGGGCGCAACTTCAAGCTGGTATGTGCTGAATTCCATCGGCATCTATCCCCAGAATCCCGGCAGTACTGTGTTTGATATCGGCAGTCCGCTGTTCAACGAAACCACGATCAACGTAGGCGGGGGCAAAAGCTTTGTCATTGAGGCCAGGAACGTATCCAAACAAAATAAGTACATCCAGTCAGCCACCTTGAACGGCACTGCTTTAAATAAGCCCTGGGTTGACAACGCCGACCTGATAAAAGGTGGAAGAATGGTGTTGGTGATGGGTCCGCGGCCTAATAAAAACTGGGGCAGCAAGCCGGGAGATGCAGCGCCGTCTATGTCGGCATTATAATTTACAAAGTTTACATTTTTATTTACAATCCAGACCCTTCATCTTGAAAATCACCAAAGTAGATTTGGTGAAATCAATTTGAATGGTTATGAAAAATAAAAGAAACGTCAGCTACGCGCTGATCTTGTTGCTGGTTGTTGCCGGCGGACTGGTATTCGCAAACCGCGAAATTAAAAACGAAAATAGGCGGTCGCCAAGGCCCTTATCGAATGCCGAAAAGAAAGCTGCCCGGGATGCCAGAAAAGCCTGGGAGGCTACTCCCGACGGCATAAAGTTCAAGGAATGGGAGAACTCTCCTGCGGGTCGGAAAATACATGCCAGTCATGATAAAATAAGGAAGTACATAAAGGATTTTTCCAATATGGAGGCTGTGGTAACCTCTGTTACTTTTCAGCGTACCTACGCACAACCATCACCAAAATGGCTTATTGTCCGCATCGAGGACGAGGAGTACATGATGCAGTTTATTCCCAAGGATTTTCAGCGGTTAAAAAGCCTGAAAGTTAACGACAAAATTACTTTGAGAAGTCGCAGTGCAGGCTATTCGCCTAATCACCCTTATCTGATCATATCGGGCGACTATATCGAAAAAGACAATAAGGTGCTTTTTAAAGCTGATCCGAGCAAAAACAACGGCTGTTGAGGGAGAGCTGTCTGGCCTCTGCTATTGCTTGCTGCCCGGATACTGCCCGGATACTACCCGGATACTACCCGGATGTTGCCCGGGTTGAAGCGCTTAGCTTCCGACCAGGATCGGGGTGGTATCCGGCTAGCATAGCTTAGCTGTTTTTTCACTACTTTGCGCTTAGAAAAGGAATAAATACTATGAGCAATACCGAAAAAAAGCTGCCATCAGAACGCCAGGAAGAGTTGCTGGCCATCCTTAAGGAAAGGTTTGAGAAAAACATGAGCCGTCACGAGGGCTTAAAATGGGCCGACGTACAGGCGAAACTTATCGCCGCTCCTGAGAAGTTGTGGATACTCGATGAAATGGAAGTTACCGGCGGCGAACCTGACGTGGTGGGATATGACAAAAAAACGGGGGAATATATCTTTTTTGATTGCGTAGCAGAGAGCCCTAAAGGACGGCGAAGCATATGCTACGATCCTGAGGCGCTGGAATCGCGGAAGGAGCACAAGCCGGCCAATAGTGCTTTGGGCATGGCCAGGCAGATGGGTATAGAGATACTGACGGAACAGCAATACCGGGAATTGCAGCAAAAGGGTAAGTTTGATACCAAGACATCCAGCTGGATCCGCACGCCAGAGGAGATCAGGAAACTGGGCGGGGCTATCTTTGCTGATTACCGGTACGGAACGGTGTTTGTATACCACAACGGGGCTGAATCTTACTACGGGGCAAGGGGCTTCCGGGGCTCGCTGAGGGTTTGATAACCCGATGGCTATCACGGTCTTAAAATGTGAATAAATGTTAAATTTTTAAATCGCTTGGTTTTTGTAATTACTTTTAGTTTACCAAAAACAAAACGATGAACGGATTTAAAAAGCTTAACAACCTCACAGGCTGGGCTGTGTTTCTTTTTTCACTTACCATCTACTGGCTCACCATGGAGCCTACAGTAAGTTTCTGGGATTGCGGTGAGTTTATCGCTGCGGCCGACAAACTTCAGATTGGTCACCAGCCGGGTGCACCGCTTTTTCTCATGATCGGAAAGATGTTCTCGCTGCTGGCTGCAGGTGAACCGGACAAGGTGGCGTATTGGATCAACTTTTCCTCTGCTTTGTTTAGTGCGGCTACGGTAATGTTTCTGTACTGGACCATAGTGCTGCTCGTGGCCAGGGTTTACAAGTCAGAATCTTTTGTCGCCATAGCAGCGGGCGTAACAGGTGCGCTGGCGCTAACTTTTTCCGATACCTTCTGGTTCTCCGCCGCAGAGGCTGAAGTGTATTCCCTTTCTATTCTGTTTACCGCCATCGTGTTTTGGTCGGCCCTGATGTGGGAGCGGAAAAATGACGACCGCTGGCTCGTGCTCATCGCCTTCATCGTCGGATTGTCTATAGGGGTGCATTTGCTTAGTCTGCTCGTTATCCCTGCTGTCGTGCTTATCGGCTATTTCAAGAAAACCGCCCGTGCTACCCCTTTCGGCCTATTGAAAGCGATTGGTCTCTCTGCCCTGCTTTGGGTGCTGGTTCAGTATGTGGTGATCCAGTACACGGTTTTAGTCGCTGCCAAGTTTGATATGTTCTTCGTAAATCAGCTGAACTTTGGTTTTGGTTCCGGTGTACTGTTCTTTCTGCTGCTCCTTTCTGCAGGCTTAGTGGCGGCGATCATGTACAGCGTCAGACACAAAAAATACGTGCTTAATCTGGGGCTAACCTGCCTTGCCTTCCTGTATTTTGGTTTTAGCGCATACGCGCTGATCATTATCCGGGCCAATGCCAAGCCGGACCTGAACCTTTCTGATCCCGATAATGCTTACGGCTTATACAATTATCTTGGTCGCACCAACTATGGCAGCACGCCGCTGTTGTTCGGACCAACCTTCGATGCTCAGCCTGTCGACGTGAAAGAAACGGGCGTTGAATACCGCAGAGGCAAGGATAAATATGAGGTCGCCGGAGAAAAGCTGGACTATGTATATGGCGAGAATATGTTTTTCCCAAGAGTGTACAGCAGCAAACCGCACCATATCCAGTTTTACCAGCAATGGATGAACCTGGCAGAGGGCGAAACACCTTCATTCATGAAGAACTTGAAGTTCTTTTTCACGTATCAGCTTGATTTTATGTACTGGCGCTATTTCTTTTGGAATTTTGCTGGTCGGCAAAACGATGTGCAGGGCTACGCCGGTAAGATGGAGGGCAACTGGCTCAGCGGCATCAAGTGGCTCGACAAGATGCGTTTGGAGAAACAGCAGAATCTTCCGCCGAGTATTACGCAGAACGAGGGTTATAACCGGTTTTATGCTTTGCCGCTTGTGCTTGGGGTTGTGGGACTGATATTCATGTTTAAACGGAGCAGGCGCGATGCGCTTGTCGTAATGGCCTTTTTCTTTATGACCGGTCCGGCCATCATATTATATCTCAACCAGGATCCGATGCAGGTGCGGGAGCGCGACTATGCTTATGTGGGGTCTTTCTACGCTTTTGCTATCCTGATCGGATTTGCTATACCTGCAATCAAGGCTATGCTTCAGCGGGTTTCCAGGCCTGCGGTGGCGCTTGTGGTGGCTAGCTTCACAGGCTTACTTGCCGGGCCGGTAATTATGGGCTTCGAGGGTTGGGACGATCATAATCGCTCGGGTAAAACCACGGCTCTGGAATGGGCCAAAAACTATCTTAATTCCTGCGCTCCAAATGCCATACTGATCACCAATGCCGATAACGATACTTTTCCCTTATGGTATGTGCAGCAGGTGGAAGGCTTCCGGACCGATGTAAGGGTCGTTAATTACCAGTATTTGTCGAGCGACGACTACATAGATCAGCTAAAGCGACCAATGGGTAAGTCGGCCCCGCTGCCGGTCAGCATGGACGAAAGCAAATATGTGCAGGGTCGGAGGGATTTCATGCGCTATGTAGATTACGGGATCCAGGACAGCGTTGAACTGGGCGAACTCCTGTCGGTACTTACCTCTGACAACAACGAAGATAAGCTGCCCATGAATGATGGGAGTTACGAGAATTTTCTGCCGACCAGGAAGCTGAAGATTACGGTCGACGCCGCTCAGGTGATACAAACGGGCACTGTAGCTGAAAAGGAGAAAGATAAGATTGCGCCCAAAATGGAATGGGAATTCAACCGGAACGCAGTCAGCAAAGCAGATCTGGTTATTTTTGATTTGCTGGCAACGAACAACTGGAAGCGGCCGGTGTATTTTGCGAGTACGGTAGGAGAGGAGACCTATGTGGGGCTCGACAAATACTTGTACCTGGAGGGTTTTGCGCATCGCTTGCTGCCCCTGAAGCGGTCGGCCGGCGACGACCGTTCAAAAACGGAGGTGACCAATTCAGATGTGATGTATCACAATGTGATGAACCGCTTTGATCAGCGCGGATATAAAACGGCGCGGTACCTGGATCCGGAGAGCAGACGCATAGCCAAGGGCAGCTGGCTGATCGTAAATACCTTGTCGGCCAACCTGCTCACGGAAAACAAGTCGCACATGGCGCGCAACCTTATGCTGAAAAGTGTAAAGGAGCTGCCACTTAAAATATATAGCATTGATGATACGCTGGTCAGGCTCCAAACGGCTGAGCATTTGTATCTCACTCAGCATACAAAGGCGGCAGATCAGCTGGTAAAGCAAACGGCCGACTTTCTGAACGCTGAACTGGCTTATTTCGGTTCCTTAGGCTCAGACCGCTTCCTGTATTATGAGCGTGATATCCGGGCAGGTTTATTTGTGCTGAATAAATTGCAGCTGCTGACCGCCGCGTTTGGCAAGACTGAACTAAGCAATTATGTAAAAGATCGTTTTGAAAAGCAAAAGGCCACCTTTATTTAGGCTGGCCGCCCGATAGCAGGTGGTCAAGGAAGTCGGCCACTTTCTGGTTGCCGTAGTCAGCCGCGCCTACGCCTCTGTAGACGATCTGACCTGATTTATTCAGGATCACGGTAGTGGGAAGCGATCCTGAAAACATGGTGTCGGGGATGTCGCTGGCTATGGTATGCACGGGCAGTGCAAAGCCTTTTTTCTTCATATAGGCAAGTGCAGCCTCCGGCTTGCCATCGGCATCTGCCATAATGAAGACCAGGTCTTGCTTGCTTTTGTAATTGTTGTACAGCTTGTTTATGCCCGGCATCTCTGCGCGGCAGGGCGGGCACCAGGTCGCCCAGAAATTAATAAACACCACCTTTCCTTTTAAGTCGCCCGTACTTATACTGCGGCCCGACGCATCTTTAAATATCACGTTCTGCGTCGACGCTGCGCTATGTTTAACCGCCGGCATCTCGGGCTGAAACAGACCCACTGCCATTAAACCCCTTAACAGTACGGATTTGACATCGGGGAAAACGAACATGGATACCGCTAAACCGATCAGCAGCACCGTGCTAAGGTTGGAAAAAGAAAACCAGGTCTTTTTGTCTTTTGTCGGAATCTCTGCAAGCATAAAATGGTTTTTAGGTAAAGATGGTGATTAAAAATGAGAGGATTGTTTGAATTTTGCAAGGATCTGTTTGAACAGGGATAACGCCGCCCTTGCCGGCGCAAGCATCTTTGTATCATAAATTTAAATCATTATGAAAACAAGAAAAACATGGTTCGTTACAGGTGCTTCTAAAGGTCTGGGTTTAACCCTTGTTAAAAGACTACTGGCACATGGTTATCAGGTAGCAGCCACCTCAAGAACAGTCGACGCCCTAAGAAAAGCGGTGAATGCCGATACGGAAAACTTTTTACCGCTGAGCATGGATTTAATAAACGAGGCTGACGTGCAGCGCGCGGTAGCAGACGCCCGCGAGCGGTTTGGAACTATCGATGTGGTGGTCAACAATGCCGGATACGGATTGATGGGCGGACTGGAGGAACTCAGCGACGAGGAAGCGAGAAAGAATTTTGATGTCAACGTGTTTGGCTCGCTCAACGTGATCCGCGCCATACTTCCACACTTCAGGGAACAACAGAATGGTCAGATCTTTAATATTTCTTCTATCGGAGGTTTTTCTGGCGGCTATCCTGCCTTTGGTATTTATTGTGCCACGAAGTTTGCGGTCAACGGCTTCACAGAATCCTTGTATCAGGAAGTAAAGCCTTTCGGTATCAACGTTACCCTGGTCATGCCCGGTTATTTTCGCACCAACTTTCTTGAAAGCGATTCGCTTGTGGCTCCGAAAACGCAGATTGACGCGTACGAAAACGTCAGACAAATGCAGGTCCTGCATCAGGAGACAATAAATCGCAATCAGCCCAATGATCCTGAAAAGGCAGCGGCAGTTTTAATGGAGGTTGCACTTCAGGATGAGCCGGTTCTGCATCTGTTCCTTGGGGCAGACGCCTATGAAACTGCAGAAGGCAAGATAGCGATGGTTCAAAAAGACATGGAATCTGTGCGTCATCTGGCAACTCAGACAGCTTTTGACTAAATTAGCTTTATGAAATCCACTGAAACTCTGGAAGATTTTTATCGGGTCAAGTTCGGCATCAACTACGAAGGCATAAATGCCGATCTTGGCCACTTTAATGTCTTTAAAATGGAAGATTGTTCTGGTCCCGGCAAACCGCCTGTGCAATACAGTCGCCGGGACTTTTACAAAATTGCTTTACTGCGCGGCACGCATCTTTATCATTATGGCGATAAGACCTTGCAGGTGTCGGGAAGTACGCTGATCTTCTTTAATCCGCAGATACCTTACACCTTTCAGCCGCTTACCGAAACGCAGGAAGGATATTTCTGTATTTTCAAAGACGCCTTTTTTACAGGTCATCTCCGCAGTGGCATTAAAGACCTGCCTATGTATGCACCCGGCTGTAAGCCAGCCTATGTACTGAACAGCGAGCAGGATGAGGCATTCGCCCGTATCTTCGATAAAATGGTTGAGGAGATGCAATCCGATTACGTGTTCAAATCAGATCTGATCCGCACATATATCATGGAGATTATCCACGGCGCCTTAAAGCTGCAGCCCTCGGAAACGCTCTATAAGCATACCGACGCCAATGCCCGCATTGCGGCGGTCTTCACCGAGCTCCTGGAAAGGCAATTTCCGATAGAGTCGCGGTCGCAGCACTTCCAGTTGCGATCGGCCAAGGATTTTGCAGAGAAACTTAACCTGCATCCTAATCACCTGAACAGGGCCATTAAAGCCGTGACAGGCAAAACCACGACCTCGCATATTACCGAACGCGTGGTAACGGAAGCCATTGCGCTGCTGAAGCATACCGACTGGAATATTTCGGAGATCAGTTTTACCCTGGGCTTTGAACAGCCGGCACATTTTACCAACTTCTTTAAGAGGCAGACCAGCTTAACACCCAGCGCTTTCCGGGTGTAGTATCATCACATTATGTGACGGTGGTCACGTTTCTTCATGGCATTTAGCGGCAACTTTGAAATATCAAACCTTGATATGAAAAGTTTACTGCTCACTGTTTTTTTATGTGGTCTCTGGTTCGGGACATTTGCTCAGGACAGTCCCGTGAAGGATCCGGGACGCATTCAGTTTAAGTCGGCCCAGCCTTTCCCCGATGCCCATCATCCACTAGCGCTGAAGCGCTTTTATGATGCTTCCGGTGGCAAGCTCGTCTGGCTCAGCGGCGATCAAAAGAAGCTGACTCAGGTATATGATGCACTGCTCTTGCTCGATTGTGTAATTCAATATGGTCTTCAACCGGGCGACTACCATAACGATAAGCTTTCTTTCGAGCGGTTAAAGGTGGTGCAGGAAATGAAAGGCAAGACTGGGGAAGCTCAACGTCTGGAGTTCGACCTGCTCCTCAGCGATGCACTGATTACATTTATCAATCATCTTCATTTCGGAAAGTTTAATCCTGATTATTCTTCAGCTTTGCTCGACAAGGCCCCCGTTAAAGGCTTCGATGCCACTGTAATTTTGCGGGGGGCTTTGGCAGGAAGGGATTTTCGTGCAGCTATTCTGAACGTTCAGCCTAAAACTGATGCATACAGGCAGTTGCAGGCACATATGCGCCTGATGAATGGCCAATATACGGGCGACTGCTACGAGTTCCCTGAGGGCGAGGTACGAAAGATTGCCATGAATATGGAACGTGCAAAATGGAATCACGTTGCCTACCAGACCTGTGCCGTTAAGGATGGTGTACCGGTGTTTTTTGACGATCCGGATAAGTTAGATGAGAAGCTTGAAAAATTGATGTTTAAATGAAAAAGATCGTTGTTTCGGAGGCAGGAACTGCGTCAAACGCTAATCTGCTTAGTTATGCACACTCGCTGGCCGAGCCATTAAGCGCAAAGGTAGAAGTTCGGGATAATTTAGCAGAGAATGGCCGGTCTGACGTGATGTTAACCGTTGTGGGGCCAGATACTGTGCTGGACACCCCTTATCTCGTTGTGCCTGATGGGTTTAAGTACCGGCCTGTACGGCGAATTGCCCTTGCCGTAGATTTTTTAAGTGCAGATATCCATGCGGTTCAGTCGGCCGCCAGCTTCGCCCGACGGTTTAACGCAGATCTCGTGATCGTATATATTACAGGGGATGAAAGGGAGGCTGTAAAGTCGCGCAAGCATGGTGCAGATTTTTTAAATGAAGTCACCTGCAAGATCAATTACGATCGCATCTATTTTCGGCAGGTCTCTGCTGTCAGCGTAGCCCAGGGGCTCGATTGGTACAGTGAATTTGGACTGGTCGACATCCTGATCATGACGCACCGCAGCAACAATGGTTCGGCATCTGTCGGCGAGGGATTTTGCAGAGCGCTTGCGCCGCTGACCAACATTCCGCTGCTTGTACTTCCTGAAGGGGTTTATCCGGTATTCTAATCCTTAGCAAACTACCACATGAACAAATCAGAAATCGTATTCCTCGACGGTCCCCAATCAAGATGGAAGGAGTTCAAGTTTACACTAAATATCTTGTCTCAGTTTATACGCGGGTTCAGGTCACTCCATTTTGTCGGCCCCTGTATAACAGTATTCGGATCGGCCAGGTTTAAAGAAGATCACCCTTATTATGATTTCACCAAAAAAGCCTCTGCTGAGTTTGCCAGACTGGGCTTCACCATAATGACCGGTGGCGGGCCCGGATTGATGGAGGCGGCCAATCGCGGAGCGAAGGAAGTCGGCGGGCGCAGTGTCGGATGCAATATCAAATTGCCCATGGAGCAGGCTCCAAACCGGTATCTCGACAAGTGGGTGGAGATGAAGCATTTCTTCGTCAGAAAGGTATTGCTTGTGAAGTACTCTTTTGCTTTTGTGGCGATGCCGGGCGGTTATGGTACGTTGGATGAGCTTTTTGAGGCGCTGACCTTAATACAGACAGGCTCGATTAAAAATTTTCCGGTCATTATTCTTGGGCAGGAATACCACGGCGAGCTTTTATCGTATATTGATCATATGCTGCGCTGCGGTACAATAAGTGAACAGGATGCTAAAATGTTCCTGGTTACGGACGACATTCAGGAAGCCGTCGAAATGATACGGGAAAAGAGCATCAAAGCATACGGCTTGCTGCCGCGGAACAAGCAAAGGCCTTTCCGCTGGTTGTTTGAAAGGCAATAAATACTCTTGCTTTCTGCCGTTGTAAAAGATCGCAAGTTTCGGGTTTCGCAGTTAAGAAATCATGCTGATATTCGTGTATTCATTTGATGTAGAACCCGGGTATCTGTATGGAGCAACAAGCGTTAAATTATGAAAGGATTGCAGCGGCTATAGCTTTTATCAAAGCCAATTTTAAGACGCAGCCGACACTGGAGGAAATTGCTGCTCATGTGCACCTGAGCCCTTACCATTTTCAAAAGTTATTTACGGACTGGGCCGGTACATCACCTAAAAAGTTTCTGCAGTATGTCAGTATAGGCTATGCCAAGTCGCTCCTGGCAAGCGGTCGGCCCACCCTCTTTACCGTAGCCTCAGAAACCGGTCTGTCGGGCACCGGCAGGCTGCACGACCTGTTTGTCGGCATTGAAGGCATGACGCCTGCGGAATATAAGATGGGCGGGAAGTCGCTTCAAATTAGGTATAGCTATGCCTTTACGCCCTTCGGTCAGGTGATTGTGGCGTCTACGACCAAAGGTATTTGTTTTATGGCCTTTCATTCCGATAAACAGGTTGCATTTGAAGATTTAAGAAGCCGTTTTCCTAACGCCTTGTACCGAGAAGGCTCGGATGAACATCAGCAAAATGCGCTGGCTATATTTCATAAAGACGCCACGCTGCCTCAGATCAAGCTTCACCTTAAGGGTACGGATTTCCAGTTGAAGGTATGGGATGCCTTGCTCAAGATACCGGCAAGCGGAGTTTGCAGCTACGGAACGCTGGCACGGCAGATCGACTATCCTAATGCGTCAAGAGCCGTGGGAACAGCCATCGGCGCCAATCCAATCGCCTACCTGATCCCCTGTCACCGGGTGATACAAGCCAGCGGTGACACCGGAGGGTATATGTGGGGCGGCATCCGCAAACTTGCGATCTTAGCCTGGGAGGCTGGTCAACTCGGAGAAAAGTCGCTATATTAGGGACTATGAAACACATTTCGATTTTAGTTCCGAGAGGTGCCATACTGGGTAGCCTGGAAGGCTCGCGGCAGTTGTTTAGTCAGGTGAATCAGTTTGCAAAACAACAGGGAAAGCCACCGGTATTCCAGGTGGAGCTGATCGGGCTGACCAGGGAAACGCCGGTCAGCGGCGGCTTGTTTACCGTTAATACCGATTCTTTGGTCGACGACGTGGCGCAGACAGACCTTATCATCATTCCTGCTGTCGACGGCGATTTGTCGGACGCCATAGATCAGAATAAGGCCTTCCTGCCCTGGATAAAAAAACAATACGAAGCTGGAGCGGAGGTTGCCAGCCTTTGTCTGGGTGCTTTCCTGCTAGCTTCTACAGGTTTGCTAAGCGGCCGGAAATGCGCTACGCACTGGATGGCCGAAAGTGCCTTCCGTCAGATGTTTCCTGATGTGCAGCTGGTAACGCAAAAGATTATTACCGACGAGCACCGCATTTATTCCAGCGGTGGTGCGTTTTCGTATCTCAACCTGATTCTGTATCTTATCGAGAAATATGCAGGGAGGGAGATCGCTGTGCTTTCTGCTAAGGTATTCGCTATAGAGCTGGACAGGCAAAACCAATTACCTTTTACCATTTTTCAGGGTCAGAAAGGACATGAAGATGAGCCGGTCAAAAAAATTCAGGAGTATATAGAAAGTAATTTTCAAAAGAAAATAACAATCGATGAACTGGCTTCCATGCAGGCTATTGGTCGCCGCAACCTGGAACGCAGATTTAAAAAGGCTACGGACAATACGATCGTAGAATATATCCAGCGTGTGAAGATAGAGGCAGCCAAAATGAGCCTGGAATCGTCGAGAGAAAACATCAATGAGGTGATGTATAAGGTGGGCTATACAGACACCAAAGCTTTTCGGAGTACTTTTAAGCGTGTGACGGGCCTGTCACCCATCCAGTACAGGGCAAAATATAACCGGGTGATGTCGGCCTGATGAGAGTTAAGATCATCACGGCCCTGTTGCTAGCCTGCCTTGCACTCTTTCTGGCATGGGGCGTGAGCCGGACAGCTTTCAACGAAATGCTGGAAACGGTGGAAAACATCTCTGCACCGAGTGAGCGCCTCCGGCTGGTCAACGTGATATCCAGGAGGATCGGGGGACTAGAACAGCTTCAACGGCTACCCAACCTGAATGTTTCGGCACAGTACAGTAAAGGCTTTAAGGCTTCGCGTGAGCTGCGGATTGCGCTTGATTCGCTCGGCGTGCTGTATAAGGAGGATACCGTACAACTGTCCAGGATCAGCGCGATAAAAAAGCTACTGTCAAGACGCGATAAGCAGTTTGTGAATTATCTCAGGGTGCGCGCCGCTATGATGAACGACAAGGCCTTCTCTGAACAGGTCAGGGATGTGAGCGATATGGTGAATAAGAGAGATGCCCAGTCCGACAGTACCATTTTAGCCAGGGAGCAAAAGACTTCCACCACTACAGTCTATCCCACTGACGAAAAGCCCAGGAGTTTCTTTGGCCGGATTTTCGGGCGGAAACGTCCTTCCGATGATAGCCCGATCCGTATTGTGAGCGAGGAGAAGGTGGTACGTGATACCATAGCGGTATCCGCCGAAGACAGTCTCACGCACAATCTAGAGCGTTCTCTTCAGGTCATCGCCGCCCAGCAGCGAAAGCAGCAGGCTAACTTTCTGGGCAGAGAGGCGGAACTGGCCGTGGCGAACGAAAAACTGATCGGTCAGATGGTCGATGTGCTGAGCCAGGTGGAGGCTGAAGTGGTGAGTCAGATCGAGCAAAGCGGTTTTAAGGCGAAAGGCGTTGTGAACACCAGTATCAGGACAATAAGCATCATTTTTTTGGTGTTCGTTTTCCTGATGGCTATCCTGTTATATTTTATTTTAACAGATCTTACCCGAAGCAAAAGATATCGCGCTGAGCTCGAAAAAGCGAAAGAGGAAGCAGAGTATCACGGTATGGCAAAGCAGCGTTTTCTGGCGAATATGAGTCACGAGATCAGGACGCCTTTACAGTCGATCATCGGCTATGCGGATCTGATCCGTAACGAGAAGGAACCAAAAAAATCGGACATAGAGGCCATCCACCATTCTTCCGAACACCTGCTGCAAATTGTAAATGAAATACTGGATTATAACCGGATCACCTCGGGTAAGTTTAGTTTTGCGAGCGACTTGTTTGATATGCGCAAGCTGCTCGACGAGGTCATGTCGGTCATGCGTTTGCAATCGGATGCCCGGGGGCTTACGCTGTCTTCCGAATTCCAGCTCGAACCGGTCCGCTTTGTTTTCGGTGATCCCTTTCGGCTTAAACAGATCTTGTACAATTTGCTGGGTAATGCCGTTAAGTTCACCCCTAAGGGGGAAGTAAAGCTGAAAGTGTTCTTTAAGCAACGGCACGACGAGTTGTATTTTACGTTTGTAGTGGCCGATACGGGTGTGGGCATGACGGAGGCCGAGACGCAGATCATTTTTAATGAGTTTGAACAGGCTGGCGCGGTTGACGGTCATGTGGCCAACCGTATGGGTACAGGGCTGGGGCTCAGCATTATTAAGTCGCTCATTGAGCAGCAGGGCGGTCGGATCTATGTAAAGAGCAAACCTGGTGCGGGTAGTGTATTCACCGTCTATCTGACCTTCCGGGCAGCGGCACAACAGATCGATATACCAGACAAGCCGGAAGCGAAAGTTTTTTCTGAAGGTAAGGTCTGGCTGGTAGACGATGACCCGCTTATACTCGATTTATTTTCGGTCATTTTTGAACGGCACTTTATCCCTTATAAACGCTTTGACGCTCCGCTGGATATGCTTAATGAAGCCTGGGACGAGCGCGTAAAAAATGTGTTCATCGATATTCGCATGCCGGGGATGGACGGCATTACACTGTGTAAGGAGATGAGAAAAAGGATTACTCCCGGTGTAAAGCTATATGCGGTAACGGCCCAGGTGCTTCCCGACGAAAGGGAGTTGTTACTTGCCAGCGGCTTTGATCACTTGGTGATGAAGCCTTTCCGGGAATCGGAGATCATCGCTTTGTTTACAGAGCAGGGCTCGCCGGACAATAGTCCTAAACTCGACCTGACTGCGCTGCGGAAAATGACTTACGGCGATGAGGAACAGCTTAAAAAGATTCTGTCGAGATTTGTTCTGGACTCAAGAAATGATATAGCGCAGGCCAGGTTGGCCATAGAAGCAGGGGATACCGCTAATGTCCGGTTGATTGTTCACCGGATCGCTGGTCGCACCGCTCAGATCGGAGCTGCTGAACTGGCCTCTGAATTCAGGCGTTGCGAAATCGCGCTCACCGAAGGAAAGGAGGCGGATATTCTGCCACTTTTAGAGGGGCTTGATCGGCTGTGTGAGAAAGCCTCGCAAATCACTTCATAGACCGGGATCTCTTAATCGATCTCGTAGCGCTCCATCTTGCTATAGAGCGTCTTGCGGTCGATATTAAGCAGTTTGGCGGCTTTTGACTTATTGTACTTTACCTTGATCAGTGTTTCAACGATCATCGCCCGCTCGTTCGTTTCGTTGATGGCTTTCAGGTCTGATCCCGATGCCTTAGGGTCCTGGTTGATCGCAATGATCATTTCCTCTGGTAAAGATCCCGCTTCTGCGGTGTCGCCGGGGGTCAGCAGGACCATCCGTTTGATGACGTTTTTGAGTTCCCTGAGATTTCCCGGCCAGTCATACCGCATGAGCAGTTCTTTGGCTTCTGCCGAAATGTGCTTTACATTCCTGTTCAGGTCCTTGTTGGCCAGCGCAACAAAATGATCGATGAACAACTCGATATCCTTCCCCCGGCTACGCAATGGCGGCAGCTGAATTTTAAATTCGTTAAGTCTGTGGTAAAGATCTTCCCGGAAGGTGCCATTGGCAACACTTGTTTTTAAATCGTCGTTTGTGGCTGCGATGATGCGCACATCGGTTTTAATCGTTTTGGTGCCTCCCACGGGCTGTATCACCCGTTCCTGCAAGGCACGCAGTAATTTGATCTGCACTTCGTAACTCAGGTTGCCGATTTCATCCAGAAAAATTGTCCCCTTATTGGCTGCCTGAAATTGGCCGGCCTTGTCAGAAAGGGCCCCGGTAAAAGCACCTTTAACGTGTCCGAACAGTTCGCTGGCTGCAAGTTCTTTTGATAAAGCGCCGCAGTCGATCGCAATAAAAGGATGCTCTTTACGGCTGCTCTGCATATGTACCGCCCTCGCAGCGTATTCTTTTCCCGTTCCGCTTTCGCCCTGAATAATGACCGACATATTTGTGGGGGCTACCAACGCTATATGTTCGTATAACTTTTCAGCATTCGGGCTTTTACCCTTCAAGGCATCAGCAAATTCAATGCTGGAGGGCGTATCGCCGCTGTTAAGTGCATGATTGATGACCATGAGCAACTCATCAGGGTTCACCGGCTTTGTGATATAATCGACCGCACCCATTTGCATCGATCTTACGGCTGTACGCACGTCGTTGAAGCTGGTCATGATCACAACCGGGACATCCATCTGCCTGTCCCGTAAATAGGAAAGTACGTCGATGCCCGTGCCGTCGGGAAGGCGGTAATCAAGGAGGATGATCTCCGGTGATTGCCGCTCCAGGGCTGGGAGACTGGTTTTAATGTCCTGGTATAAAACAGCTTGATGCCCGTTTTTAGTCAGGAAGCCCTCCAATATATGGGAGAAAGTTAAATCATCTTCAATGATTAGTGTTTTTGCCATAGGGGATGGGTAGATGTGTTACAAAACTACGAAATCCCGTGCTAAAAGGTGTAGAACCTTTACAATACCTGAATCTTTTTGTAAATTTGCTAATATGCTGTCTAAAAAAACAAAGTATGCGATAAAGGCGCTTGTGGCACTGGGCAAGAACACTGGAAATCCGCCGATGCAAATTGTTCGGCTTGCGGAACAGGAGATGATTCCCCGGAAGTTTCTTGAACAGATTTTGCTCGATATGCGTAATGCCGGCTATCTGTACAGTAAAAAGGGTGCCGGTGGCGGCTACAGTTTAAACAAGGATCCCCGGGATATCTTTTTAGCGGATATTTTAAGGATTACCGACGGGCCTATTGCCATGGTACCCTGCGCCAGTTTAAAGTTTTACCGCAAATGTGATGAGTGTCATGATGAGGTCACATGTGGTATCCGAAAAACTTTTATAGATGTGAGAAACGCCACACTTAACGTTCTTGCTTCAACTTCTATTGCCGATGTCATGGCAAGAGAGACAGATAATATCGTTGTAAGTTAAAATTGGTGATTATCACCGGTGGATGCTTACGCGCATATCCTTTTTTAAGACTAACTTTGAAAAAACTAATTTTTATGATTGAAAAAATGATGAACAATTTTCGTAAGGGCCTGCTGGGCGTTGGATTGATGGTTGCCGTCCCTTTCTTGTCTTTTTCGCAAAAGCCGAACTGGCAGAATCTTGATTTACAGGCCGATTCTACATTCGGGATCAGTACCGAAAAAGCCTACAGCGAATTGTTGAAAGGAAAGAAGTCGAAGAAAGTGACTGTTGCGGTGGTAGATTCCGGAGTGGATATTGAACATGAAGACCTTAAGCCGGTAATCTGGGTCAATCCGAAGGAAAAGGCGGGGAACGGCAAGGATGATGACAAAAACGGTTATACTGATGACGTTAAAGGCTGGAGTTTCTTGGGTTCAGCGAAAGGATCAATCAATAACGAAACTTTGGAGCTGACCCGTTTGGTGAGACGCGATAAAGCCAGATTTGGTGACAAGGATGCTTCTCAGATTCCTGCAGCAGACAAAGCCGCTTATGAAACTTATTTAAAAAATAAAGCTGCATTTGATCAGGAGGTCGCTGAAGCGAAGGCTGGCCTGGAGCAGTTTTCGGCAGTGAAAAATGCCATCGACGGTGTTGTAAAAAAAATGGGGAAAGAAAACCCTACGCTTGAGGATTTTAAAGCGTTGGATCCGGCTGACAATATGGAGGCTAATGTTAAGCGGATCATGCTTCAGCAACTAGAAGGCAAAACCTTTGCTGAGTTCTACAAATCTCAGATCGAACCGGGATATGAGCACTACCATAGCCAGCTGGAGTACAACCTTAATCTTGATTATGATCCTCGTTCTATTGTTGGAGATGATCCGAACAACATGAAGGAACGCTTTTATGGAACTGCCGAGGTGCAGGGCCCGGACGCAAGACACGGAACCCACGTTGCTGGTATTATTGGTGCAATGCGCACAAACAGTCTTGGCATTATGGGTGTAGCTGACAATGTAGATATTATGGTGGTGCGTGCTGTTCCTAACGGCGACGAGCGTGATAAGGATGTGGCAAACGCCATTCGCTATGCTGTTGATAAGGGTGCTAAAGTGATCAATATGAGCTTTGGAAAGTCGTATTCCTGGGACAAGGGCATCGTAGATGAAGCTGTAAAGTATGCTGTTTCTAAAGATGTACTGCTTGTACATGCTGCAGGTAATGACAACAACAATCTTGAAGAGAAGGAGAATTTTCCTGACCCAAGATATGTGGACGGAGGCGTAGCAAGTTCATGGTTAACCGTAGGTGCCTCTGGTTGGAAGAATGACGGAACTATTAAGGCGAGCTTTTCTAATTACGGTAAGACCACTGTGGACGTGTTTGCGCCTGGTGTGAATATTAACTCAACAGTACCTGGTTCAAAATACGAAAAGTTAAACGGTACCAGTATGGCCGCTCCGGTAGTAGCAGGTCTGGCTGCTTTAATCCGTTCGTATTATCCTAAGTTAACAGCCGTTCAGGTAAAAGATATCATTATGAAGTCGGTAGTTAAAGTTGACCAGTCGGTTACCATCACAGACGACTCAGGTGCTAAGACGGTACCTTTCAGTGACCTGTGTGTAACAGGTGGAATCGTTAACGCCTACAATGCTTTAAAACTGGCAGAGGGTTATAAATAGTAAAATAGAAAGATCGTTGAGAAGCCGCTGGAGATTTAAATCTTTAGCGGCTTTTATTTTATAGATCTTTATTATAATCCTTACTATGGACTTTATTCGGCACAATACTTGTTGAATGCTTATCACTTCAACAAACAAATATCAATATGAAAAAATTGTTTATTACCCTTATTGGATGTGCAGCGATGTTTTTCTTTAACGAGAGCACCGCACAGGCACAAAATTACAGAACCGCGCTTGGAATGCGTATTGAGGCAGGAGATGGCTCAACGGGCGTTGGTTTTAATGCAAAGCACTTCTTTAGCAGTAATACAGCTATCGACGCCAACCTGTTGTTTTATGATGGGGATGTGATCGGACTAGGCGCAGAACTTCAATGGAACGATCGTGTAAAAGGGGCATCGGGACTTGACTGGTATTTAGGTCTTGGTCCGAATTTTCTTTTCGGTGACGAGATTACTGTAGTTCAGCTAAGACCGGTAGCCGGACTTGATTATAAAATTCCGAGTGCACCGATAGACTTTGCTTTTGATTGGAGACCAGCTTTCCGTTTAAATCATGGTACTGATTTCTCAGCCGCACGCTTCGGAATTTCTTTGCGTTATGCATTCTAGAGATACATCTCTATAAACAAAAAAAAAAACGCCGTGGCAACCACGGCGTTTTTTTTGTTTCGGCCTCTGGCTATCTGAGCCAGCCTTTGAGCACTGCTTTTTGTTTAGCGGTGGCCTTAGGATCTATGGTAGCCTCCAGTTTAACATTTGGATTCGCTTTCAGTGTCACCTTGAAATCTCTGATGAGCCCGTCTCTTCTTACGCGGATGTTTACAGACTCCCCGGGTTTTTTGCTCATAATAACCGGCATGTTCTCGATAGAAATATCCACTGGGACGTCATCTACACTGATCAATTCATCGTTTACGTTAATACCGTCGGTCCATGCAGCAGAATTTCGCGACACGGCGGATACAAAGAATCCTGCTTCCGTACGCTTCGTCGCTGTTCCGAGGTAAGGAATGTTGAGGCCTTCAGTGATGTTCTTCACTTTTATGCCGGCATAACCAAAGTATTTCTCATAATCCAGGGGACCGGTGCCATTCACATATTTCTCCCAAAACGCTGTGAAATCTGCTCCGCTGATCTTCTCAACCATGGCCTTGAATTCGGCATCGGTATACCCACGGCCCTTGGCTTTGTAATATTCGTCGTACATCGCTTTCATTACGTCATCCAGGTTTTTTGCTCCCTTTGTTGCATTCGATATCTCTAAGTCCATAAACATTCCCAGTACCTCACCTTTGCTGTAATAGGAGACGGTGCTGTTGTTCGAGTTTTCGTTTGGCCTGTAATATTTGATCCAGGCATCGTAACTGGCTTCTGCAACCGATTGTATTTTTGCTCCGGGGGTGTTGACCACACCAGTTATTGCCGTGGCCAGGTTTTGCACAGTTTCCTGGTCCGTGAGGAACCCGGAACGGTGCATCAGTTTGTTTTCATAGTAAGCGGTAAATCCTTCCGCTACCCATAGGCTTGTGGTGTAATTCTCGTTCTCGTAATCGAAAGGTCCGAGTGCCTGCGGTCTTAGCCTCTTTACGTTCCAGAGATGATAGTACTCATGCGCCACCAGGTTGAGGAAACCGAGATAGGTTTTAGGGTTGGTATAGCCATTTCGTGTCGCGCCCAGCACGGTTGAATTCAGGTGTTCCAGTCCCCCGCCGCCGCTCTGATAGTTATGCACTATAAAAGTGTAATGTTTATTCGGGTTTTCACCATACATAGCGGTTGCTTCTTCAACAATGCGGGCCATATCTTTCTGCAGTTTCTCCGCGTCGTAATTGCCGCCTCCAACCATGGCTACTTCATGCTTAACTCCCCCGGCGGTAAATTCAAACACATCCTGGTTGCCCACTTCAATCGGGCTGTCGTACAGAATATCAAAATTAGCAGCCGCATAGGTAAAGGGCTCACCCGCTACAGGCTCCAGTCCGGTAGATACTTTTTCCCAGCCTTTGAAAGGCTTGATGCGAACAGTGCTCGGCATGTCGAGCATACCATCGGGATACATAAAAACACCTGTGGTTGACAAGAAAGCGTGGTTGTCGTCTACAAATGAGGTGCGCACAGAAACTTCAAAAGCATAAATGCGGTATTTTATCTTGACGCTGTTTGCATTTGCACTATAAATGCGCCAGGCGTTTTTCCTGATTTTCTCCGTGCGGATGGACTTACTATTCGCACTTGCAGTCAGGCCTTCGATATTTTTGGAAAATTCCCTGACCAGGTAAGATCCAGGCGCCCAAACTGGCATTCTGATGTCGACGTGGTCCTTCTTTAACCCCGAAATTGTCATTTCGATTTCGGCATAATGGGCCTGTGGTTCGGTAAAGCTAACTTCAAATCCAATTTTAACCTGAGACTTGCTGATCATATTAAATGCGAGTAGAATAATGATGGTGGCTGCTGCTGTTTTCATATAACACAAACAATAAATTGCCCAAACTTACCCAAAAACTTAGCAAAAATGGAGATCAGCATTTATTTTGGTCGCGTAACAACCTTAATACAAGTTCTTACAGGCATCATATTTGAATATTTTTGCACGTTTACAGACTAGTATATACACGAATGAAACTGAAATATATCATTTATGCACTTCTTGTGATAGGAATCGGGTCGCTTGTCTTCTATCGTATTAATGCGAATAAGAAACTGGAAGGACAAGGCGGTAAACGCGGGCCGGCAGGAGGATCTTCAAGTTTGCAGGTTGAGGGTATCGTTGTTAAACCAGGTAATTTTAACAATGCTCTAGAAGTAACCGGTACCCTGGAAGCGAATGAGGCTGTTGAACTTCGCAGTGAGGTTTCCGGATTGGTGACGGGTATAAACTTCAGGGAGGGGACTGACGTGCGTAAAGGAGCTTTGCTTGTCAAAATTAACGATCGTGACATCCAGGCACAACTGCAGGAGGCACTGACCCGGCAGAAGCTTTCCGCTACTGTAGAGAATAGATCCAGACAACTGCTGGAGAAAGGTGCCATCAGTCAGGAAGAATACGATACCTCGCTGGCCGACCTGCGTTCTCTCGAAGCTCAAACTCAACTTATTCGGGCTCAATTGGCCAGGACCGCCATATACGCACCGTTTAGCGGTAAGATAGGTTTACGCTCGATATCTGTAGGTGAGTATATCACACCGGCTACTTTAATTGCAAGGCTTTCGAGCATTAATCCTTTAAAAATCAGCTTTTCTGTGCCGGAGCGTTACATGGGGCAGATCACCAACGGCTCGGAGATTTCATTCACCACTGACGGCTTAAATAAAACTTTCAAAGGAAAAGTGTACGCTATAGAGCCTGGCGTAAATGTGCAGACGCGTACCCTGCAAATCAGGGCTAGTGTGCCAAATGCGAGCGGTGAGCTGTTGCCCGGCTCTTTTGCCAAAATAAAACTTAACCTGCGCGCTGTAGAAGATGCTATTCTTATCCCTAATGAGGCGATAATACCTGTGCTGGACGGGAAGACAGTCTTCCTAAGCCGTAATGGTAAAGCACAGCAGGTCAAAGTCGAAACCGGAACCAGAACCGCCGAACATATCGTGGTAACTGCCGGCTTGCAGCAAGGAGATACGGTGCTGACCACCGGGGCGATGGCCGTGAAACCTGACGCTGCGGTAAAAGTAACTGTGGTTAATCAATAAATGAGATGAGTATTTCTACCACGAGTATAAAGCGGCCGGTACTGGCCATTGTGATGAACCTGATGATTCTCCTTTTCGGGATCATCGGCTATACGTTTCTCGGCGTCAGGGAGTTTCCCAACATCGAGCCAACCGTAGTATCTGTGCGGACTTCCTATCCGGGCGCAAATTCTGATATCATCGAATCTCAAATAACAGAGCCGCTGGAAAAATCCATTAATGGTATCGACGGAATCAGGAACATCACTTCGTCCAGTAATCAGGGTTCCAGCAACATCACTATCGAATTCAATCTCGATAAAAATATTGATGACGCGGCAAATGATGTGCGCGACAAGGTTTCGCAGGCTGCCAGAAGTTTGCCAAAGGATATCGACGGAAATCCGGTGGTCAGTAAAGCGGATGACAACTCCGATGCGGTAATTACCATGACCGTACAAAGTGACAAACGGAACGTGATGGAGCTTAGTGACTATGCTGAAAATGTGATTGCAGATCGTTTGCAAACCATCACAGGAGTGAGCAGTGTGCGCATCATGGGTCAGCGTAAATATGCCATGCGCATACGTATAGCCCCCGATAAGCTCGCTGCTTACGGGCTTACCTCTCAGGATATCGTCAATGCACTGAACCAGGAGAATGTTGAATTGCCTTCAGGCCGCATCACCGGAGCCAATACGGAACTCACGGTCAAAACGCTTGGAAAGCTGACTAATGAACAGCAGTTCAATGACCTGATCCTTAAATCCGACTCGGGAAGTCTTGTGCGCCTGAGCGATATCGGATATGCGGAACTGGCATCAGAGAATGAAGAAACCGTGCTACGCGAGTCAGGAAAGCCGATGGTGGCGGTCGGATTGATTCCGCAGCCTGGAGCTAACTACCTCGATATTTCAAAGGAATTTGACCGCCGTTTTGAAGAACTGCAAAAAGATATCCCTAAAGACATCAAACTAAATATTTCGCTGGATACGACGAAGTTTATCAAGCAATCCGTTACCGAGGTTGCGGAAACGATAGTCCTTTCGTTAATTCTGGTTATACTCATCATTTACCTGTTCTTTCGTGATTGGGCCATTGCATTTCGACCCCTTATTGATATACCGGTATCGCTGATCTTTACCTTCTTTATCATGTATATTTTTGGGTTTTCGATCAACGTGCTGTCGCTTTTGGCCATTGTACTTGCCACTGGGCTTGTTGTTGACGACGGTATTGTGGTTACAGAAAACATCTTTAAAAAGATTGAAGAAGGCTACTCGCCCTTTGAAGCGGCAATAAAGGGGTCTAATGAGATTTTTTTCGCGGTAATCTCCATATCTATAACGCTTGCCGCAGTATTCCTTCCGGTCATCTTTCTCGAGGGATTTGTCGGGCGGCTGTTCCGCGAGTTCGGTGTGGTGATAGGCGCAGCTGTATTGATCTCAGCTTTCGTGTCGCTTACCCTCACGCCAATGCTGAACGCCTATCTGATGAAAAAGAGCGGGCATAAAAAGACTAGGTTTTATGAGGCTACGGAACCCTACTTTGTAAAACTAAACGATGGTTATGCCGAGCGGCTTGATAAGTTTCTCGCCAGAAAATGGCTTGCTGTTCCTATTCTGCTCGTATGCGTTGGTCTGATCGTATTATTTTGGA
The DNA here is from genome assembly GCF_030182585.1 of Pedobacter faecalis. Classification (NCBI taxonomy): domain Bacteria; kingdom Pseudomonadati; phylum Bacteroidota; class Sphingobacteriia; order Sphingobacteriales; family Sphingobacteriaceae; genus Pedobacter; species Pedobacter faecalis. Next base: position 1,865,577 of record NZ_JARXOW010000001.1, on the reverse strand, counting down.
ACATTATACCGAAAGAGACCGCCCCATACGATGACCGGAGCGCAATAAATATGAATATCTCTACACCCGAGGGCTCCTCGTTTGCTTATACCGATCGCTTTATGGGAAAGATCGTCGACATGATCAATGATTCTGTTCCCGAAAAAAAGGTTAACATCACCATCACTTCACCCGGGTTTGGTGGGGGGTCGACAAACAGCGGTTTTGTAAGAATGGGATTGGTGGATCCGGGCGACCGCGAGCGTTCCCAGGCGGAGATTGCCGCGAAACTCACTTCGATTACCAGGAAATATACAGAGGGCAAAGCGGTGGTTACCCAGCAGCCTACTATTTCCGTGGGTCGGCGCGGGGGCTTGCCTATCAACTATATCATTCAGGCACAGAATTTTGAAAAATTGCGTGAAAAGCTGCCTGTCTTCATGGATGAGGTAGGTAAAGACCCTACGTTTACCACCTCAGACGTAAACCTGAAATTTAACAAGCCTGAAATCAATCTGACTATAGATCGCGACAAAGCCAAAGCGCTCGGTGTTTCTGCCGCGGATATCGGCACGGCATTGCAGCTTGGCCTGAGCGGTCAGCGATTCTCCTATTTCTTTATGGACGGCAAACAATATCAGGTAATCGGTCAGTTTGAAGCAAGCGAACGCAAAGCTCCGCTCGATCTCAGTTCCGTTTACGTGAGAAATAGCCGCAACCAGCTCATTCAGCTCGATAACGTCGTTACTGCCGAAGAGCAGAGCAGTCCCCCGCAGTTATACCGAAACAACCGCTTCATTTCGGCCACCGTTTCAGCGGGCTTGTCGCCGGGCAAGAGTATTGGTGATGGTCTAGAAGCCATGGACCGGATCTCGGAGAAGGTACTCGACGAGTCATTTTCAACCGATCTTGGTGGAGAATCAAGGGATTTCAAAGAGAGTTCTTCGAACACGTTGTTTGCCTTCCTGCTGGCCTTGCTGCTGGTATATCTGATACTGTCTGCGCAGTTTGAGAGTTTTATCGATCCGGTAATTATTATTCTGACGGTTCCGATGGCGGTGGCGGGAGCATTTCTGTCCTTGTGGCTGTTCGGCCAGAGCTGGAATATCTTCAGTCAGATCGGCACCATTATGCTTATCGGACTTGTAACGAAGAACGGTATCTTGATCGTCGAATTTGCCAACCAGCTTAAGGAGCAGGGCAAAAGTGTTAAGGAGGCGATCAGGGAAGCATCTGTGTCGAGGCTAAGGCCTATTCTTATGACGAGTTTAGCGATTGCCATTGGTGCGCTGCCCATCGCCATGGCTCTGGGCGCGGCTGCTAAAAGCAGGATGGGTATGGGTATCGTAATTGTGGGCGGAACCACTTTCTCTCTGATCCTTACGCTTTTCGTTATTCCGGCCATCTATACCTATTGGTCAAAAGAACATAAAGCCAATGCCGATCTGGAGGCATCGCTTAAAACGGCCTTGGCAAATGAAGCGGACGCAAACATAAAAAGGGATCAACATGCGGGTTAACAAACTTCTATTAGTTTCTTGTTTAGCTATCTCGTGCTTCACAATTTCGGGATATTCACAAGAGCGTTTATCGCTTCGAGAAGCGGTGAGTATTGCATTGGAAAACAATTATGATATCAAGCTCGTAAATAATGATCTCGAGATAGCCAGGAATAACGTAAATCCAGGGAATGCCGGCATGCTGCCACGCGTAGAAGGTACCTTTAGCGAAGGTGCGGGCAGACAAAATATTACAAGGACGCAAAGTAACGGTAATGAGCAAAGTCTGAGCGGCGTGCGCAATACCAATATGAGTTATGGCGTGGGTTTGGGCTGGACCATTTTCGATGGCCTGCAGATGTTCACGAACTATGAGCGGCTGAAGGAGCTGGAAAAGCAAGGAGAGGTGAATTCAAGAGCCGCAATATTGTCGACCATCAGCGCTGTGGTTAGCAGCTACTATACCGTCTTAAAAGAGCAAAAACTGGTGTCGGCCAGAGACAGCGCTATCGATGTATCTACACTAAGATTGCAGATAGCTGATAACAAACTAAGCCTGGGAAGGGGTTCTAAGCTGGATGTGCTTACTGCGCAGGTCGACTACAACACAGATACCGCTGCCTACCTTCAGGAACTGAATTTGCTGAAAGATGCCAGAACCGAACTCAACAGAATACTGGCCCGTGATCTGAATATAGCATTTGAAGTTGATGAAGACATTCAGATCAATGCCGCACTGGACTACACAGCCCTTACCAGTCAAACGGAACAGCTCAATCCCGCCCTTCAAAATGCATTCATCAATAAGAAAATCGCAGAACTTAACCTGAAACAGATCAAAGGGCAGCGCTATCCGGTTATAGGTGTAAATGGCGGATATGATGTTCAACGGAATACCAGTCCGACCGGCTTTAACATAGCTACACGTGCCAACGGTTTCACTTATGGGGTTACGGCCAGCATCAACATTTTCAACGGTTTTTTGCAGCGGCAAAACGAGCGGAACGCAAAAGTGCAGATCAATTCCTCTGAGCTTAGTCTTGAGCAAACCCGCCAAAATATCGGCGCACAATTACTTAATGCTTACCAGGATTATCGGACAAATCTGGACATCTTGAAGGTACAAAGCAATAACGTGGATGTGGCCAAACAAAGTCTGGATATTACGCTTGAGAAATACCGGCTTGGAAGCATTGCCCCGCTGGAACTCCGTGAAGCGCAACGGAACTATATCGACGCAGTCGCCAGACATCTGGAGGCTGAACATCAGGCCAAGCTTACGGAAGTGGCTCTTCAAGAGATCAGCGGCACGCTAAGTATCCAATAATTTGCTATTTTTATGGCATGATACTCGTAGCAGACAGTGGCTCTTCGAAAACGGACTGGATTGGTTACAGTCCGGATGAAAAACTCGTTTTCAGTACACAGGGCATTAATCCTTACTTTTTGAATGCCCATGATATTTACAAAATACTTGCTAAAAAAAAGGAGTTGGCTGCATATGTGGATAAGGTCCGGGAAATCTACTTCTTTGGAGCAGGCTGTTCGTCGCCCGACAAGATAGAAGTCATGTCTAACGGAATATCGAGCTTTTTTACCAACGCCTACGTGGCTGTCGAGCACGATCTCCTCGGTTCAGCATTTGCCACCTGCGGCGACAAAGAAGGGCTTACGTGCATTCTAGGTACGGGGTCAAACATATGCTATTTCGATGGAGCGGATGTGCATAGCGGTTCACACGGATTGGGATATGCTTTGGGAGATGAAGGCTCAGGAACCAGTTTCGGCAGGAAGCTGATTACCAGCTATCTTTACGGACAAATGCCGCCTGAATTAGGGATTGAACTTGCTCAGAAATATGATATAAATAAAGAGTCTGTGATCACCAATGTGTATCAGCGGCCCTCGGCAAATATCTATCTGGCTTCCATAAGTAAGTTTATGGCGGCGCATTTAGATCACCCTTTTATACAAACTATACTGAGAGAGGGTTTTCAGGAATTTGTAGACACAAACATTAAAGACTACCCGGACTATAAGAACCTCGACTGCCATTTTGTTGGTTCCATAGCCTATTATTATCAGGATGTTTTGAAAGCTGTTTGCGAGGCGAACGGCGTAAAAGTTGGTAAGATCCTTCAAAAGCCAATTGAAGAAATCTATCATTACATACTCAAACGTGAAGGCATCCTTATCTGAACTTAACGGCGATTTCTGTCTTTAGGCTGTTTTAATTTTTTAGCGCCATATAAGGCGCCGGCCAGCAGCAGGAAGCCCGTTCCTCCGTCCAGCGGAACATCCGGATCTCCCCCTGGCAGTCCCGGGTCTTCTGGTTGTGCCATCAACGCCGTTGTTGCACATAGCAAGCAAATCAATAATATCCTTTTCATTGGCCAAGTCTATGGATTAATCCAACAAGCTAGAAACAGGCAGCTAATATTAACCGGATATATCCGGTTAATATTTGGTGTGGGTATCCCGGGGCCACTAAGTTTCTGCACTTTTCAATTGTATGTGTAGAATTAAACTTTTTGCATTGCTATGGCTGTTGCCGTCTTTATTATCCGCTCAGTCATGGATGGCTGGTTACGAGTTCAGGAAGAAGATCACCTTTGATAAGACGAGATTTGAAGGGGAGTTTAAAAACACAAGCTCGGGTCAGACCTATTATGACATCAGCGACCTCGTTATGCTCCTGGAGATTGAGGATGATGTGCTAAAATATCAAGTACCCGCTGTATGCGAGGGCGCTGTATATGACCTGCAGGGAAGGAACATTGCGTTTGCCACAGCAGAAGCCCCTGCCGCAAAGCTTAATTTTCAAATTGAGTCGTACGACCATTTAACCGGGAAATATCGTTTTTGGGTGCGCGTACCTAGCCTTTCTGCTGCGAAATCACCCACGCCGCCAACCTCCGTCTATCTTTACTATTCAGGCAAGGACCTGCATGAAAGTCGCTCTGAAGATGGCTTGAATACCTGGAACTACACGTATGACGGGGTATGGCACATGGATGGGGAACGACATGATTTTGGCAGCAGGGATCAGAAATCTGTAAGCGCGCATAGAGACTTGAGCGGTGAGGGTTTTAGCCTGTCCGATGTTGTAGAAGGCAAGGTTGGTAGAGCCACACGGTTCAATGGAACCAATCAGTTCTTGCAAACGCAGGGGAATACAAGTAGCAGTTTTACTTTTATGGCTTGGATTAAATGGGAGGGAGGCAACGATGTCCAGGTTATTGCAGGCAATGATAGTCTGGCCCGAATGGGTTGGAAGCTGCAGATAAATCCAGACGGAAGGCTGGAACTGATTACATACCGTACCGCCAGCCAGGTTTTTTCCAGAATGTCCACCCAGATCCTAAGTCCAGGCGTATGGACGCATATCGCATGCTATTATTCGGTTACCGGCACAAACAGCAGCAGCGCCGGCATTTATATTAACGGGTCAACCTCAGGTTCGGTATCAAGTACCGCGCTTCGTATGACTGCATCCGGCGGCTCGCTTTATGTAGGAAAAGGGAAAAGCGGAGGCTTCTATTTTAAAGGCCTCGTCGACGAGGTTCGGTTATTTAACACGGCGCTACCCGGTTATATGATCCGCAACAGCTATATAGCGCAAGGCCAGCATCAAAGTAATTTTTATATTGGGAAAGAAGAGCGCGACCCAACTTGGATCACCTTTACGGGTGTAGTAAGCACCGATTGGAATATATCGGGCAATTGGGTCGACAACAAGAGACCGGATTCCCAGAGCAAGATCTGTATCTCTGCCGGCAGTCTGGCAAGGATCAACGCTCCGGCAGTCCTTGGCAGACTTCGGCTTGATAGCGGCGCGCGAATTTCGGTTGGCGCTGATCTTCAGTTAAATTGCAGCGTTCGCCTGGGGCTCGATGCCGCTATTGAGGTCGACGATGACCGAAAGTTAACTTTATCGGGCGAAGGCTCGAGGCTGGAAGGCCCCGGCACTTTCCGGGCGTCTGGCCTCGTCGTAAATGCCGCTTATCCAGATGCTGAGATTCGATTGGAAAGTGAGGTATACGTATCCGGGAAACTTGAACTTTCAAGAGGCGTGCTTAACGCTAACGGTTATCTTACCCTTGTGGCCGGCCCGGACGGCGCGGCGCGGCTAGGCCCGGTCGCGGTACCAGAGCAAGCTGTCATCCGTGGTAACGTTCATGTTCAGCAGTATATCGACGGGTCGTTCCCTTCACCGTCCAGCGGCCGCGGCTGGCGCTTGTTAAGTTCGCCTGTTTACCATAACAGTAACATGACGTACGGATTTGAAGTGCTGAAAGATGCCGTGTTTATCACCGGGTTGGGAGGCCAAAGCAACGGTTTCGACCCATCTCCAAATAACGGCGCTACCATCTACACACACGACCAGTCACTTCCCGGAACACTTGCCCAAAAATATAAACCCATAACGGGGATGTCGACTCAGTTACCTCTCGGACGCGGTTTTTACCTATACTCCAGGGGCAGCAGGTTAACTCCTAACGCCTACGAAAAGCAAATTGCGGCAGCGCCTTTTATGAACCCGGAACCCTACATACTCACCTATACAGGCCAGCTGTTTACTGGGTCCCTCACAGTGCCCTGTTTCAGAAGTGGTGCGGCGGGCGACGGCGATGGCTTCAATCTTGTCGGCAATCCATACGCCTCACCCGTTACCTGGGGGGCATTGACCAAAGTAAACCTTCAGGATGCGGTATGGTTGTTCGATCCTCAAAACAATGCGTATTATGTTACCAATGATCCGCAGGCCAGGATACCGGCCGGAACTGGTTTCTTTGTGCGGGTAAAAGAGGGTTTTTCTTCCGGAAGTCTCGGATTCACGGAATCTTCCAAAGAAGAGAGCGCTCCGAAGCTCAACCAAAGCCTTACAATTACGCTGAGAAGGGCATCCTTTTCACAACCACTGCATCTCAATATTGTCGACAGGCTTAATCAGCTTTCACAAAGTAACAATGCCCTGAAGGTTGGCGAAGGCTTTGTGAGTTTGGCGAGTAAAAGGGCAGGGAAACGTTTCTCGGTAGACGAACTGGTGTCGGAGGCCGACAGTGCTGACAACATCCATCTTGAGGTGTATGGATTTGAGACAGGAAATTATGAACTTCATTTTAAGACGGGGGAGCTCCCGGGAGGCCGTATGCTGGAATTGCATGACCACTATAAGAAGACAGCTACGGTTCTTAAAGCATCTGATTCCATAGTCACTTTCGATATCGATCTGCAGAAGCCCGAAAGTTTCGGTGGGGACCGATTTACACTCAGAATGCGCAGGTCAACTCCCGTTTCAGGAAACAAAGCCGTCGCGCAGTATTTTGTTGCCTACCCAAATCCCGCGAAAGAAATGCTGCATGTGAAAGTCAGGATGGCTCTGCAAAACGCGACTGCCAGGCTGAGCGATCTGCTCGGCAACACAGTGGTCAGCCAATCCTTAGGCGCTCTGGGGGCAGATTCTGAATTTGTGCTCTACATCGGGGGACTGCAAAAGGGGATATATCTTCTCCAATTGTTCGATCGTGGTAAGCGCATCGGGAAAGCCGCCAAAATCATAAAGGAGTGAGTTATTTGTCGGGATATGAGGTATAGGAAATGTAATGCGTTTCTGTCCATTTGGCGCGTTTGATGACCATCTTAGTCGGATAGTTTTGTGCGTTATATTCGTAGCTGATCATCATATTGTCGTCTGTCTTTTCCGTGCTGTGGTAACTTAATATATTATGCGTTGGAGCAGTGAAGAGAAGATCTCCGTAAAGCAGGTAGATCAGAAAGCCGTCCGACACATTTTTAAAAATTGAATTTTTTTCGTCATATGTTAAGCTGTGTTGTATGCTCCCGGCGTTCGCCTTACCTGTGATGGTAGCAATGGCTCCGTTGGCGAGATATGTAAAGGCGTTATGTAAGGTTAGCGTGTTGGCTGCGTCATAGATCTCGCTTTCCGTAAGTCGGCCAGCGGTATTGAAAGTCAGCTTATCCTGGCTCAACAGGCTATAAACATTGCCAGTCAGCCGGAATCTTGTCACCGCCGTTGGTGTAAGCTTAGCATTACGTTTTATACCGTTTTCCTGTACGGTGTTATTGCCTTGTACAATTTCACAGATATAAAGCAATGTGTCGTTTTTGTACCGGAAATGGTAGCTCGTGCCGGTCGACTTGCTAATGCTTTTAAGCCGTCTGCTCCCCGGGATGTATTCAAACGTTGTGGTAAGCTGTCCGTATACGATTTTCGAAGGCAACAGCAAGTGTTTTACTGACGTTTCTGTATCAGGTGTTTCCTTATCCTCCGTTTCAGGATCACGCTCCTTAGTCTGTTTCTTGCAGGCGGCCAGGAGCATTAAAAAACACAGTGCAAAACTGGCCGACCGAATGGTGTGGTTCATAGCGACGTGGGTTTATCTCGCCGCTAATATATTTAGAAGCAGCAGCGCAGACCACATCCTAACCGGATATATCCGGTTAGGATCATACACCCCTACTTTTCAGATACTACCAAACTTTGTCTGGGCTGCTGTTAAACATGTCTTTGACATAAAGCGCCACCTCGTCCTCTTCCGGTGCCGTCCGTAAGTGCTGCACCAGTTGTTCATTCCAACTGCTGATCGCCTGCTCAAGACTTTCGCCGGTGCCAAATATTCCGGAATCCCGGTCGGGGCCGAGCAGACAATAATACCTGTCTTGCTCCTTCCAAACCAAAGGTTGCAGTTCCCTGGCCGTTTCAGGAAGCGTTTCATCCTCAAAGTCGACCGTTACTTTCAAGGACTCATCGATGTTCATTTGTTTCATTTCTTTAGGATTGAGCTTCTAGAACAGTTCAGCTTTGGCACTTGTTTAATATTTTGTATATTGCTGTAGGTAGTCCTTCTCTTTCTCGCAATGACTACAACGGCCAAATTAAAACGATGCAATTATGTCTGCTACGATAACCAGAGTGTTCGATTTGCTTAAACACAACCGGATAAATTTCCCGAAAAACAACTTTGTGTGCGGAAAGATCAGGGGCGAATGGGTGAATTACAGCACGGAGATGTTCTGTGAACTAAGTGACAACCTGAGCAGAGGCTTGATTGCATCTGGCGTGAAAAAGGGCGACCGGATTGCGGTGATGTCACCGAACCGTCCTGAGTGGAATATCACGGATTTTGCGATCATGCAGATCGGTGCTTATCAAGTTCCGCTTTATCCGACACTACCTGATCATGACGTCCGCTTCATACTCGAAAATGCGGAAGTGAGCATGGTGTTCGTAGCCGACGGATCGTTATATAGCAAGGTTAAATCGGCCTGCGAGCTGTGCCGCCGGGAGATAGCGATTTATAGTTTTGACGAAGTTGCAGAGGTCCCCGATTGGAAGAAACTGGTCGCCGAGGGCCAGATGCAAAGCGGCATCGACCTGGAAAGCTACCGGGAAGAAGTAAAACCCGAGGATATCCTTACATTGATATATACTTCCGGTACTACCGGAACCCCGAAGGGTGTAATGCTTACACACAACAACCTTGTCAAAAATTTCCAGAATTCAGCTGTATTGCTACCAGCAGGTATCGGGTCTGCGCTTAGCTTTCTGCCGCTATCTCACATATTTGAAAGGATGGTTGTATACCTCTACATGTATAATGGCACGGCCGTTTACTATGCAGAAAGTATGGAGACCATCGTGGCCGATATACAGCATGTAAAGCCAAATGCCTTCTCCACTGTACCGCGCCTGCTTGAGAAGGTCTATGACAAGATTATGGAAAAAGGCAAAGAGCTTGCTGGCTTAAAAAGGAATATCTTTTTCTGGTCGCTAGCCCTGGCAGAAAAGTTTGAACTGCAGCGAGGCTGGATGTACCGGGCGCAATTAGGGATAGCCCGTAAGCTGGTCTTCAAGAAATGGCAGGCTGCACTGGGCGGCAATATCGTCGTGATCATTTCCGGCGGCGCCGCATTAAACGCCAGGCTTGCCCGGATCTTCTGGGCCGCGGGCATGCCTGTTTTTGAGGGCTATGGACTTACAGAAACGTCACCCGTAATCACGGTAAACTACTTTGGTCATACTATGTTCGGAACCGTCGGGCCGCCTATCAACGGTGTTGAGGTGAAGATTGCAGATGATGGTGAGGTGCTTGTACGCGGTCATGCCGTGATGAAGGGATATTATGGAAGAGAGGATCTGACTGCCGAAACCATAGATGCGGAGGGTTGGTTTCACACCGGTGACATCGGGGAGCTACTAGAAGGAGGTTTTCTGAAGATAACCGACCGTAAAAAAGAGATGTTTAAAACGGCGGGGGGCAAATACATTGCACCGCAGATCATAGAGAACAAATTTAAGGAAGCGCCATTGCTGGAACAGGTGATGGTGCTCGGAGAGAATCGCAAGTTTCCGATGGCCCTTATTGTGCCGAACTTTACAGCATTGCGCAACTGGGCTGCAAAAAAAGGTATCGAATACACCTCAGATGCCCAAATGATCAGCCATCCGGTGGTGGTCGACAAGTTTAACCGCGTTGTCGAAGAAACGTGTAAAGACTTCGGCAAATGGGAGCGGGTAAAACGCTTTGCTTTACTGCCGAAGCTCTGGACCATAGATGGCGGTGAGCTCACCCCTAAGCTTAGCCTGAAGAGGAAAGTGATTCTGGAGAAATTTAAAGGTGAAATAGAGCGGGTTTACCTGGACGCTGAGCACTATCGTGCGGAAGAAAATTCAACCCCGCATTGAGCCGTTTACCTTAAAATTGGTATTGTAATCAACGATTTTATTGATTAGCTTTGTTATGCAAGCATAATATAAATGAAACAACAGGATACGGTTGACTATTATTTGAAGGTAGTTTGGCAAAACATGGCAAACATGTATAACCAGGTCGCCTCTGGCTTTGGGATTACTCAGGCTATCGGGTATGTGCTCATTAATATTGAAAAAGAGGGTACTCCGGTTACGCAACTTGCAGGTATGCTGGGTGTAAAAGCAACCAGCCTGTCTAGAATGCTCAACAATATGGAGGAGCTCAATCTCATATACCGTGAAACCTCGGATGGAGATAAGCGTTCCGTCAAGGTATATCTCACCGATTTTGGTCGAGACAAGCGGCAGGAGGCAAGGGATGTTGTCGTGAAGTTTAATGAATACCTGAACGAGAATCTCAGCATTAATGAAAAGCAGGGGCTGATTAAAACCTTGCAGAAACTGAATAAACTGACGTCGGCTTATCCGATCAATTCGTTATATCATGAACAAGAAAATAAATAGTGTAGCTGTTCTGGGTTCCGGAATTATGGGATCACGCATTGCCTGTCACTTTGCAAACATCGGTGTGCAGGTACTGTTGCTTGATATCCCCGCTAATGATGGTGCAAAAAACGGCATTGTAGACGCAGCTTTACAGAACACACTTCAATCTAGTCCTTCGCCGGTATATTCCAAAAAGGTTGTTCAGAAGATTGCAACAGGCAATTTTGAAGATGATATGCCTAAACTCGCTGGCTGTGATTGGATTATAGAGGTGGTGGTTGAAAATCTTGAGATCAAAAGATCAGTTTTCGATCAGGTAGAGCAATACAGAAAAGCAGGAACACTGGTTACATCCAATACCTCTGGCATCCCCATACATTTGATGGCTGAAGGACGCAGTGATGATTTTAAGGCGCACTTTTGCGGCACACATTTTTTTAATCCACCGCGTTACCTGCGCTTGCTCGAGGTTATCCCCACTTCTTATACAAAACAGGCTGTTGTCGATTTCCTGATGGGATATGGAGATAAGTTTTTGGGTAAAACAACGGTCTTATGTAAGGATACCCCCGCGTTTATAGCTAACCGGGTTGGTGTGTATTCTATAATGGCCTTGCTGCACCTGGTCGAAAAAATGGGACTTACCGTAGAGGAGGTGGATAAGTTTACTGGTCCCGCCCTGGGCCGACCAAAATCGGCGACCTTTCGTACTACCGACGTGGTAGGGCTCGACACGATGATTAAAGTGGCTAAGGGACTTTATGATAATGTGCCGGGCGATAAGGCTCACGAACTCTTCAAACTTCCGGCCTATGTGCAGCAGATGGAAATCAACCAGTGGCTGGGCGACAAGACGGGGCAGGGTTTTTACAAGAAGACTAAAACCGCCGAGGGGAAGACTGAGATTCTAGCGCTGGATTTAAAAACGCTGGAATATCGTCCGCAGGTTAAAGTTAAGTCGGCTACGCTCGACCTGGTCAAGCCGGTAGATAACGTGCGGGAGCGTATGAAAATTTTTGCTGCAGGAAAGGACAAGGCTGCTGATTTATTCCGGGCATCCTTTTTCGGACTGTTCGAATATGTGTCTGACCGGATTCCCGAGATATCGGACGAGCTGTACCGCATTGATGATGCCATGAGATCCGGCTTCGGCTGGGAACTCGGGCCCTTTGAGGTTTGGGATGCTCTGGGCGTGGCGAATGCTCTGGAAGGGATGAAAGCTTATGGTCATGAAGCGGCTCCCTGGGTGCACGAAATGCTTGCTGCTGGTTATGAGCGTTTTTACAAAACGGAAAACGGCATAAGCAAATACTATGATATTGATGCGAAAGCCTACAAAGAATTACCCGGTGCCGCAGCTTTTGTCGTTCTCGACGATCTGAGGGCCAGTAAGCTGATTTGGAAAAATTCTGGAGCCTCCATTATCGATTTGGGCGATGGCATATTGAACGTCGAGTTCCATTCGAAGATGAACACTATCGGAGGCGATACTTTGCAGGCCATTAATAAGGCGATTGATATGGCCGAAAAGGATTACAGAGGTTTAGTCATAGGCAACGACGGAGCTAATTTTAGCGCTGGTGCTAATGTGGGAATGATTTTCCTGATGGCAGTTGAGCAGGAGTGGGATGAACTGAACCTTGCAGTCAGGATGTTTCAGAATACCTCCATGCGGATCAGATATTCATCTATACCCGTCGTGGTGGCCCCGCACAACCTTACGCTGGGCGGCGGCTGCGAATTCAGTTTGCACGCAGATCATGTGCAGCTATATGCCGAAACCTATATGGGGCTTGTTGAGTTTGGCGTAGGGGTCATTCCAGGGGGAGGCGGCACAAAAGAATTTGCGCTGCGTGCATCCGATGAATTCAACGAAGACCAGATCGCGCAAAATGTGCTCAAAGATCGTTTCCTGACTATCGGGACAGCTAAAGTGTCTACCTCAGCTGTGGAGGCCGCTGAACTCGGATATCTGCTTAAGGATAAGTTTGCGATAACGATGAACCGAAGCCGGTTAATTGCCGATGCAAAAGCAAAAGCAATAGCTCTGGCAGAAGCAGGATATACCAGGCCCGTACCGAGGAGAGACATTAAAGTGCTGGGTAAGCAAGGGCTCGGCATTGTTTACGCGGGAGCAAATTCCATGTATTTCGGGAATTACATTTCTGAGCATGATAAGAAAATATCAGAGAAGCTGGGCTGGGTGATGTGCGGAGGCGATCTTTCTGTGCCAACCGAAGTGACGGAACAATACCTGCTTGATTTAGAGCGGGAGGCATTTCTTTCGCTCTGCGGTGAAAGAAAGACACTGGAGCGTATTCAAAGTATCGTAACAAAGGGTAAGCCCTTGCGCAATTAAGTTTTATATTAAAGCAGAAGAACATGCAGGAAGCATATATCATAGCAGGATACCGTACGGCGGTTGGAAAGGCACCAAGAGGTGTGTTCCGGTTCACGCGGGCCGATGATCTTGCCGCGGAGGTGGTCCGCGGGCTGGTCAGTTCGGTGCCAGGTCTTGAAAAAGACCGTATTGATGATGTTATTGTAGGTAATGCTACACCAGAGGCTGAACAGGGATTGAATATAGGTCGTATGATTTCTCTGATGGGGCTTGATACAGAAAAGGTGCCGGGGGTAACAGTAAACCGCTACTGTGCATCGGGGTTAGAGACCATCGCTATGGCTGTGGCCAAGATCCGTACGGGTATGGCCGATTGCATTATAGCGGGAGGTGTAGAAGTAATGTCTGGCATGCCCTTCGGCGGATGGAAACTCGTACCCAATGAACGTGTTGCGCGAAGCAATCCAGACTGGTATTGGGGTATGGGCCTGACGGCCGAGGCGGTCGCACGGGAATTCAATGTAAGCCGTGAAGATCAGGATGAGTTTGCTTACCAGTCGCACATGAAGGCTGTCGCGGCTACGCAAAATGGTCACCTTAAAGCCGGCGTGCTGCCTATCACTATAGAGGAAACCTACCTCGACGCCGATTTGAAGAAGAAAACGCGCAGCTATGTGGTAGACACAGATGAGGGACCCAGAGCCGACACCACTTTAGAACGCTTATCCAAGCTGAAACCTGTATTTGCTGCGAATGGCTGTATCACCGCGGGCAATTCGTCTCAGACATCCGACGGAGCAGCTTTTGTATTGGTCGTTTCCGAAAAACGAATGAAGGAGCTTGGCGCAAAGCCTTTAGCCCGACTGGTCAGTTACGGTGTGTCAGGCGTTCCTCCACGCATCATGGGTATCGGTCCCATACATGCCATTCCAAAGGCCTTGGATATGGCGGGAATGTCGCTTGGTCAAATGGATCTGATCGAGTTGAACGAAGCCTTTGCGTCCCAGTCGCTTGCCATTGTAAGGGAGCTTGGTCTGGACAAGGAAAGGCTGAACGTAAATGGCGGCGCCATTGCCTTGGGGCACCCTTTGGGTTGTTCGGGCGCTAAACTAACCGTGCAGCTATTTAACGAACTGAAAAGGCGCGAGAAAAGATATGGCATGGTAACCATGTGTGTGGGTACCGGGCAGGGCGCGGCCGGAATATTTGAAATGCTTTAATAATTGTAGTACAAAACCACTTTTGAAATGGAAGCGAAAGAAAGAAATACCATTAAGGGCGGAGAATTTTTAATCAGCGAAACTCCATGGCAGGATGTATTTATTCCCGAAGAATTTGACGAGGAACAAAAGATGATCGCACAAACCTGCGAAGATTTCCTGAAGACAGAAGTGTTTCCTAACCTTGACCGGATCGACGCGCAGGAAGGCGGCCTGATGGAATCTTTAATGGACAAGGCAGGCGAACTCGGCCTGCTGGCGGTTTCCATACCCGAGAACTACGGCGGTTTCGGAAAAAATTTCAATACTTCTATGCTGGTGGCCGATGTGATAGGTGCCGGGCATTCCTTTGCTGTTGCGCTTTCGGCTCATACGGGAATCGGAACGCTGCCAATTCTGTACTATGGCAATCAAGAGCAAAAAGACAAATATATCCCTAAACTTGCTACGGGGGAATGGAAGGCTGCGTACTGTCTTACCGAACCAAATTCAGGATCGGACGCAAATTCCGGAAGCACGAAAGCCATCTTGTCTGAGGACGGAAAGCACTACCTGATCAACGGTCAGAAAATGTGGATAACCAACGGTGGTTTTGCTGATGTGTTCATAGTGTTCGCTAAGATAGATGATGATGCTAACCTGACTGCGTTCATTGTAGAACGCGATTTTGGCGGCGTAACCATGAATCCGGAAGAAAGAAAAATGGGAATTAAAGGCTCCTCCACCCGGCAATTATTCTTCAACGATTGCCGCGTACCTGCAGAAAATATGCTTTCTGAACGTGGAAACGGGTTTAAGATCGCTGTCAATATTTTAAATATAGGACGCATAAAGCTAGCAGCAGCTGCCATTGGTGCTTCCAAGGGAGTAATCAGTATGGCCGTAAATTATGCAAATGAGCGGGTGCAATTTGGCCGGGCAATATCCAAGTATGGCGCTATAAGACACAAGTTGGCCGAGATGGCGGCGAAAGTATACGCCGTTGAATCGGCCAATTACCGTGCCGGGCAAAATATTGATGATGCCTATGAGGCATTGGTGGCCTCAGGGATGGATGAGGGGAAAGCCAAGCTTAAATCCACAGAACAGTTTGCTGTAGAATGTGCGATATTAAAAGTTTGGGGCTCCGAAGCCTTGGATTTTGTGACCGACGAGGGCGTTCAGATTTATGGCGGAATGGGCTTCTCTGCAGAGGCTCCTATGGACAGGGCATATCGCGACGCGCGAATCAACCGGATATTTGAGGGCACAAATGAGATTAACCGCTTGCTAACGGTCGACATGATGTTGAAGCGGGCGATGAAAGGCGAACTGGATCTGATGACACCGGCAACACAGGTGGCATCAGAACTGATGGCCATCCCCGATTTTGGTGAAGCGGACGACTCACCTTTTGCCGCAGAAAAGAAAATCATCGCTAATTTGAAAAAGGCTACGTTGATGGTTGCCGGAGCAGCCGTACAAAAGCTCATGATGAGCCTAGCCAAGGAGCAAGAGATACTCATGAATATCGCTGATATGGCTAGCTATGTCTATGTGGCAGAATCGGCCATGCTGAGGACGGAAAAACTTGTCAACCAGCGCGGAGCCGACGCCTGCGGAGGTCAGCTGAACCTGCTTAAAATATACCTCGTGGAGGCTGTCGATGCCGTGCAAAAGGCAGGTAAAGACGCGTTGTGGGGCTTTGCTGAGGGCGATGAGCTTCGCATGATGATGGTCGGTTTGCGGAGGTTTACCAAGATGGAACCATTCAACGCAAAAGAGGTTCGTCAGCAGGTTGCGCAGGAACTTATTTCTGCCAACCGGTATTGCTACTAGTCCGACTTCAAAATTGTTAAAATAGGTTAAATATTGTGCCATCGGCAATAAAAGACTACTTTTGTGCATAATGTTAAAGAGCAGGCTTTTAGTCGGGTTGTTTGTAATTGTCGGAGCTGCGGCTTGTGAAAAGCCGGAGCCTTATGATGCTGAAGCACAATACGCAAAGGACGAGGAGCGTATACTACGCTGGGCGGATACTTCAGGAACAGCGCTTACGAAAGATGCGAGCGGTCTGTATTATGAGATTATAGAGAACGGAACCGGTGAAAGTATTACAGAAAGGGATTCCCTGGCTGTTTTTTACGAAGGGCGGCTTTTGGATAGCGCCAATACTGTATTTAGCAGTTCCTCAGGAGAAACGCCCTACCGGTTTAATTTAAAGGAGAGCATAGAAGGCTGGAAAAGAGGATTGCCGCTGGTAAAAGGAGGCGGACAAATACGTTTACTTATCCCTTCCACAATGGCGTACAAGGATTTCCCCGTATCAAACGTTCCGCTGAATTCCCCGCTGCATTTTAGGGTTGAAATATTTGAAGTAGTTAAAAAATAGTGAATACATATATGTTAAGAAAGATACAAGTGCATGTCCTGTTCCTGATAGGTATGGCTGCAAGCTTAGTTGCATGCCAGAAAGACTATGAGTACATTGAGAATATTGATGATGCCAAGATATCTGAATATATCTCCAAGAATGGGGTGTCTGCAGTTAAAGATCCGGAAGGTTCGGGATATTATTACCAGATTGTGAGCCAGGGGGAAGGTGATCTTTTCAAGACTACCGATTCTGTGAGGTATGTAGTTACGGTGAAATCTTTGTTGAATGGAACCACCTATTATACCTCCCCGGAATATGTAAATCTTGGGACCTTTGTTGGCTATACAGATCAGCTGTTGGGTATAAAAATTAAAGCTATCCTGACAACACTGCAGAAGATCGGTCCTGGCGGCACGGTCCGCATTATCCTGCCTTCTTATCTGGCTTTTGGAAAAAACGGCATGGATATTTTGAATATCCCTTCAAATGAGATTCTTGATCTGACGGTTAAAACCTACGCTGAAACCCAGGCTGAGATAGATGATATGCACATCAGGTCATTCTTAACCGCAAACAACATAACAGCAACAAAAGACGCCTCCGGAGTTTATTATGTGCTTGCCGATGCTGGATCTGGTGAACCAGTGAAAGATATCTATTCCAATGTGACCACTAAATATGCTGCCAGGAACCTTGGCGGAAATGTTTTTAACTCCTCAGACGCATATACCGGTCTGCTTGGTGGGAACGTAGATGGCTGGCGTGTGCTCACTAAGTTTAAGCAAGGAGCCAAGCTTAGATTATTCGTGCCCTCAGTACTAGCGTACGGCACGGACGGACAATATGATTCGTACGGGGCCACGGTTGTGCCGCCAAATGGTAGTCTCGACTTTGATATTGAGATTACTTCAGTGGTTAACTAGCCGTATTTAAAGCTTTTTTGAAGGTGCGTAAAGCACGTTCCCTTGCAAATGCATGTTCTACAATAGGTGTAACATGCATTTGTTGTTTAAGTTCCGGTATCCATTTAGACACAAATTCGAGTTTCGGATCATATTTCAACAACTGAAGCTCCGGATTAAATATTCTGAAATAAGGTGCGGCATCATTCCCGCACCCACATGCCCACTGCCAGCCGCCTACATTGCTGGCCATCTCGTAATCAAGCAGTTTTTCTGCGAAGTAAGCCTCGCCCCAACGCCAGTCGACCAACAAGTGTTTGGTTAGAAAGCTGGCTGTAAGCATCCGAAGCCTGTTGTGCATAAAGCCGGTGGCGTTCAACTGACGCATGCCCGCATCTACCAGGGCGAACCCGGTCTCTCCCCGGCACCAGGCATTGAATTCAGACTCATTATTTCTCCACTCAATCTGATCGTAGGCAGGCTTGAACGACTGGCTCACCGTGTGCGGAAAATGCCAGAGTATCATCATATAGAAGTCGCGCCAGGCAAGTTCCGAAAGCCACTTATGCGCTCCGTGCTCCAGTGCTTTGGCAACGGCTCTCCGGATGCTAACCGTACCAAAGCGAAGGTGGATGCCAATATGCGTGGTTGCATCGGCAGACGGAAAGTCCCGGTCCTGCTCATAGCTTTGAAGCTTGTGCTCAAATTCTCTGGATGGTAATGCTTTGTCACTCCTGCTAAAACCAAGTTCTTCTATCGAGGGCAGATCTGCCGGCGCCGTTTTCCACAGATTTTTAAAATACCTTTCGGTAGGATAGCGGCGGAAGTAAAAGGGTGTTAGTTTTTTCTGCCATTCCCTGTAATAGGGAGTAAAGACGGTATATGGCTTACCGTCCGACTTCAGCAACTCATCCCGGTCAAAGATGGTTTGGTCCTTAAATGTTTTAAAGATAATGTCCTCAGATCTGAGAAACTCCGCCAACGCATCATCCCTTTCCCGCGCATAAGGCTCGTAGTCGTGGTTCGTGTAGACCGCCTTGATGTTGTATTTCCGCACCACTGCAGACCATGCCTGTTCCGGGGTATCATACAAGACCAGCATCGAGGAGCCATTCTTATCCAGTTCGTCCTTTAACTGTCTGATCGTGTCGTGTATGAAAGTAACCCTTGGGTCATATCGATCCGATAGCTTATTGAGAATATTTTTGTCGAAAATGAAGAGGATCAGGACCGGGTATTCGTTCCGGAGCGCATGATAAAGTGCTGCATTGTCCTCCAGGCGAAGATCACGTCTTAGCCAGCAGATGCTGATCTCCTGACTCATTTGCCATAAATATCGTGAAGCGCATCCTCAAGGTACGTGTACCTGAACTGAAAGCCCTGATCAAGGATCTTTTGCGCAGATGTATTCGAACTCATAAGTACAATACTACTCATTTCTCCCATAATCATCTGCATGACTTTTTCGGGAACATGAATTGGCCAAGCAGGTCGGCTCAGTTTCTTCGCAAGCTGTTTTGTCAGCGTTTCGTTTGTTACCGGAAAGGGTGCGCAGGCATTGTAAGCCCCCAGGTATAGTGGATCGGAGAGGGCGCCAACATACATGTCAACAAGATCATCAATATGTATCCAGGGTACCCATTGCCTGCCAGTGCCTATCGGTGCACCCACAAAAAACCGTATCGGCTTTTCCAGCGCAGAAAGCGCACCCGAGGATTTGTCCAAAACAACCCCGGTGCGGAGTTTGACTATTCTCAGTCCGAGAGATCTGCCCCGGTCTACCGCCTCTTCCCATTGCTGGCAGCAGCTCGCCAGAAAATCGTATCCCGGAGTCGCAGTTTCGGTAAGGATTTCATCGCCGCTGTCGCCATAGTACCCTACAGCAGAAGCAGAAATCATCACCTGCACCGGGGCGCCTGTCTGTTTAATGGTCTTGTACAAGAGTTCTGTTGATTTAACCCGGCTGTCGACGATCCGTTGTTTCTGCTGCTCAGTCCACTTTTTAGCTGCAACGTTTTCACCGGCAAGATGTATAATGGCTTCTACACCATCCAGACAGGCCGGATCTATTTTGCCGCTGGAAATGTCCCATAAATAGGTTTTAACACCAGGCGATGCATGAGGTGCTCTCGACAAGACAGATATGCCGTAACCTTTATCTTGAAGTGCAGCGATAAGCTTTTTACCTATCATGCCCGTCGCCCCAGTGATCAGAATCTGTTTTGCCATGCACTAATAACCTACGGATTTTTTATTTGTTTTGTTATTGTAAATATTGCGATATATCTGCATTTTAACCGGTAAAATCGTATATTTTTGTATTTATAATATCCAAATACAAAGCGTTTTACGAGTGAGGTCCAAGAGAATTTTAGTCTGGTTTAGGAATGACTTGCGTCTGCACGATAATGAGATGCTGGTAGAAGCCGTGGCTAAGTCAGACGGTATTCTTCCCGTCTACTTCTTTGATCCCAGGCATTTCGGGAGTACCAACCTCCAAACCGATAAAACGGGGGCAGGCCGTGCTAAGTTCCTGATTGAAAGTGTGCTGTCTTTGCGAGAGGCCATGATACGAAAAGGCGGCAATCTGCTTGTTATCACCGGTTCACCCGAATCGCACATCTGTTCACTTGTGGAGAAATACGATATCTCAGAGGTTTACCATCACAGAGAAGTAGGTTTTGAGGAAACATCCGTATCTGCCAACGTAGAGGACGCGCTGTGGAAGCAGAAGATAAACCTGAAGCATTTCATCGGGCATACCTTGTATAATAAGGAAGATCTTCCTTTCCCGATTAAAGATATACCCGATGTATTCTCACAGTTTAAAAAGAAAACCGAGCGCGATGCGATAGTCAAACCTTGCTATGAGGAACCTGAGCATATCGTTTTTGTGGAAAGTGAAGCCTGGGGAGATGTGCCTGATCTGAAAGCCCTGGGTTTCTCAGAGGAGGCTGTGCCTGAAAGCGATTTACACGGCGGGGAGCATGCCGGTCTGCAGCATCTCAACACATTATTGAGTAGCGGCTCCACGATTTATGACCGGCCTGCGAAGCAACCGCCCGGAAAGCAGGCTTTTTTCTCCCGGCTGTCGCCCTGGTTAGCCTTGGGCTGTTTGTCGCCGCGTAAGGTCTACTGGACAATGAAGGCGGCTGATCAGGTACCCGGGGCCGCGAATTTTAATCAGGTGCTTCTGGGCCTGCTATGGCGCGATTATTACCGCTTTATGTTTAAAAAACACGGTATCGGCTTTTTTAGGGATTCCGAATTCGAACATTTCGTCCGTCAAGATAGAGATGATGAGCCCGATGCTCTCGTCAGGTGGAAGACAGGGCAAACCGGCAATGCGCTGGTAGATGGATATATGAACGAGCTGAACAAATCTGGCTACATACCGCATGCAGGTCGGCTTGTTGTGGCCACTTATCTGGTGTATGTGCTCAAGCAGGACTGGATCAGGGGCGCCGCATACTTTGAAGAAAAGCTGGTCGATTATGCGCCCGCGAGCAATTGGGGAAATTGGGCCAGCGTAGCCCACAAAGGCCTGAACGTTGCCAATAAAGCTGCTTTTGACCTCGAAAAGCAAATCAAGGTCTTCGATATGGATATCGCCGACGTGGCCTGAGCAGAGGGCCCTGTAAGTGCCACGAATTAAATCATTTAAATTACTATCTTCGGCAAGTCTTGAACAATAATCGTTGTTCGAAACAATTTTGTTTAACGTTTGTTGGAGGTAGTACGGTGAAAACATTTTCAATAAGTGACATAGAAGGACTTATAGGCATCAAGGCCCATACCATCAGGGCCTGGGAAACCCGGTATAACCTGGTTCCGCCCAAACGTACTGCAACCAATATCAGATACTACGACGAGGACGACCTCAAGATCCTGCTCAATATCGTGGCGCTGAATGAGAACGGTTACAAGATCAGCAAAATCGCGCGAATGAGCCGGAAGCAGATATCTGATCTGGTTTCCCAGTTAAAAAGCGACTGGAAGAACGATTCCGTTCAAATTCTCAATCTTTCCGACGCAACAGTTAAATATGACGAACCGGCGTTTTCTAAAATTCTGAGCGGCTGCATAGAGGAAATGGGTCTCATCAATGCCATGGATCTTGTGCTTTTCCCGTTCATGAAACGCGTGGGAATGCTATGGCAAACCGGAGCCATAGACCCCTCTCACGAACACTTTGCCTCTAATCTCATCCGCGACAAAATCATTGTCGAGATCGATAAACTGCACAAACCTAAAAAGCCAGATAAAAAGCGTTTTCTCCTGTTTTTGCCCGAAAACGAGATGCACGAAACCGGCTTGCTCTTTGCCCGCTATCTCCTTAAAAAATGCGGGCAGGATGTGCTGTATTTAGGATCGGAAGTCCCATACGCCGATCTGAAGAAAGTGATTGTATCTTACAAACCTGACTACGCTTTAATGGTGCTTACCTCCATGAATCTTGGGAAAGATATCAATAAAGTGATCACAAAAGTTATGGACAATTTGGACGTTCCCCTGCTGGTGGCAGGAAGTTTGATCTCTGAATTCGACATACTCGTCAAAGACCAGTTGACACCGCTTAAAAATGTTTGCGACATGGTCGATTTTCTCGAAGATTTATGACGAGTATTAGGCCTGTATTCAGCTAAAAGTTCTAATTTTGCAACACTTATACCAATTCATACGTAATGGATAATTTGTCTTATCTTAACGGCGCTAATGCCGAATATATTGAGTCCCTGTATCAAGCTTATAAAGAAGATCCCGAGTCGGTCGAGTTTGGCTGGCAGAAGTTTTTCGAAGGTTTCGACTTTGGCAGGAGTTCGTCAGGAACAGAAGTTACTGCCGAAACTCCTGAGCATTTCTTAAAGGAAATCAGCGTACTGAATCTCATTAATGGTTATAGGCAGAGAGGACATCTATTTACACAAACCAACCCTGTAAGGGAACGCCGGCAGCATTTGCCTACCCTTGATCTGGAAAACTTTGGCCTGAGCAACGCAGATCTGGATACCGTATTCAATTCAGGCGTTGAAATCGGTATAGGAGCAGCTAAACTAAGTGATATCGTCGCTTTTCTTAAGCAGACCTACTGCCGCTCCATCGGCGCAGAATATAAATATGTACGTACCCCTGAGGTATTGCGCTGGATCGAGAAAAAGATGGAAGGGGCGCGCAACACGCCAAACTTCTCTATCGAAGAAAAGCGCCGGATCCTTAAAAAATTAAACGAAGCAGTGAGCTTCGAGAACTTCCTTGGTACCAAGTTTCTTGGCCAGAAGCGATTCTCCCTTGAAGGGGCCGAAGCGCTGATCCCTGCGCTCGATTCTGTCATTGAGAAAGGTGCCGAGCTCGGAATAGACGAATTTGTGATAGGCATGGCACACCGTGGCCGCCTGAATGTGCTGGCCAACATCATGCAGAAGACCTATAAAGATATTTTTGCAGAATTTGAAGGTAAAGGCTATAGCGCCGAGTCACCGTTTGGCGGCGACGTAAAATATCACCTGGGTTATTCCACAGATGTAACCACAAACAGCGGCAAGAGCGTTCACCTTAGCTTATGTCCTAACCCGTCCCACCTTGAAACCGTCAACAGTGTAGTTGAAGGTATGGGCAGATCCAAGATCGACTTTAAATACGGAGGCGATAATGCCCGGCTGGCACCGATCCTGATCCATGGGGATGCCTCAGTGGCCGGCCAGGGTATCGTGTACGAGGTGATCCAGATGGCGGGGCTCGACGGTTATAAAACCGGCGGTACCATTCACCTGGTCATCAACAACCAGATCGGGTTTACAACCAACTTTAAAGACGCCAGAACGAGCACTTATTGTACAGATATTGCCAAAGTAACCTTGTCTCCCGTATTCCACGTTAACGGAGATGATGTTGAAGCACTGGTTTATGCCATTAACCTGGCTATGGAATACAGGCAGAAATACCGCAACGATGTGTTTATCGACATCCTGTGCTACCGCAGGTTTGGACATAACGAGTCCGATGAACCTAAATTTACACAGCCACTGTTATACAAGGCCATCGAAAAACATGCAAATCCGCGCGATATCTATATCAAGCAACTGGTTGGAGAGGGCAAGCTGGAGGCCAGTCTGGCAAAAGAAATGGAAAAGGAATTCCGTGGTATTTTACAGCAGCGGCTCAACGAAGCCAGGGAAATCACCTCAACCTATCAGGACGTAAAGTTTGGCGGAGCATGGTCCGACATGCGGTTGGCCACACCACAGGATTTCGAAAGCTCACCGAACACCTCCGTTAAAAAATCTACCCTGCTGGAGGTCGCCAAGCGGATCAGCACCCTGCCGGCAGAGAAAAAATTCTTCAAGAAGATCGAAAAGCTTTTTGAAGAGCGCAGCCGGATGGCCAACGAAACCCATGTGTTCGACTGGGCAATGGGCGAGCAGCTTGCATACGGCACATTGCTTGCAGAAGGCAAGCGTGTCAGACTAAGCGGGCAGGACGTCGAACGGGGTACATTCTCGCATCGCCACGCCGTAATTACCCTCGAAGATTCAGAAGAGGAATATATCCCTCTTGCAAACATATCAGATCAGCAGGCACCATTTGATGTCTACAACTCGCATCTTTCTGAGTATGGCGTTTTGGGTTTTGAGTATGGTTATGCCATGGCCAATCCTAATGCGCTCACCATTTGGGAAGCACAGTTCGGCGACTTCTTTAACGGCGCTCAGATCATTGTAGATCAGTATATAGCCAGTGCTGAAACAAAATGGCAGCGTGAAAACGGCTTGGTAATGCTTTTACCACACGGCTACGAAGGCCAGGGCCCGGAGCACTCATCGGCCCGCATAGAGCGTTTTATGGAGCTGTGTGCCGACTATAATATGCAGGTTGTTAACTGCACCACGCCAGCAAACTTCTTCCATGCATTACGCAGGCAGTTTAAGCGCGACTTCCGCAAGCCTCTGGTCGTATTTACACCGAAGAGCCTGCTGCGCCATCCGCAGTGCGTATCTCCGCTGGCCGATTTCACAGATGGCGGATTCCGGGAAGTTATTGTCGACGCGAACCTTAACAAAAAGGATGTAAGGCGGGTGTTGTTCTGCACAGGCAAGATCTATTACGAATTGCTTGAAAAGCAGCAGAAAGACAGTGTCAAAGACGTAGCTATAGTGCGTGTAGAACAATTGTACCCTACACCAGTAAAGCAGATGGAGGAGGCTTACAATCAGTATCCAAACGCTGAGGAAATGGTTTGGGTGCAGGAAGAGCCTGAAAACATGGGCGCATGGCCATATCTGGTTCGTAAGTTCAGAAAGACAGCATTCAGTGACATGGAAGTTCTTTCCAGAAAAGAAAGCAGCAGTACGGCCACAGGTTTTGCCAGGCAGCATGCAGATCAGCAGGCCTATATCTTGGCCCGCGCTTTCGAAATGCCGGTTACCGAAACCGAGCAGAAAATCGCAAAGAAATCAGTTAGTAAGGTATATAACGTAGACTAAATATAATACACTGTTATGAGTATAGAAATAAAAGTTCCGCCGGTAGGCGAATCGATAACCGAAGTCGTTTTGTCGCGCTGGGTGAAAAACGACGGTGATGCTGTTGAAATGGACGAGGTAATTGCCGAACTGGAATCAGACAAGGCTACTTTTGAATTAACAGCAGAGCAGGCTGGAACTTTAAAGACAGTTGCCGCTGAGGGCGATACGCTCGCCATCGGTGCTGTAGTATGTAAAATTGAAGAAGGCGGCGCGCCTTCGCAGCCAAAAGAAAGTGCCGCTGAACCTAAGCAGGAAGCGGCTTCCCCAAAGGCAGATGCTTCAGCAGCTCCGGTAGCTGAGAAATCCGGAGATAGCTACGCCACCGGCACACCTTCACCAGCAGCGGGCAAAATCCTGGCAGAAAAAGGGGTAGACCCGGCCAGCGTTAAAGGCACGGGTGTAGATGGCAGAATCACTAAAGAAGATGCGCAGAATGCGCAGAAGCCACAACAGAAAAGTGCCGCACCGACAGCATCGGGCAAAGCTCCGGCAAGTCCGGCTGCCGCACCAGGATCAAGAAATGAGCGTCGGGAAAAGATGTCTCCTTTGCGTAAAACAGTTGCGAAGCGCCTGGTAACCGTTAAGAATGAGACGGCTATGCTCACCACCTTTAACGAGGTGAACATGAAGCCTATCATGGATATGCGCTCGAAATATAAAGACCAGTTTAAAGAAAAGCATGGCGTCGGACTTGGCTTCATGAGTTTCTTCACCAAAGCGGTTTGCGAGGCCTTGAAAGAATTCCCTGCAGTGAATGCCCGCATTGAAGGCGAGGAAGTGGTGTATAACGACTTTGCCGATATCTCCATAGCCGTATCTGCGCCCAAGGGACTTGTTGTTCCGGTAATTCGCAATGCAGAGAGCATGAGCCTGGCCCAGATTGAGAAATCAGTGTTGGAGCTGGCTTTGAAAGCGCGCGACAGCAAACTTACCATCGAAGAAATGAGCGGCGGAACCTTTACCATCACCAACGGTGGTGTATTCGGTTCTATGATGTCTACACCGATCATCAACGCTCCGCAGTCGGCTATCTTAGGGATGCACAATATCGTAGAACGTCCTGTAGCAGAAAAAGGCGAAGTGGTCATCAGACCGATGATGTACGTCGCCCTGTCTTACGATCACCGGATCATTGACGGCCGTGAATCAGTGGGTTTCCTTGTGCGTGTCAAGCAGTTGCTTGAAGACCCGGCAAGATTACTCCTTGGCGTATAATCTATAGCAAGAAGCATAAAACAGAAAAGGTCGTAACCATCAGTTACGACCTTTTTTATACTATTGCTCCCCTCTCAATCTATATACTCGGGTGGCGCGGCCTGGCGCAGGTACTGGTCAAACAATGCTTTCAAATCCAGCCCGCTCTCCCTGCTGATATATTCCTCAATCTGCTGAGTGGTTACCGTCTGATGGTAGAACGTCTTATTTAATCCGCGTAAAATGCCCCGGAACTTCTCATCGTCGTTCATCAGCTTGCGTATATGGTGAATCATGTTCGCACCTTTGTAATACATGTCTCCCGAGCCCTCACTGTTCACATGATAGGAGCCAATAATCGGGCGGTCATTTTTGATGTTCTTCCTGATCCCTTTCACATACTGGTCGCCCGCCTCCTTGCCATATAAACTCTCCACAAACAAGGCTTCAGAATAATTTGTAAACGCCTCATGCACCCACATATCCGCAATATCTTTGGTCGTGATATTGTTGCCAAACCATTCATGGCCAGATTCATGTATCGTTATAAAGTCGAACTTAAGGCCCCAGCCCGAATCCGACAAGTCGCCACCCAGATAGCCCTTCTTAAACTTGTTGCCATACGCCACTGCACTTTGGTGTTCCATGCCCAAATGCGGCGCCTGTACAAGTTTGTAGCCGTCTTCATAAAAGGGGTAGGGGCCAAACCAGTGCTCGAACGACTTCAGCATGGGTTTCACGTCGGCGTCCCAATGCGGGCGCGCCTTTACGCTATCTTCCTTGAGCGACCAGAAATCGAGGCTTAAATCACCTTTTTCTCCCTTGTACTTGTCCGTCCAGTGCGCATACTTGCCCACATACATGGTCACGTTGTAATTATTTATGGGGTTGGCCACAAACCAGTTATACTGCATATGTTCGCCGCCGACTGCTACCATACTGCGTAAACGGCCATTGGAGATTTCCTTCAGGTCTTTTGGGACCGTAACACTGATCAGCATGCTGTCTACCTCATCGCTCTGATGGTCCTTATTGGGCCACCAGGCACTTGCGCCCAGGCCCTGACAGGCTACAGATACCCAAGGGTTGCCCGCTTTGTCTTTTTTAAAGATAAAGCCCCCATCCCATGGCGGATTCTTCGCAACCACCGGCTTGCCAGCATAGTAAACCGTGAAGCTTTCTTTACTGCCTTTCTTAATCTCCCTAGGGAAGTCTACAAATACAGCGTTAAATTCACGGGTAAACTTAAGGGGCTTGTTTTTGTAGATCACTCGGTCAACTTTCATGTTGCTGAAAAGATCGAACTGCAGCCTGCTAAAATCATCTGCAGCCGTAAAATGAAACGTGTTGCTCCCGCTCACAGCTCTACCTGGAATATCCAGCTTCACATCGAGGTGATAATAGTTGATGTCATAGCACGTACGCAAGGGTGTAAGCATACCCCTTAGCGTATCTGCCCGGGTAAAGGCGTCCGACTGGCCAAGCAACTGTGCAAGGGCAAATTTGGCTAAAGCCGTTAGTGCCAGGCTTAAAAAGAATCTTTTCATCATATTAAGGTTTCAGCACGTTAACCTTTATAAAAGAAGCATTATGCACATCATGGAATATGCGGTGTGTAGCCTTTCTGAAATCGCCCGCCCCGGCCTCATAAATATTCATAAACTGCTGCGGATTGCGGTCGGCCAGCGGGAACCAGGAGTTCTGAACCTGGATCATGATGCGATGACCCTTTTTAAACGTATGCGCTACATCAGGCAGCTCATAACTGATCTTCGTGATCTCCCCGGGAACCATAGGCTCAGGCTTTTCAAAACTATTCCGGTATTTGCCCCGCATAATTTCTCCGCGCACCAGCATCTGATATCCACCCATTAAAATGTTTTTCGGATTCTTTGCCGGATTTGGCGTCTCTTCCGGATACACGTCGATAAGCTTAACCACATAATCCGCATCAGAGCCGGTGGTCGACACCACCAGGTTGGCCTGAAGCGGCCCCGTGAACGTAATATCCTCGGTTAGCGGATCGGTCTGATAAACCATCACGTCCGGTCTACGCGCCGCAAAGCGCTGGTCGTCTATCATATATTCCCGCGTTCTTCTAGCCTGTACACCATCCTGATAGGGCACCGGTTTGTTCGGGTCGCTCACGTATTCATCCCAGCTGTCTGTACGGCCAACCTTCTCAAAGCCGAGTTTTCCGTTAGGCTGCAGGTAAAGCATTTTCGACTCCACATCTTTAGGTGGCCAGGTAGAAAACTCCTTCCATTGGTTACTGCCAGTGATGAAGATGTTGGCTTCGGCAGGCTTAAACTGCCCTTCACCTTTTAAATAGTACTTAAAGAACGGCAGCTCAAACCGTTCCTGGTATTGAATACTCGTGGGCTGACCAAACTCGATATCTCCGAAGCTCGAGCCATCGCTTCGCACCCATCCGCCATGATACCAGGGGCCTGCCACGAGGATATTGTTCGCCGCAGGATTTTGCTTTTCGATGCTTTTGTAGGTGGCGAAAGTTCCATAAGCGTCCTCAGCATCGAAAAAGCCGCCCACGACCATTACAGCAGGTTTTATATTTTTCAGGTGAGGCTGAATATTCCTGGCCTGCCAGAAAGTATCCAGATCAGGATGTGCGAAAAGATTATTCCAAAAGCGGATGCTGTCCGCAAAATACCTGTCCTTAAGATCTTTTACCGAACCCGCTTCCAGGTAAAAGCGATAGTTGTCGGCTATAGGGAACGCAAAAGACTTAGGCCCGAACTCCGGTGTAATGGGCTTAGGGCGAGGCACCCCGAAAGTGCTCATAAATCCAAAAGCGTCCATCAAAAATAAGGCACCGTTATGGTGAAAGTCGTCGCCGATAAACCAATCCGTAACCGGCGCCTGGGGGCACACCGCCTTCAGCGCCGGATGCGCGCCTGGCAATGCTGCGGTAGAGTAAAAGCCAGGGTAAGAGATGCCGTAAATACCCGCTTTTCCGTTGTTGTTGCTCACATTCTTCAGCAGCCAATCTATCGTATCATAAGTGTCACTGCTTTCGTCAACATCCTTTTTTGAGCGCTTGTTCGCTACGTGCGGACGAACATCATCAAAAGTACCTTCACTCATCCAGCGGCCGCGCACGTCCTGGTATACAAAAATGAAGCCTTCCCGCATCATGGCCGGGTAGTTGCCCAGACTGGTCTTATACTTATCTTCCCCGTAAGGCGCCACTGTATAAGGTGTGCGGTTAATCAGAAACGGATACTTTTTGCTCTTGTCCTTAGGGATGTAAATAGACGTAAAAAGCTTCGCGCCATCCCTCATCGGGATCTGTCGTTCAATCTTAACGTAGTGTTCCCGTACATAAGCCGAATCGCTCAGCTGCGCAGAAACTGAAAACTGCAGGAGCATCATAGCTCCGAACAGAAATGATAGTTTTTGGAGGTTCATGTAAAAGTTGCCGATTAGAGCCTTAAATATAAGCAAATGCAAATGTTGTTTGCATAAATACCTTATTTAGACATAGGTTTGTTAACTTTGCAGCGTAAAAAAACACCTTTATATGCAATACGATGTAGTAGTCATTGGCTCGGGACCGGGCGGTTATGTTGGAGCAATCAGATGCGCTCAGTTAGGTTTAAAAACCGCAGTTGTAGAGAAGTATAAAACATTTGGCGGTACCTGCCTCAATGTAGGCTGTATCCCCTCAAAGGCCCTTCTCGATTCTTCCGAGCACTATCACAATGCAGTACATAGCTTCAAAACACACGGCATTGCCATTAAAGACATCAAGGTAGACATGCCGCAGATGATCGCCAGGAAGAACGACGTCGTAGCACAGAACACCGCCGGTATCCAATACCTCTTTAAGAAAAACAAGATCGACGCCTTTGAAGGTGTGGGTTCATTCACCGATAAAAACACCATCAAGATCACTAAGACAGACGGCTCTTCGGAGACCATCACGGCAAAGAACGTGATCATCGCTTCCGGCTCCAAGCCAACTGCGCTGCCATTTCTGCCGGTCGATAAAAAACGGATTATTACCTCAACCGAAGCCTTGAACATTACGGAAGTTCCTAAACAACTCGTTGTCATCGGTGGGGGTGTAATAGGTCTGGAACTTGGGTCGGTATATGCGCGGCTGGGTACCAAAGTCTCTGTCATCGAGTTCATGCCTTCTATCATTGCTACTATGGATGGCGGACTTGGCAAAGAACTTCAGCGGGTACTTAAAAAGTCTCTGGGTATGGAATTCTTCATGAACCATAAGGTGACCGGCGCAACCGTAAAAGGCAAGAAAGTGACCGTTACGGCCGACAATGCCAAGGGCGAACAGGTGAGTTTCGAGGCCGATTACTGCATCGTAGCTGTAGGCCGCACCGCTTATACTGAAGGCCTTGGCCTTGAGAACATCGGAATCAAAACCGAAGAACGCGGCAATAAGATTCCGGTAAACGAGCACCTGGAAACTACCGTTCCGGGCGTATATGCTATAGGCGACGTGATCAAAGGCGCTATGCTTGCCCATAAAGCGGAAGACGAAGGCATTTATGTTGCAGAGCGCATTGCCGGACAAAAGCCGCACATCAATTATAACCTCATCCCGGGCGTTGTGTATACCTGGCCGGAAGTGGCTTCGGTAGGCTATACCGAAGAGCAGCTTAAAGAAAAGGGCCAGCAATATAAAGCAGGATCGTTTCCATTCAAGGCCAGCGGAAGGGCTAAAGCCAGTATGGACACCGACGGCTTCGTAAAAGTACTGGCTGATGCCAAGACAGACGAAGTGCTCGGCGTGCATATGATCGGTCCCCGCGCGGCCGACATGATCGCAGAGGCGGTAGTCGCCATGGAGTTCCGTGCTTCGGCGGAAGACATTGCCCGCATCTGCCATGCGCACCCAACTTATACAGAAGCCCTCAAGGAAGCAGCTTTAGCGGCTACCGAGAACAGGGCAATACATATCTAAGAAATTACTGCGTAACAGGAGGAGGCTGGTCAGACGTACCAGCCTTTTCTTTTAGTTCCGGGTAACAGGCAAACAAGGCTTTTACCGAAATTTCAATCAGCCTCAGGTGTTCCGCCTGCTTGCCATGCTGCACCTCCACATTGATGTACGGAATGCTATGCTTCATGGCGTAAACCGAGAGCGACCCATCATCCGGCGCGTTGTGCGATTGCAGCGCCACGTTAACATTTTCACGCTTCAGATAATCAAAAAGCTTCTTCTCCGTCACAAACACCAGGTCATCCGGATCCATAGCAAAATTGATGTGCAATGAGTCCGCCGTACCTTCCAGTTCATAACCCTTCAGGTAAGACGGAATGCCAAAGCCACCATCGGCATTATTATGCAAGGTAAAAATGTAACCATACTTAGCATGGTTGTATAAATTTAGAATAACCTTCGAAGCCATCTCCAACTGATCCATAACCTTTTCGTCGGCCGGCCCATATTTTTCGAGGCCAACACGGATGCCGTCACGAGTGTAAATGCTGTTTGGATCCGTTTGATAATCTACACCATCAACCTTAAACTTAAAGTTGCGCACGCCGCCGTACTGACAATCCACCAGCCTTCCGCCATTAAACTGCATATATTCAAAAGCCGCCTTTACACCGGTATCCTCATTATCATGGATGGCCAGGAAACTCACTTTGGGCGCTCCATAAGCGTAGCGCACCAGATTAACGTTCAGGTCGCTCACCACAATATACGTAGTGTCCATCGTCATACCCTTAAATACCGGCGGATGCTGCGCATGCAGCAACAAGCTTCCAAGAAAGAAAAAAGGCAATAGAAACAGGTACCTCAGCATGGTCAACTTTTCAACAAAATAGCAAAAGAATCTGAGCTGCAAAAAAAGAGGGGCCAATCAGGCCCCTCTAAAACTATTAAAACAGATATCGATCCTTAATGTGCAAGATCCGGATCGTATTCCAATACATCCTTATGGTCATAAGGCTCCGTCATCAGCTCGTCTATCGACTTGCCTTTTTTGTTAAAGCCAAATCTGTCCAGCATCCTGTCGAAGATCAGGTAGATCACCGGAACCACGATCAGGGTGAGGAATAGTGAACTGATCAGACCACCGATGATAACCCAGGCCAAACCATTCTTCCATTCCGCACCGGCACCGCTGGCAATCGCGATCGGAAGCATACCAAACACCATCGCAATGGTCGTCATCAGGATCGGGCGCAAACGGGCATGGTTAGCCAGCACCAAAGCTTCCCGGGTCGATTTCCCTTCCGCCTTCTGCTGATTGGTAAAGTCGACCAGCAAGATCGCGTTCTTCGCTACCAGACCCATCAGCATGATCAAACCAAGAATGGTAAAGATACCCAGGGAGTTATTCGTCAGCGCCAGTGCAAGCAACGCTCCAATCATCGCCAGCGGCAACGAGAACATCACCACAAGCGGATATACAAACGAGTCATACAGGGCCACCATAATCAGGTATACCAGGATAATGGCCGATAACAAAGCAATACCCAGCGTACCAAAACCTTCACTTTGGTTTTCCTGATCACCAGCCCAGGTATAACTCACACCCACAGGGGCTTTAAGCTTACCATTTTCCTGGTACTCCTCAAGTTTCGCCTGGAAATCTTCAACAATCGTTCCCGTTGGCCGTCCTATCGACTGCGCCTGTACGGATACCGAGGTCGACTTGTTCAGTCGCTCCAGCTGACTAGGACCCGAACCTTCCGTAATATTCGCAAACTGCGATAATTTCACCTGCGTGCCTTTATCGTTCACAAATACCAGGTTCCGCACGTCATCTATATTCTGGCGGTTAAAGTCCTGGAACTGGATGTTGATATCATATTCGTATTCACCCTTACGGAATTTACCATCTGTATTACCCGCAAAGGCAGTCTGCATCGTAGAACCAACCGTAGAAAGATTAAGGCCTAAGGCCGACATCTTATCACGGTCTACCTGCACATTAATCTCCGGCGTACCTTTCTCTACCGAAAGCTTAATCTCCGTAGCACCAGGAATAGTTGCCAGAACATCCCTGGCACCCTGTGCATACTTTAACACGCTGTCCAGGTCAGAACCCGTTACCACCAGACTGATCGGAGCGTTTTCCGCGATACCCAAAATACTGATCGGCACAGTTTTTACCTTGGCTCCGACAAGTTCTTTGGCCAGGGCGCGGCTCATTTTCGTGGCGAAGATATCAGATGATACCCCTTCACGCTGATCGCGTTCAACGAGGCGCACGTTAATCTCCGACTTATAAGCCGTTGCCTGCGTTCCACCAAAGTCACCGCTGGCCTGTCCTACCGTTGTAATCAGCTGCACAATTTCAGGCTGCTTGTCAAGGAAAGCCTCCGCACGCTGCGTATAAAAGTTGGTCTGCTCCAAAGGCGCATCCTTCGGCAATTCGATCTGCACCAGGAATTCACCTTTATCCGATTTCGGGAAAAACTCCGTACCAATAAATCCGGCACCCAGTAAACCGCATGAACTTAAGAACAAAACAAACACACCCACCAGCGTAATCGCCTTATGGTTCAACGACCAGTTCAGGATACCTGTAACCCAGATCGTAAACTTCTTCAGTTGTTTTTCAAACCAAAGGATAAAACGGCCAAACGCATTTTTGCCTTCAATATGCTCCAGCTTACCAAATCTTGAGAATAGCAGCGGAACAATCGTAAACGACGCCAGCAAGGAAAGCAGCGTGGCGATAATAACCACCACACAGAACTGGCGCAATACGTTCGACACCAAGCCCGTACTTACGGCG
This sequence comes from Pedobacter faecalis, assembly GCF_030182585.1. NCBI lineage: Bacteria > Pseudomonadati > Bacteroidota > Sphingobacteriia > Sphingobacteriales > Sphingobacteriaceae > Pedobacter > Pedobacter faecalis. The sequence continues at coordinate 1,831,598 of NZ_JARXOW010000001.1, read as the reverse complement.
ATCGGGAAGAACACCACCACAATTACAAAGGTGATCGATACCACTGTAAAACCGATCTCCCTGGTCGCATCAGAAGCTGCGCGGACTTTATTCTTACCCATCTCCATGTGTCGCTGGATGTTCTCCAGTACCACAATCGCGTCATCCACCAGGATACCCACAACGAGCGAGAGTCCAAGCAGCGACATCAGGTTCAGCGTAAAGCCAAACAGGCTGATACCGATAAAGGTTGCGATCAACGAAGCCGGGATCGACACCATGACGATCACCGCGTTCCGCAAACTATGCAGGAAGAAAAGCATCACAAAAGCCACCAGTACAACCGCAATGATCAAATCGTGGATAACTGCGTCGGCCGATTGCAACGTAAAAATAGAGCTGTCGTTAACGATCTTGATGTCCAGCTTATTTGCCTCATAGTCCTTTTTTAGCTTCTCAATAATGGCATGTACGCCCTTACTTACTTCAACTGCGTTCGCATCACTTTGTTTAATGATCTGGATAGCGATCGACGCTTGCCTGTCAATACGGGCCAGTTTCTCCGTTTCCTTCTTAGAATCCTGAACGTCGGCAACATCACCCAAACGAATCTGCGCACCATCAGGAGTTGTTGTCAACACCAAATTTCTCAGCTCCTCAATGGTCCGGTACTTGCCCGACAAACGGATCAGTACGTCCTGCGACTCGGTCTTAACACTACCCGTAGGGAAGTCCAGGTTAGAGCTCAGCACCATTTGCTGCACCTGCGTTGCCGAAAGGCCATAACCCTGCAGCTTATTCGCATCAAGCGAAACCTGAATCTCACGTTCCGATCCACCCACAAGGTTCACCTGCGCAATACCCGCAACCCGCGAAATTACCGGGGCAATCCGCTGGTCAATCAGGTCATAAAAACTCACATCATCCATATTGGCCGATGCCGTCATCGTAATTACCGGCAAATCGTCAAGCGAGAACTTACTCAGTGAAGGCGTTTTCACATCCTCCGGTAAGTCCGAAAGGATTGCGTTCACCTTCCGCTGCGCATCATTCAGGGAAATATCAATATTGGCTGCATCAGTCAGCGTAATCGTTACGGTCGACAAGCTCTCGAACGACACAGCGTTAATCTTCTTGATGTTCTCCATCGAAGAAACCGCGTCCTCAATCTTCTTGGTCACCGTGTTTTCCACCTCACTTGGCGAAGCTCCCGGGTAAATCGTCTGTATAGATACAACGTTGTTCGAGAATTTCGGAAGCAACTCGTAACCCAGCGAAAAGTAACTCAAGAGCCCCAGGAGCGTGAGTGCGGTAAACACCACAATCACCAGCGAGGGTCTTTTTATAGAAATATCTGTTATTTTCATCTTATATCTTATTCAATATGGTTTACTTAACGACAGATACCGGAGTACCGTCTTTTAAGTTGATCTGACCACTAATAATCACTGTCTCACCCTCATTCAAGCCATCCAGGATTTCCACGTTATCGCCCAGAATACGGCCGCTAACCACTTTCCTCACTTTCGATGTATTGCTTCCTTTATCCAGAACAAACACCTCATTGCTGCTTACACTACCCGCAAATGAAGTCCGTGGCACAAGTATAGTCGGCGCCTGTTTCGGGAACTTAAACACTGCGGTACCATACATACCAGCCTTTAAAGTGTTCTTGCCTGCATTGTCCACCTCAATCTCAATCGGGAAGTTCAGCGAAGCATCAGCCTTAGGCGCAATAAAGCTTACTCTGCCAGAGAAATTATCATTAGGGAAAACCGACGACTTGATCTCAACCTTGTCGCCCACCTTCAGGTTAGCCACCTGCGACTCGCTCACATTCACCTTCAGCTTCAGTTTCGATACGTCAACCAATTCAAAAAGCTGAGATCCCTGCGAGTTCACGAAAGCACCCACTTCAATGTAGCGCTTGTTTACAATACCATTGATCGGCGATTTAATATTAGCGTCGCTAACCCGGCGCTGCGAAGCCTGCAAACGCAGCTTAGCATTTTGCGTAGCCAAACGGGCCTGATCCAACTGCTGTTGTGTAACACCGCCAGTTTTAAACGAGTTCTCGTACCGGGCCTGATCCCTTAAAGCATTCTGATAAGTAGCTTCAGCAGTTTCTTTATCCGTATTCATGATCTCCGCATCAATACGGGCCAGTACCTGACCTCTCGAAACACGATCACCCTCATCAACATAAATTCTGGTCACCCTTCCCGCATTTTCGTTCAGCAGATTTAACTCCTGCTTAGGCGAAAAATTCCCGTTCACACTAAAATCCTGGTCCACCACCGTTTTTTGCACAGGGGCTACCCTAACGGCAACCGCTCCGCCGCCTTGGGCAATGAAAGCCGTTTTCGCTTCGTTCTTCTTCTTGTTGTTCGTCAATACCAGTGCGATACCCACCAGGGCAAGCAGGACAACTACGACTGTTATGATTATTCTTTTCATTGTAAGAGTGATTTAATGTTTCCGTTAGATTTTATTAATTGTATTTCGGCGACCTTATAGTTCAATAAAGCCTGGGTGTAGGCATTCTGTGCTTCAGTAAGCGCATTCTCCGTGTCCAGCAGGTCAGTAAGGCTTGCCAGTCCGTTATTATAATTGTTTTGTGTGCTTTGATAGATCTCATTTGCAAGCTCAGCGTTTTTCCTTTGCGACTCTATCGTGCTAATGCTGTTGCGCAACTCGATCTTGGCATTTTCATAAGCCGTGTTCAAAGCATTCGTTGTTTGTCTGCGGTCTTCGTTCGCTTTCTTGATGTCCACATCAGCCTGGCGGATGCGTGAGCGGGTAAGAAAGCCATTGAAAACAGGTATTCTCAAGGTTATCCCGATAGATGAAGCATCGAAACCGATCGCTCTTCCGTTCGAGGTTAGATAGTCAAATCTGTTTGCCTGGCTGGAATATGTGTAGTTGCCAGATAACGAAAGATTAGGATAGTATTCCGAAACATACGCCTTACGCTGCAAGGCCAGGAGCCTGTCCTGCACGTCTAATAATTTCACTTCAGTCCGGTTGTCCAGATTTAGCGTATCGCTCATTTCTGGCAGCGTAACCGATTCGTTCAATTCCGTTCTCGGCAGAGTAATGGCAGTTTCCACCGGCATACCCATCGAGAGTTTCAGCTGAAGTTCCAGTTGTGTAATCGAGTTGATCACCTGTGTGCGTTGTGTTTCAAGATTCGTGATACTCACCTTGATCCGGTCTACGTCAATCTTCTTGGCCAAACCATTGTTATATTGTGTAGTAATGATGTTTTCCACCACGCGAATGTTCTTAAGGTTTGTGTCTATGACGTTCAGCCTCTGTCTGGCCACAAGCACCTGATAATAATTGTTCGCCACCAGCTCAATCACCTGCTCGTCGGTCAGTTCCGAAGAAAGCCTGTAATACTCTTCACTGGAGCGCGCTGCCTGCAAACCAGTAAATACCTGCTGGTTGAAAAGCTGCTGAGAAAGCTGAATGCCCGCATTCGAATCCCAGGCCCGACCAAGTGAAAAAGCTTGTGCATTACCTCCGTTATTTACAACGAGTTGCCCAATTATAGGGTTATAATTCAAACTCGTACTTGCGTTAATCTGCGGCAAAGCCTGCGCACGAACCTCCTGCGTTTTGTATTTGCCACCATCAATATCCAGCTTAGCCTTCCGGGCATTCACGTTGTTCTGCACCGCATAGTTCAGCGCCTGTTTCAGCGTCAGCGTTTGCTGCGCCTGCGATGCAACGGCCGACAATACCAAGCCCAGCACCAGCAGCGGGATTGTTCTTATCTGTTTCATTATTGTATTCATATATAGTTAATTAATTAGGGTCTATTTTAATCCTTTAACAAAAATTGCCGACAAGCCCAGCTGCTTGTCCAGCATCAGTTTCATTTCCTTCTTGCTCGGAAACAACTCCTTATTTCCATGCGTAATGCACAGCGAAGTAATTCCCGCCAGACTGTCCAGATACAATTCCGCCACCTTGTCCATATCCGTATCCTCAATCTCACCTTTTTCAGCCGCAGTTTTGAACACTTGTTTATGGAACTGCTGATTTCGTGCCTTCATCTTCATAAAATGCGCCTTCAATTCCTCAGAGTTGAGCGACGAATCCGGACTTGCACCCGACAGATGCAGCATATAATACTTTTGGAAAAAGCGATGCCTCACCTCAATAAATCCGGCTAAGCGCGCTTCAAGCGGCTGCTCCTCGGCAAAACGCTCATTTTCGATGATGTCAAAATAGTCAGAGAAAATTTTGTCAATCACACCCAGCACCAGGCTGTTCTTATCCGGGAAATAATAATACAGTGAAGGCTTAGATACCGAAAGGTCCTCCGCAATCTCATTCATCGTGGTCTTACTGATCCCGTAATGCATGAAACGCTTAATCGCACCCTCAATAATCGCCTCCCTTTTTTTATCCGTCTCTACCATTCTACTTTTTTACTTTTTGACTTTTCGTTTTCAATGGTCAAAGTTAAGGCCAGAAAATTTACCGTTTAAGTGTAGACGCAAAAAAGGGTAGAAATGTTACAGAAGTATGACGGACGAAGCTATTTCTTCTGCAGGCCTGCCATAAAGACGTCAGCAAACAGCCTTTCCTTCAGAAAGATCTGCTTAAAATGATCCTTATCGGGGAACACATAACGGTGCTTTAAAACGATGTCGAAGTGTATACCAGTCAGCGCGTTCATAAACACCTCGGTCACCAGTTTAGGATTATCCATGCTCAGTTCGCCGCTCGTGATGCCGCGGTTAAACAGCGAGTTCACCACCATCGCTTCAAAAGCCTTTGCCTTCTCAATCTTTTCAGACAAGCCATTGGGCAGGTCCTGACCAATCACCTGATTAGACTCAAAAAGCTTATAATATTTCTGAATATACGTCTGCCGCTTTTGCAGCAGTTTAATAATGCCTTCCGTAGAAGTTTTCGTTTTATCTATCGATTTGATCAGGTCGCGGCTCATCACCTGCATCAGGTGTTCAATCGTGGTAACGTACAGCGTCAGTTTGTCCGGAAAATAATAATACAAAAGTGCCTTAGAAAATGAAATGTCCTTCGCAATCTCCGTCATTGTGGTTTTCGCCAGCCCGTAGTGGGCAAATCTCTTCAGCGCAGCCTCAATAATCAAAAGCCTTTTCTTGTCCTGATTCTCCATAAATGCTAAAAATAAACAATCTTTATCTAAGTTTGCAGCATGTCATGTAACGTCTTTAGCGCACAATGCCCGTAATTGAAGAAAACAAATCGTTAAAGCCCTATAACACCTTCAGGGTAGATGTACTCGCGAAGCAGTTTACCGAAGTATTTACCGAAGACGACCTGCTATCCCTTTATCAAAGCGGCGCTTTCCACCAGCCCTATCTTATCCTGGGCGGTGGCAGCAATATGCTTTTTACGAAAAATTTCGACGGACTCGTCATCAAGATCTCCATTCCGGGCATCGAAGCGGAAGTCAGCGGCACAGACGTAAAGCTCCAGGCGGGAGCGGGCGTCGTGTGGAACGACCTGGTCAGCTACAGTGTCGCCAGAGGTTACGCCGGCCTGGAAAACCTGAGCCTTATTCCCGGTACCGTCGGTGCCTCACCGGTACAAAATATAGGGGCCTACGGCGTGGAGCTGAAAGATGTCTTTGAAAACTGCAAAGTATTTAATACGCATACAGGGGAGTTTGAACAGTTTGCGGCGGGCGACTGCCAGTTCGATTACAGGCATAGTATATTTAAGGAACCCTCCAAAAAAGGAAAATACATCATCACGCAGGTCGGCTTCAGGCTAAGCACCCAGGCAGAAATCAACACCCGCTACGGTGTTATAGAAGAAGAACTCAAAAAGCGGCACATCAGCAATCCCGGAATTGCCGATGTATCCGCAGTCGTATCCTCCATCAGGGTCAGCAAACTTCCAGATCCATCAACCATCGGCAATGCCGGAAGTTTCTTTAAAAATCCCATTGTAAGCCGGGAGACCGCCGATGCCCTTACCGGTAGATTCCCCGATGCCGTGCGTTATCCGGTGGCCAATGGCGACGTAAAGCTGGCTGCCGGCTGGCTCATCGAGCAATGCGGTTTTAAAGGAATGGTAGATGGCAACACCGGCACCTGGAAAAACCAGGCCCTGGTGCTTGTAAACCATGGCGGGGCCACTGGTCAGGAAGTGTACACTTTTTCAGAACGCATCATAAAAGAGGTCGATGCCAAATTTGGCGTTAAACTGGAAAGGGAAGTAAATATTTTGTGACATAAGGCTAAATTGCCCGTAACGTCCGAAAATTAATTTGTTAATATCGATTTAAGTTTTTTGGTACACCTATTGTATATGCTTTAGTGTGTAAGATTAGACAAACCTGGTTGATCCCCGGAAAAGAAAACTAGTTTGTTTGCTTTTATAAAACCCTAAAACTTAAAACATTATGACAAAAAATGAATTTAACCTCCAGCTGAACAATCACACAAGTTCTTTGCAGTCATTCGCTTTAAATTTTACTAAAGATATAGAAGATGCAAACGACCTGGTACAAGACACTATGTTGAAAGCGGTAACTTACTACAGTAAGTTTAAGGAGGGTACGAATTTGAAGGGTTGGTTATTTACCATCATGAAAAACACCTTCATCAATAACTATCGCCGACTGGTAAAAACAAATTCGCTTATCACACAGTCAGACGATATATCATCAGCCAATCTGCACTACAGCGCAGCACGCAACTCAAGCGAAAGCAAGTTTGTCATTGGCGACATCAATAAGGCACTGGCTACTTTGCAGCCAGAATACTATGTGCCATTCATGAAATACTTCGAAGGATTCAAATATCACGAAATCGCAGAAGAGCTAAACATCCCGATTGGAACAGTGAAAACCAGGATCCACGTAGCACGTCAAATCCTGAAAAAATACCTGAAAACCTATTCGAAAGACATCTTGGGAGCAGAAGTAGCCTAATCAACCTACCTAAGCCTCAAAATAAAAAGGATGCCCGCAGGCATCCTTTTTTCGTTGGTACAAAACCGCGGCTAATTTAGTCTGCCAGCGTACTGACTGTCCGAAACATCCGCTCCGCAAGCAGCGCGCATCGCCACAAACACTTCCATACGCTGGTTAAGCAGGGCAGGGGAGAGCGGTATCCTTTCCATACCTTCCGACCGGCGCGCACCACTAAGCTCGATGCAAGCCTTCTCATGCTTTTCAGCGGCCAGTTCGGGAAAGTACACCACCACCATAATCCGGTCATGCATATATTGCCAGTCGAGAACCGGCGTCCAAGTGATGCACAGCCCATCATCCTCCGCTACCACGGTCAGCCCCATCAATCCGGGCACGCTGCCCATGCTCAGTTTAAGCTTAGGATAATCCACTTCAATTTGCGGATACACACCCTTCAGCGCAGCCGGCTTATTCACCGAGATGCCTACATTCTGCGGGTAAAGAGATCTCAGTTTCGCCTCCGCGTCAAAGCCAATCCGCGTGAAAGGTTTCGCCATGCTCAGCACCTCGCAAATCACCTTCATCGCCTGGCGGTTGGCCAGTTGCTTCTCCGTAGGTGGCTTATTGTTCTGGCCAATCATGCGAACCACATTCTTGCCCAGTACCACATAGCTCACCATGTTACCTACCCGGCCCCTTATCGCGCCGAGCAGGTTGTTACGAAACACAGCCATGATCCTATACCACCAAAATACTGCCCACATACACACTCGTGCTCACGAGCTTATGATCAACACTCAGCACCGCAGCATACACCTCCACCTCATCGCCGCTAAAATCAAGCGGCAGAGCCATGTCGTAGGTCAGTCCCGACCGAACAACGCCCGTCGGAGAAACCACGAAGTCCTGCTTCAGCGGATTGTATACAATGAACGTTGCCTTGTCGGTAGGCCCACCCGGCCTTGCCACCTCAATAGCGGCCGACCAGCTAAAGTCGAGCTGCGCTTCCGTTTCTGCTGCTACAGAAAGACTGGCCAGGGGCGAAAGCTTGCCCTTGCTGAACAAAGCTTTCGAGTAGTCGACCGTAAAACTCGGATACACGCCTGTTACCGCATTGTCCAGATTATACTTCACTGCCGCATTCCAGGCCGACATCTTCGGATCCTCGTGCTCAAAGCCCAGCTTCAGGAAAGCACTCACATCGCTCATCCAGGAAGAAATTAAACCCATTTTCAGCTGAACAGCCAGCTGTGCCTCCGTCGAGGTCCGGTTTCCCCTATGCGGACGCATAGAAAAAACATTCTTGCCGCGAACCCTGCGGCCCACGTTGTTTCCCGTCCTGCCGATCAAGTCGTAGTACGGGCCACCTGTTAAGTGTCCCATCTCTTTAAATTTTATGATGGTTTACTACTGCTTTATTCCCACAGCAGGCGCCGCAGAAAATGCCTTACGAAAAGGCGAGAAGATCTAAAAGTCGTTCGAAAAACGCTTCAATGTCTTACCTTGTACACCAATCTCCCAGATCGCAAGCACTGCCCGCCCCTCATCATCAGCTATAACCTCAATCACCCAGTGCCGACGGCCACGCGGGCTCTCCACCATCATAATTCCCCCGTCAGCTGGCGGATTTGTAAGCAAGCGCTCAAGTTCAGTGATCGCCTGCTCACCCCAAACAATTTTGGTAAGCCGGAACAAATGTCCGCCGCCACGTCTAAAAACCAGGGATGCAGCATTATTTCTTTTTCTGTAAGCGTATACAGTCAGGCCATTCCGACCCTCAACATTCAATTTGCCCATAGGAATAATTACGTTTATTTAGTTGTTAACCAAAAATAACATGGGTGAATAGGCCTTGCATCGTCAAATGACGGAATAGCGGGTCCTATACAACGTACTATCACTAATTTTCAAATACGCCGCTACAAACACATCCATACGCGCACTTTCGGCCGGAAGCAGAAAAGGATACACCTTATAAAACATCCGCACCCTTTCCGGCACGGGCAAACCCATCATATCCTCCCGAAGCTTCTCCTTAGCCGAATCATACAGCATCACCGTACGCTGCGCAAACTCATACATACCTGTGATCAGGTAAACCTTCTTCATGGTAGTTATCCTAACGCGCGACAAGATCGTATCCTTGCCCGCACAAATCGTATACGGCGAAGCCTTCTGCTCCAGAAAGCTCAGAAAAGCCACAATACTATTGCTGCGGTAAAAGCGCAGCACATGCCTCACCCCGGCCTCGCATATATACGTTACATACACATAGCCCCTGATAATGTAATACGCATACAGCGGTAGATCCCCCTGATGCACCAACACCTCATGATGCACAGGGTGAATCTCATCCATTTCGTTCCGCAGCAGCGGTTCCAACTGCGGCGGCAGTTCAAGATCCGGGTTAATACTGCGTAGCAATTTCATTAGCCTGTCAAAGGCGTGAACTATTTTGATCATAAAAGCAGATTGTTAAGAGCGTAATTAATTCAATATATATCCCATTTCTTCCGACATCTCGTACCAGCGCAGCACGTTATTTTTTATATAAGAACGATACCAGGCCAGCTCCTCAAACACCCCGTCCAAAACCTCAATAGAAACAGAATCCACACTTTCTTTAGACACATAAGTCTTTCCATTCCTCTGCTCAAACATAATCCCAAAGCCGAACAATTCCTCTGTACATGCATACACCTTCGCATGTCCCTTACCGAGCATATTCCAGAGGTAATCCGTGTCGAGATTCTCAATATCCTCAACGCACTCATAATCTAAAATCTCCATAAAATCGGGGTTCTCTACGTCCAGTGACAAGCATATTGAAAACTCAACAGGCGATTTATCCCACAATATTGCATCGATGTAGAGGCCGCCAGCAAAGTGGATATCTATTCCGTTATTATTCATATAAATATTTCCATGGCTTTCCATGAAAGCCTCCAGTTCGGGAAGCGTTAGTAATTGTTTTTTCATAAAATAATAGTAGTGTTTAGATGTTAAATGTGCTCCTTCATCCACTGGGGCATTGGCGCTCCCTTCAGATAATGATCCAGAAACTGCCACACCTTCTTGTTATAGTCAAGCTGATTTTTTTCACCGCCTACTCCATGCCCATGACCTTTGTAATTGAGCCACCAGCAAGGTTTGGCGAGGCTGCGAAGAACGAGATAAAAGGCTTGCGTCTGACGGAAGTCTACGTTTTCATCACCATCATTATGCATGAACAAAATTGGGGCGTTTACATTCTTTGCCTCATAAAGTGGGGAATTACGAACATAAGCCTGCGGATTTTCTACAACTGTCTTTTCCATCATAAAATAAGAATGCTGTGTAAAAGATTGCTGGCTCTGTCCAGGAAACCATATAGATGTAGCTAAACGGGTCATATCACTAACTCCGGCACCTGATATAGCTGCGGAGAACCTGTTGCAGTGTGTCATGACGTAATTTGTTTCGAAGCCGCCAAAACTATGACCTACAAGCGCAAATTTGTCCTTGTCAACAAAACTATATTGGCCTACGTGGTTTGCCGCAGCTAAAACCGACCGTAATGCTCCTTCTCCTGGTGCACCAATGATACCCCTAATATCTGGTAGAAACACCAAATACCCGTTGCTTACTAACAAAGCGATATTAAAATTAGCCCCTACAGGTCCTGGCTGAATATAGGCATTCAACGAATTGCTTTGGGTTTCGTAAATTCTGAACACAACAGGGTATTTTTTGTTTGGATCAAAATTTTCAGGCTTGTATAGTATTCCCTGATATTGGTTTCCCAAGCTATCTGTATAAGAGCATAATTCTGAACTAAGCCAGTTGTACTTACTTTCAGGGTTGAGATGACTTAACTGATTAAAAGATATTAAATCTTTACTAAAGTAATAATTAGGTGACTTATTTGCCTGTTGCCACTTCACCAGATATCCCTTCCCATTTTTAGCTGTTAAAAAGTCATCATCTCTTAGCTGATAATAAACATAGTCAAGATGTCCTGAGTACCGGGAACCCTTATACAATTCTTTTAATTTCTGCCCTTTAGTATTTGCATGGTATTCATAAAATCCATATTGCTTAGTCTTTGTATGGAATGCGCCAAATAAGATTTTATCTTCATCTACTGTACCGCCAGTTGGCTGCCCTGCAAGGTAAAAAACAATTTTCTCCTTCTCGCCTAAACCCTGCGTCACATTGATAGGATCAGTATTTCCTGCTGGATCGACCCTATAAATATCATACATTGTGTTTATGAGCAGAGCATTGTCATTTTTAAGCCAGCCCGTTATTCCAGTTGTCGCTTCCTCTTGATTCGGGTAGTGTCTATTATAATAATACCCAAAGCCGACTTTGATCTTGTCGGTGATGGCCTTCTTTGTTTTGGTCGCTGTTTGATAAGAAACATAGCTTTTTAATGCCGGATCGAAGTAAATAATATACCTTCCGGTAGGAGAAAGTGTAGGCGAAATCCAATGTGTCCTGTCCAGTTCTAAAGAACTGCGTTTTCCGGTTTTAGTATTGCAAATATAGAATGATAGCCTAGAGTTTTTGTTCCATCGTTCCGTATTTAGTGCCTTAGTTGAGAGTATTATAAAAATGCTATCTGTTTCGTAGCGTAGAGAACCTGATACCAATCGTTCTTCACAGTTAATAAGTTGTAAGACAGTTCTGTTAGAAAGATTTATTGCGGATAAGTAGTTACGGTTTTGCAACATCTGCATCCCAACCATACCATTATAAAAACTTTTCAAATATGCATCCTCGTAACTCCATGTTTCCAGATCCGAGGGTTTATTTGTATCTGTCTGCTTTCCGCCGTTTGTTTTTAAAGAGAAAAACAGCCTCTCCCCATCCTTGCTAAATCTCCAATATTCCCCTGTAACGATAGACATGGTATTATCTATTCCATCATTGTGCTGATCCGCGAGTAATACCGCTTGATCAGAACCAACTTTGTAATACCAAAGACTATTGGCATTAGCCTCGTTTACTACAAATGCTGCTTGCGATCCAATGTTGTCGAAAATAACATTACTCACATTAGGTCCACTAAAAATTTGTTTGTTTTTGTTGGAAGTCATGTCCACAAACCAAGCGGCAACACGCTCTTTTGCGCCTGGATCGCTTTTTAACAGAATTAGGGATTCACCAGACGGTGAGAACTTATATTGGCTTACGTTTTCAAACTGCTTTAATATTCTGCCGGAAAGATCACATAATTTAATCGCTTGTCTTGATTTCAATAGCAAGTGTGTAGTCCCTTTCACGTCGATCAATTCATAGCCTTTAACATTAGGAACAAAGTAATTTCTATTGCCATTGAAGTCATAAATTAAAAGGCTATCACCTGGCAAAGTTCCATATAGGTACTTGCTGTCATTGCTGATTGTTGGCGAAGTTAGGCCCGAAACTGAATACAATGATTTTCCAGATGTTGTCTTCAGGATAAATTCAGAATTATTATCTGAGGACATTGCTTTGCTATTTATGTAGTAGTAAGCGTAACGAGCATCGGGGCTGATTCCTCCTAAATTCACTTCGGTCCAGGATTTATACGTTTCAAGCGCAAGCGCTGGTTTCTGTCCGTAGCACGTTCCCAAACACAAAACCCAAAGCCAAAAAGATATAATTACTTTCATAAATTAATTAACCTCCTTCCAAATAGCTACTCCCTTTTCCATCTTAGAAATTATCTCTTTATAGATAGGTATATTCCGTGTATCATTACTTTTGGTTGCTATATCTATAGCTTTGTTCTCCATTTCAATGGCTTCCTTTTTTTCTCCAAGTTTATAGAGGATGCATGCATAGGTATCTAAATGACCGTGGCTTTCACCATTCTCATGTTCAATAACACGTCTCATTATAGAAAGGGCTTTTTCCAAAATCTCTTTATCATCGACATATTTGAATGCGACATCATAGATGAGATTGTTGGCATGTACTCTCCCCATAGCAGATGTATCAAGGCCATATTTGTCTATTTTATAAAGTTCCAATCTTACTGCCTGTGGATAATCCTTTTTGCCATATGATGATGATATTTTGGCATTCAGAATAAGACGCTCTGCGACTTTGTTATCAAAATCTCTGGCTATCGCTTTTCTCATTTTTTCCCATTGAGGATAGGATGATTCGGATTTCTTACTGTATATATAATCACGGCTGATCACAAAATCAGTTAAATTTTTGGAATACTTAGGCCAGCGTTCAAACTTCTTGTCTGTACTGTCCTGATGGCTATAAATATATTGGATGATCTTATCCTTAAAACTAAAGAGTTTTATAAATGTAGCATGGAACCGATCAGCCTCCTTATTCAATAAAGAATCTACCGATAACGGGTCAACATATTTTTCTTTGTATACTTTTGCTACTTGGTCAGCAATGCTGTCTTCCTTATTGTCTTTGGCCAGGTAAGCCAACTTTAATAATTGCTGTCGACTAAGTTCTCCTTTATTAAAGGCCGAAATCTGATCGAGGTAACTGTTCTTTGGGTTTATAACCTTTTTTAGCATTGTCAAAAATTCACCGGGGGCGTGAAATCCACCTTCCCTGCCAGAATAAGTGCCATCAACAGTATAAAACAGAAAGGTAGGAAATGCGGGAGCATATTTATTCCATTTGGCTGCATCTTCGCGCCAGCCCTTTACATATTCATTATCATGTGAGGTGGTATCCATTTGCACCCTTACTGTTATGAAATTCACATTCATAAAACTGGCAACCTGCGGGTCCGGAAATACCTCTTTTTCAATTCTTGCACAAGGAGCACACCAAGTAGTATAAAGATCAAGAAAGATGGGTTTATTAGCTTCCTTCGCTTCTTCAAGTACTTGCTGCCAATTTTTGGCTTTGCTAAATATAGTTCCAGAATCTTTTTGGGCATGTACAAAAACTGGGAATAACAAACACAATAGCAAACAAGGTGCAATGACAATCTTTTTCATGATTTATTTTTAGAATGAGCGCTAAGTATCTGCAGGGAGCTATAGTGAAATTGCTCCTTGCAGATACTTAGTACTGGTAAATGATTAATTGTAGCCTGTATTCTGGCTTAATTTGGTATTGATCCGGATCTCGTCAGCTGGAACAGGATACCATTGTTTAAAAGATGCCCAGATACCCCCTTTTTTTGCAGTGGCTGGCGCCATCACCGCGTCTATCTGGCCGGTTCGTTTGAGGTCATACCATCGATCGCCCCACTCGCAGAACATTTCTACCCTCCGTTCATAGGCCAGGGCAGTGATTGCTGCTTCTTTAGATAAAGAGCCCGACAGCAATTTCAACCGTAAATCAAGATCCGGTTCAGATTTATCTATAGCGCGATCCCGTAATACGTTTAAATCGGCGATCCCTTCGGCGATCTTATTCTGTTGTATTCTTGCTTCCGCTCTTATTAGATATAATTCTCCCAGCCTTAAAATTACCGTATATTCAGACTGAGCATTCGCAGATGTGGCCTTATATTTAGCAGCGTAAGGGTAAGGTGTATTATTAACATCCGTTACGCTGGCTGTCCAGATATTTTTCCGCTGATCTCCGCTCTGGAAGATCGTGGTAAAATCCGGTGAAAGGTATATGGTTCGATCTGCAACATCCCCTGGCCCACCTGGCCGTAGAATTAATACATCACCCAATGGTGTATTCGGGTTTCCAGTGCTAACGCTTGGAATTGCCCAAATGGTTTCCTTGCTGTTTTTTAGAAATACCTGGTTCAATGGAATCGCTGCGTACTGCGTTGATTTATTAATCACTTCGGATGCTGCTTGTTCTGCATTTGCCCAGTCCTTTTGGTATAAATATACTCTTGCCAAAAGGGCTGACGCTGCCGACCTGTTCGGTTTTATCCTTTCTTCTTGACCAGCAGGAAACGGTGTAACGGCATCGGCTTTTAGGTAATTATCTGATAGCATATCTTGCGCTTTCTTTAAATCCTCTATGATCTGGCTATACACCTGGCTTGAATTGGTACGCGAGAGATTGTTATTGACAATATAGTCTGTACTCAGTGCCAGCGGTATGTCCCCATAAGAATTGACAAGATAGAAGTAAAAAAAGGCGCGAAGGAAATAGGCTTCACCGAGTAAGTTTTCTCGAGTTGGTGAGGTTACCCCTTTAGATTTGTTCAGCCCCTCTATTGCAGAATTGACGTTAAAAATATAAGGGTATGTCAGCAGCCAGAACTTCGGACTATTGTCATTTGATGAAACAAGTCCGTTCTGATAATAAGTAGCATAGTCTGTTTTGTTATTGTTTAACAACTTTAAATTATCCGCTGATAGTTCAGCATACAAACTGATGTTCCTGAGAAAAAAATTATCAGACATTTGGGCATATATCCCAATCATTGCAGCATACGCAGTGGAGTTGTATGCATATACGTTACCCTCATTGACAGATGTTGCTGGCGGATCTACTTCAATAAATTTTTTGCAACTGGATAATGGAAGCAATAAGCACAGTAACACCAGTACATACTGCCCGCGATAATTATATATAGTTTTCATTGTATTCTGGATTATCATTGTCAAAAAGTTAACTGTGTACCCAAAGTGATCATTCTTAATGTACCTAACGTAGATTGACCCCCACGGATTTCAGGATCTAAACCGCCAAAAAAATTTGTCCATGTTAATAAATTCTGACCTTGAACAAAGAAACGTGCATTGGATATATGAACCCTCTTTGTTAACTCATTATTGAGCGTGTAGGAAAGGGACGCGTTTTTTAAACGGACAAAAGTACCGTCACTAACTATTCCGGAGCTACTGGACGCATTTAAAGAGGTAAACAGAATTTCAATAAAATTAGAGGTCACTTTTTGTATTTCGGCTCCCTCATCACCTGGTTTACGCCACCGATTCAACACAACATCAGGCTGATTCTTGTTGTAGCTAATGCCTGGAAAGCTGCCAAATCTGGAAGCTGCGAGGGATTTTTGCTTAACAAATTGAAAAAACACATCTAAACTGAAGCCCTTATAGTTGAAGGTATTGCTTATACCTCCATACCATTTTGGATCAGTATTGATCAATGCTGTCCTGTCGACAGGATCGCTAGGTGTAGAAGTCAGTTCACCTTTTGCATTTAGAAATTGATATAAACCAGTCTGCGGGTTTACTCCTGCATAGTTAAAGAATTTTCTTATCGTTATTGGCTGCCCAATGACGTAAGCATTCCTATCCGTGCTTGTCTCCAAACCGTCATAACGTACCAGCTTGTTTTTGGGTATGGTGATATTTGCCGATCCCTGCCAGGTAAAGGCCTTTCCCCTTACAGGTTCATAATCCAATGTAAATTCCCAGCCTGTGTTTTGCACAGTCGCTGGAAGATTTCTGACAATTGAACCGAAGCCGGTTACTACGGACAGGTTTTGATTTAATAGTTGATTGGAGGATCTGTTACGGAAATAGTTTGCATTAACCAAAATCCTGTTATCAAAAAAACCAAGATCTATACCCAAATTCAACTTGCGGGTTTCTTCCCATTCCAGATAAGCGTTGGAAAGCCCTCGAGGCTTTAATCCAGTTGTATTTAAAATGTTGACTCCAACACTATAAGGGTTGTATAAGCTGTAAAATTCATAATCTCCTATCTGGTCATTTCCAGTAGTGCCGTAGCTTGCCCTCAGTTTACCATAGTTTAATGCAGGAATTGTGTTCTTTATGAAGTTTTCTTCTGTAAATAGCCATGCACCGCCGACACTATAAAAGCTGTGAAACAGGTTCTGCGAGCCAAACCGACTACTTCCATCCCTTCTTGCAGAAAGGTTAATGATGTAGCGATCTTTGTACCGATAATTCAAACGACCAAAAATAGCACTGTACCTATAAGTTGACTGCAATGAATAATCTACGCTTTTCGTTCCAGCAGAGTTTAAATCAGAGAGTTGCGCATCACTAGCATAATCAACACCTGACAGAGATATTAGATTGCTGTTTGTCTGCTGAAATGTACTTCCCAACAGCGCATCAATTGCTCCGAAAGCAAATGTTTTATTGAACGTTAGCTGCGGCTCGATGATCCAGGTTTCTATACTTTTATTTGAATAGGAAGCAGAATTTCTGATAGGCAGAATATCCGGCTTTTTTGAAGTCATTGGGTTTTTTACCAACTCATCTGATGCCAAACGATTGTAGCCAAATGTTGATTTCAGAGACAGTCCTGGAATAACTTCATAGGATATGTTTGAATTTGCAATCAGGTTTCTAGCCTTATCAGAATATGTTGTCAAAAGATTTGCCGCAGGATTGATAAATGTTAGAATGTTAGGATTTGTAGGAAGCGGTGACCAGTTTAATGTTCCATCGGCCTTATACAAATCAGGAGCATTTGGTGACAGCGTAGCGGCTATTTCTGAAAAATCGACTGTTGGAAGTTGATTGTTTCCTTGCAGATACTTACCTGATAAAAAGAATCTGAATTTATTATTCTGACTGGCGTGGTTGACATTGAAACGTACAGTCGTCTTCACATTGGAGAAATTACCCAGAAAAACAGGGGTTTCTCGTAAATAACCTGCACCTGCAAGAAACTGCGTTTTATCAGAGCCACCAGACACACTGGCCTGCAAATTCTGATACTGCGCAGTGCTTCCTACGAGTTCCTTCTGCCAGTTTACGTCACGTGATGAATCCCATACACCGTTTACATCATAATCGGTTGTACTTGGACTGGTTTGCCCATTCTGATAGGTTTCTCTTCTCAATTCCAAATACTCAGATCCGGTCAACATATTGGGTGTTTTGGCTACTTTGCCCCAACCGGTCTGTAAATTTAAATCTACTTTGGTCTGGCCGGCTTTCCCTTTCTTGGTTGTGATGAGGATTGCACCATTAGCGGCACGTGAACCGTAGATGGCTGTTGCATCCGCATCTTTTAATACATCAATGCTTTCAATATCCGCAGGATTGATAAAACTTAAATTGCTGTAAGCTGCCCCATTCATTACTCCGGGAGTAGTACGAGACATAAGTGAGTTGGGTTCGTAAGGTACTCCATCAATAACGTAAAAAGGAACATTACCTTTTTTCAAACTGTTTTGTCCTTGAACTGTGACGTTGACTGATGCACCAGAAACACCGGAAGACTGTAGTATGAAAAGACCGGCAACGCGCCCTTGCAATGCCAGCAATGGATTTGTTATAGGTTGATTTTCGATTGTTTTTGCATTTACGCTGCCAATGTTGCTGGTGCTGAATTTCTTTTGTACTTCACCATATGCTATAACCTGCACTTGCTCAAGCGAATTATCCTCCAGCTTCAAAGTCAAAATTCCTAAATCTTCCTTCACACTAACTTCCGTCGTTTTAAACCCAACAAAAGATATCACCAGCGTTGCCTTCTCATCTACATTTTGCAAATAAAAATTTCCCTGCGCATCAGTCTTCGTCTGCTGGTTCTTACCCTTTACCGTCACAGAAGCCCCGGCTAAGGGCTGATTTTGCTCATCCACCACTTTACCCCGCACATCAATCGCCTGAAATCGGGCGATTACTTTGTCCAATAAGCTGCTTTCTTTTTTGGAGACGACTACGGTTTTGTCTTCTATAGTGTAGGTGAGGGGCTGGTTTTCGAATATCTTGTCCAGCACTTCTTTGAGTTCGGTGTTCTTTACGTTAATGCTTACGGGTTTGGCGCTTTCGAGCAGGGCGGTGGTAAACACGAAGTCGTATCCGCTTTGGTTTCTGATGTCGTTAAATACGCCGATCAGCGGGGCTGATTTTTTAGACAGGCTGATTTTTTGGGCGTAGCCTGCCGCGCTTACCTGGAGTATTGCCGTTGTTAATAGTACTACGATTAGCCTCATCACCAACAAAATTTTCGCCATAGCCGGTCGCTGCCGGTATAGGCTTTTAGTGTAAAAATTCATTACTTTTACTTTGTTTAGGTTTTTTTACTTGTTGTCTTATCTCAAATTTTGTCAATAGGGATACCTGAACTCCGGCCGGTAGTGTTACAGCACTCCCGGCCTTTGTTCTTTATGGATGATGATTAAGGGTCGTTTTTGTAGAGTCTTTTCATGTGGTTTGGTTTTGGTTTGTTGATTATTTATTTAGTTACGGTAACCGTCTTTCCGTTTATTTCAAATCGCACTGCTTTGGTTTTGGCCAGCACGTTCAGGATCTGGCTAATGTTCTTGTTTCTGGATATGGCTGCGGTAAAACGCTCTGTTGGTTTCGGCCCTTTGTATAACACTTCTATGTTGTACCAGCGGGCCAATTGATCCATCACCTCGGTGATGCTATCGTCGCTAAACCGGAAATCCCCGGCCTTCCAGGCCAATACTTTCGTTGCATCGGCTTCTAATATGTCAATGCTGCCATCTGTTTTCTGTAACAACTGTTCATTAGGCTTCAGCATAACCATGTCGTTTACCCGCACACTCCCCTCAAGTAGGGTAGTGGCAATCACCTCAGTATAGGTGTTAATATTGAAATGCGTACCAAGTACTTCGACCTGCTGCTCGCTGCCGGTACTCAAATTTTTGGAGGTTACTACAAAAGGTTGCTTTTTATTCCTGAAAACTTCAAAGTAAGCTTCGCCACTTAATCGAACTTCCCGCTTGACTAACCCTGCGAACGAGGCGGGAAATTCGATCTTCGAAGCAGCGTTCAACCAGACTCTCGTTCCGTCTGGCAGTGTAATTTGGTATGTTTGCCCCCGGGCAGTACTTGCCGTCATCTCGAGGGAACCGAGAACTTGTCCCGACCCGTCGGGAGACCTCTTGCCCTTGCCATTCAAGAGATCCCTCCCTTCGGTTCGGGATGACGGTTCCCCAATTCCGGATGACGGCACCTCAGTACCATCATTATAAGTCAGCGCCTGCCCAATCACCACACCGGCTTTGGCACTGTCCAGCACGATCGTCTTTCCATTCGCCAGTGTTATCGTTGCACCATATTGTCCGGGCGCTATATCATTTGCATAGTTCGAGATGTCCTTCGCATCTCCGGCATTACGGTCGCCACGATAGTTAAAGAACCAAATGCCGAACACAATCGTCGCCACCGCTGCGGCTATGCTGGCTGCAATCGTAAACTTAGGCCATAGTTTTATATTCGCGCCGGCCGCGCCAGCTTCCTGCGCTGGAGCATTACCAGCTGCACTGCTAAGCGCATTATCAGTTTCATTACCAACTGCTATAACAGTGCTCAAAGGCAAACGACTACGGATAATATTCAGTTCAGCCTGCAGCTCCACCTCGCTTAAGTCCATATCCCGCACGGTACCCAGCATGATCCATTTCTCAATCACACCAAGCTCCTCCGGCGTCGCCGTCCCCGCTTTATAGCTTTCAATCAGTTCTTTTGCACGCTTATTATCCATATAACCATCACCTTTTTCCGGCAATTCATATACATGACAACTAAGTGCAGGCTAAGGGTGAAAAGAAAATGAAAAATTTGTGTTTTATATATTAATGAGCTTTGTCAGCTCAGGCAAGCCGGATTTTATCCATGTTTTCTTTGATGCACCTTTTTCTGCCAGGACAACACGACCATCTTCAAATCTTGCTAAAAGTGTTGGTACCTTCATGCCGTCATATAATTCGATAAGCTTGAAGGTCTTATGAAATTCATTGATAAATTTGAGGTTTTGCTCATATACACCTTTAATGGTAGAGGGGTCGACATAGTGTCCACCCTCCAAAACACGTTGTCCAACGCGCGCAATGCAATCACTGATTTTATCCAGGCACAGATAGTTGAGCTGTATCTTATACCCATTGTCATCAAATAAGTCTATATATTTCCAATAGTCAGGGTGTGAAAGTGGTGTCTACAGTACGAAGTGCCTCTTTTTTCTGACGGCTTCCTTCATCTCCTCTACCAACTTATTTTCCATTAATCGCGTGGCCTTTGCGAACACTTCGTTGGCGGGAACCTCAGACTGCAAAAGATCTTTTTCAAAGGCAATGCGCGTCTTATCTCGATCAAAAGACCATATTCCGTTGAATGCTTCGGGAAGCATTGTTTGTATGTGTGTTGACTTTCCAGCGCCATTTGGCCCCGAAATAACAATTAGCGTAGGTTTAGAGTAATCCATGCTCTTTTCTAACCTTGTCAGCCTCGGTGTTTGACAAAGTTTTTATAACACGATACTGGAAGTTTGAGCCTTTGGAGGTCACCTCTTGCAGCTCAATACGTCCATCGGAAAATTCGCGATATACCTGCCCATCAGGAAGTTTATCGGAAAGTATTAGAAAGGGAAGATTCCGGCTAAAATTGTTTACCCGAATTGCTTTCACCGTATTCAAGTAATGCTCCCTTTTAACGTTTATTGCTATAGACCCTCGCATATTCTTAATTGATTATCGTACTTTGATAAGTAAAAATTCACAAAAATTTCCGCTTACCCAACCGGCCCGAGCTTTCAGTACGTCGCCGAGCGCTGATAAGCACTTTCTCATCATTGCGTCATTCCGATTATTTGTCGTTAATACCGCTTCCTGAACCAGAAAGCCAGGTTCACCAAAGCAATGAGCGCAGGTACTTCTACCAATGGTCCTATAACCCCAACAAAAGCCTGCCCGCTATTGATCCCGAAAACCCCGATAGCCACCGCAATGGCCAGTTCAAAGTTATTGCCGGCCGCAGTAAAGGCAATAGATGCGCTCTGCGAATAGTCAGCGCCCACTTTTTTGCCAGCAAAAAAGCTCACCACAAACATCAGCGCAAAGTAGATCACCAGCGGTACCGCAATGCGAAATACATCCATGGGCAACTGTACAATCAGCTCACCCTTTAAACTGAACATCACGATAATGGTAAACAGCAAGGCGATCAGCGTTATAGGTGAAATTAAAGGGATGAAACGATCCTGATACCATTCTTCACCTTTCAACGCGATTAATGCATACCTGCTAATCACACCTGCTGCAAAAGGAATCCCCAGATAGATACCCACACTTGTGGCGATCTCAGCGATGGTGATATGCACATCAAGACCAGTCACGCCAAACAAGGGCGGCAGTAGGGTGATGAATACATAAGCATATATGCTGTACAACAATACCTGGAAAATGCTATTCAAAGCAATCAGACCAGCTGCATATTCCCGGTTCCCTTCGGCCAGTTCATTCCAGACTACCACCATAGCAATGCAGCGGGCCAGCCCGATCAGGATCAGCCCGGTCATATACTCAGGGTAGCCATTCAGGAAAAACAGTGCCAGCCCAAACATCAGCACCGGCCCAACTACCCAGTTCAGCACCAGGGAAGTGCCCAGTACTTTAAAGTTGCGGAACACCTTGCCAATATGCTCATACTTCACCTTAGCCAGTGGGGGGTACATCATCAGGATCAGCCCTATCGCCAGCGGTATATTCGTTGTGCCGCTGCTATAGCTGTTTATCCACACCGCAGATGAAGGCATGAAATAGCCCAAGGCCACACCGACAGCCATAGCCAGGAAAATCCACAGCGTCAGATACCTGTCTAAAAAACTCAGACGCTTTCGCTCTGCTGCGGGACTGCAATTATTGGCGCTCATATGATGCGATGTTTTGCTTCACAAATTCCCGGCTGTAGGCTTTTATCTGCTCCCGTACCGCCCTGAATTGCTCCATAATCTCCGCCTCTGTACCTGTGGCCTTTGCCGGATCAGGGAAATTATGGTGAAATTTCTGTGCTTTAGATGGAAAGAAGGGACATCGTTCCTTTGCATTGTCGCACACGGTAATCACAAAATCAAAATCAATGTCACGATATTCATCCATATTGTTGGAAGTATGGCCCGATATATCAATCCCATCTTCCTTCATCGTTGCAACGGCGCGCGGGTTCACCCCATGTGTTTCTACACCCGCACTGTAAATTTCCGCTTTGTCTCCCGCAAAATGGCGCAGATAGCCTTCCGCCAACTGGCTACGGCAGCTATTGCCCGTACACAGTACTAAAATTCTCTTCATATTGTTTATTGATAAGTTTAACTGCAACATCCGCTAGCAGGAGTACATTCCGCATTTAAGGTAAGGTTCTTTAATTCGATCTTTGGTTTAGGACCGCAATTGCCGCCCCGGTCCGTCGCCTTACACTGGACGGTGTCCGGACGCAAATCCACAACAAGGTTTTGGCCTTCAACTACAACAGATTTCGGCAGCATCTGGCGGGTATCGAAATCCGCATTGCCATACTCGATCTTAACAATGGCTTGTGGATGGAGGGGCAACGACTTTTCCACCAGGTCAATAATCGAAAGTGCTTTACTGGCCTTCATCGATCTTTCCTGATGTTCTGTGCCCGATTCCCAGACTTGAACAATGACTTCGGTCCAGGAGTTCATCATGCCTCCACAGTCAACCGACGTAATCGGAGCCTGCTTGATCTCCGTGATGTGATAAGCCGGGTCGGCCCGTTTGTCTTCCGCATACTGAAACTGCAAATCCAGTTCTTTATTTGACCGGAGCTGTGCTTTAAATATTTCCCATGTCAGTGCTTCCATAGCTCGATTTGTTTATTGTAATATTACGATTAATAAATTCAAATTTTTTTAACAACAATTTTGTTCCTTGATTTGGATATCCCCAAAAAAGCTATTGAAAAGTGCTTTATACTGCTTCCAGATTTTGGCGTCAATACAATAACAAACGCTTGTTCCCTCAATGTTTCCCTGAATAATTCCTGCGTTCTTCAGTTCTTTCAAGTGTTGCGATGTCGTAGCCTGAGCAAGTCCGAGTTCTTCAACCAGCGTACCGGTAATGCAGACATTCTTTTTGATCAAGTATTGCAATATGGCTATACGCGCAGGATGCGCCAAGGCTTTCGCCATCGCAGCCATCTCATTCTGCTCTTTGGTAAATAAGTCGGTTTTTGTCGCTCCCATATTCAAATATATCCATCGCAATATTACGATTAACAAATTAACGTTCCAAATAAAATTTAGATTATCGAGAATGGTTGATGAGGAGCTTACCCAACCAATCCCTCGAGCTTCTTCAGCATCTTGATCCAGCTTTGATAAGCACCCGTCTCTTTCGCTTTCTCTTCCGAAACTGTTTGATGAATTGAAACTTTCGTCTGCATACCAACCGCCTCAAACGTAATCGTCGTAACCTGCTCTTCCGGCCAGTCTTCTACTTTCCCGGCCTCAACCGAACTTACAGAATTGCCGTTCTCGTCCGACATCACCATCGTTTGCACGAGTTTTTCGTTAGGCACCACTTCCAGGTAAACACCCTTAACCCAGCATTCTCCATACACCGGGTCATGGATGCAGGACAGGAAATGCCCGCCCTCGCGCACATCCAGGTTTTTAAATTCAACCGTGCAGCCATCGGGCGCATACCACTGTTTTAATTGTTCGGCATCGGTCCATGCCCGAAACACCAGCTCGACAGGCGCGTTAAACAAGTGCGTAATAAAGAGTTCTTTCTTCTCAGCGTTCATATCGGTTACTTTGTTCATATCCGTTATTTTTTAATCGTTTCAAGGAATTTGTCGAGCTTGTCAAACCGCTGCTTCCACAGCTTCCGCGATTCGCTCACCCAGTCGGTCACTTCATCCAGCTTTTCCAGTTTCGCCTCACACACCTGTTCCCGTCCCCGCTGCTTCATCGATACGATCCCGCATTCATGCAGAATCTTGATGTGCTTAGCAATCGCCTGCCTGCTCATGCCAAAATCTTCACCGATCTGCGCAATATTGAGCGCTCCGTGCGACAGCTTGGTAATGATCATTCGCCTCGTCGGATCGGCAATAGCCTGAAAAACATCTCTTCTCTCTATCATAATACAACCAAATGGTTGCCAAATATAAATACAACCAAATGGTTGCGCAAACGTTTTTCAGAAAAATTTTTTCTAGCTTACATAAACACGAGCAACATCAGCGAACCCAACTTCGCTTTCAAGATCTTAAGCGCATGGTGCATATGACTTTTTACCGTTTCTTCTGAAATTTCCAATGCAGCGGCAATTTCCTTTCGGGTGTAATTGGTATTGCGGCTCAACTCAAACACCTGCCGCATTTTAGTGGGCAGGGCAGCGATCTCTTTCTCAATCAATGCGGCCAGTTCCTTATGCCTCAGCAGATGATCAGCACTGTTGTCATTAAACTCCAGGTAACTTTGAAAGGCATCCAGATACCTGGCCGACACTGTTTTATGCTTTATCCGGTTCAGGATTTTGTTTTTGACAGAAGTATAAATGAATGGAAGTATCCCGTTGGTAAAATGCAGGCTTTGCCGCTGTTCCCAGAGGTACAGGAAAACCTCATGGACGATATCCCTGGCTTCTTCCTTATCATCGGTACGCTTGTAAGTAAACGTATACACCAGGGCCTCGTACCGGTTGTAAATCTCGGTATACGCAGCCTCATCGCCCTGCGTAAGCAAGGCAACAAGTTCCTGCTCGGTATATCCGCTGTAGGTTTTCAAAACTGACAAGTTGCGTCTAAGTTAATGAAAAGCATACATATGCCGGTAGGGCAATGCTAGCGATTAAGATATTTCCCTATCGTAATGTCGGCCTTTCTGGTCAAGCCGTCTATCGTCCCAAAGTTTTCGTATGGCATCGAAAAGTAATCACTAACGTCGATCTTATTATCGCCATTTAAGTCTATCCACCTCAGGTTTCCGGCAACTGGCCCTTCCTGCGTGGGTGCCCCTGCGGCCTCGGCGTCCGACTGGAAAATTCCCTTAATAGCCGGCCCTGCCAGGATAGGGCCTTCGTACGTCCTTTTCACCCATACGTTACTTTTCCCGGCCATTTCGGTATGGATGTAATAGCGTCCGGGTTTCAATTTCGGAAAGTGGGCTAGGCCATTGTTCCCGGTCAACGTTTTGTAAGCCAGTTTGCCGGCCGTGAAATCCAGCTGGGTTTTATAAAGTTCCACGAGGGCGCCCTCTACGGTTTTTCCTTTCGGGTGCTGCGGGCTCCATTCGCTGCTGTCCCACACGGTAATGTCGAAAGTTGTCGTTTCCAGCGGGTCGTTAATATTGGATGGGGTGATGGCCCGTTTGATGATATGTATGGCCTGGTCGTCGGTCAACACCGCTTGTTTGCGACCTATTTGTATTCCGTTTACCCATACGGTATCGGCACGTCTGCTTATCTTAAGGGTTTTGCCGCTTAAAGTGGTGAAAGTCCTGCCATTATGCAATTCGTATTGGTTGTATACCCCTTTTATGATATGGTCCTTAAGGGCATTGGCAGTGAGCTCTGTAAGTTTTCCAGCTTCCCTGCCTACCATATTGCCTTGAGCCATTTCTCCGTTTAGCGGAGGCAATACGGTTATTCCGTCTGCAGTTTCCTCGGCGGATAGGCTGAGGTTACTCAAGGCCTCTCTGAAAATCCTTACGCTGTCGGCTCCCGCCAAACCCTTTACCACAGTTTGTATCATTACCTTTGGATCTCTCATGTTGTAGGGGAGAGCCGGCGCTGGTTTATTGCAGCCCGTACCAAATAATATTGCCAGGCCGAGGAATAGTATAGAGCGTTTCATGAGGAATCGTTTATGCGATCAATACTAACAAATTTCTTTTATAAGTCCAAAATTCAGCCTTGCTGCCCGGCGATCTTTGCCACTGCTTTAGTCCTGCCTTTGTAGCAACGCCTGTTCGCTTCAATATGAGTATAGGGTTACCCTGGGGGTTGACGCGCTATAGGGCGACCGAACGCTGTCAGTGTTACGTCTTTGTTGTTATCTTGATAGGTGGCATGATCTAAGGCAGGGCTTTACCAGTGCCTGTTCGATCCTTGATTCCCGTAGTATTTGGGAATATATGATGG